>DATJUF010000147.1:0-12494 GCA_035502655.1 Binataceae bacterium (SeqCode)
AGAGCCAGCGAGCACTCGCCGGGAGGATCATCAGCGGACGGCGAGCGCGGAACTGAACAATCCTGACGCTGATACGGACGATACTGGAGCCGACACCGAGGAGTCGCCGCCGAAGCATCATGCGTTCAATATCCAGATACAGGCGGCAATGGACTTGAGCGGCGCGAATCAGATGATTCGGCGGCTGCAAAAGATCGGGTTTCCGGCTCATCTGGTGCCGACGCCGATAGACGGTCAAACCTGGTACAAAGTCGAGGTAGGTCCGTACGCGAGCCAGGAAGCTGCGGCGATGGCGCAGACTGCGATGCGGCAGAAGTACAACAACGCATATAGCCGTGGCGGGGCGGCGGGAGCGGAATCGTCAGCGCCACCGTCAGCCGCGGACAACGGTTCCAGCAGTGGTGCCAGCGATAACGAAGAATAGACCGTAGCGGCAGCGTGAAGTGTTAATCGTTATTCTAGTTGACAAATGTCACGGCGGCTGGTTATCTAACTAGGCAAATGATCGGAAACGTAAATCGGATTTCGGCGGATTGGCGTTGGCGCTTTGGCGCATCTGCCTGCGTTCCGGTTTCGTAAATCGAAGATAAAGAAAGATTCTTCGAGGGCCGCAGGTGTCAAAGCTCCTGCGGCCTTTTTATTTTTAAGCGGTCGAAACAGGTCCGTTGAGATAGGCAGTTCCGAGGGGCTGACGGGACGAATGCAGTGGCCGGGGTTGGGATGATCGAGCGGCGAAAGCGAATTAGAGCCGCGTCCGTAGACGAGCTGGGAGGCTCGCAGTGATGCTGACGCCAAGCGAACGTGAATTCGAAGCATTAGCCGCGAAGGGGTTCAACCTTGTGCCGGTATGCCAGGAGATATCGGCTGACCTGGAAACACCGGTTTCTGCATTTCTGAAAGTGGCTCGCGGCGATTACTCATTCCTGCTCGAGAGCGTACGCGGTGGCGAAAAGTGGGGACGCTACACTTTTCTCGGCACGGAACCCGCGATGGTGTTGCGGGCGCGGGCTAATCGGATGGATTTGATCCGGCCCGGCCGGGCTGTGGAATCGCGCACGGTGACCAATGCATTTGAAGAATTGCGCAGCGAGGTGAAGCATTTCCGCGCACCGGAATTACCGGAATTGCCGCGCTTTTTTGGCGGCGCGGTGGGCTTTCTGGCCTACGATATAGTGCGCTGTTTCGAGCCGCGCGTGCCGGAATCGGTACATGACGATCTGGGCATACCGGACTTGTGCGTGATGCTCACTGATGTGGTGGTGGTGTTCGACAATGTGCGGCAGACGCTGAAGATAATCGCAAATGTGCCGCTCGAGGAATTCCCCTCGCCGAGTGAGGCTTACGCGAGTGCGCAAGCGAAGATCGGCGCGACGATTGAACGGCTCAAAGCTGGGGTGATGCAGCCGTCGCTGGGCCTTCCGCTGAACGGCACCGGCGAACCACATATCAGCTCGAATCAGACGCGCGAAGGCTATATGGGGATGGTGGACGCGGCGAAGGAATACATCACGGCCGGCGACATTATCCAGGTAGTGCCGTCGCAGCGTTTCGAGGCGCCGCTGACAGCCCATCCGTTTAACCTTTATCGCAGCCTGCGCATCATCAACCCGTCGCCCTATATGTTTTATGTGCGGCTCGGGGATATGACGCTGGTGGGCGCGTCGCCGGAGACTAACGTGCGCGTCGAGGGCAAACAAATCATGCTGCGGCCATTGGCGGGGACGCGCAGGCGCGGGGCGAATGAGAGCGAGGACATTGCCCTTGAACGCGAATTGCTGGCGGACCCCAAGGAGATTGCCGAGCATGTGATGCTGGTTGACCTGGGGCGCAATGACGTTGGGCGCGTTGCGAAGATCGGATCGGTCAAAGTCACGGAATTGATGAATGTCGAGCGTTTCTCGCACGTGATGCACATCGTCTCTAACGTGGTCGGTGAGTTGCGCGATGATTGCGACGCCTTCGATGCGTTTCGCGCAACGTTTCCGCAAGGGACGGTTTCGGGGGCACCGAAAATCCGTGCGATGGAAATTATCGACGAGCTGGAATCAGTGCGGCGCGGCGTATATGCAGGCGCAGTCGGTTATTTCAGTTATACCGGAAATACCGATACCGCGATCGCTCTGCGGACGCTGCTGGTAAAGAACGATCGCGTATATATCCAGGCGGGCGGTGGCGTGGTAGCGGATTCGGACCCAGCAGCGGAGTTCGAGGAATCGTGCAACAAGGCGCGTGCGATGATTCGGGCGCTCGGCGCAGCGCGTGATTTCGAGGCTGCTGCGCGGAGGTGAGCCGTGAAGATATTGATGATCGACAATTACGATTCATTCACCTACAACCTGGTGCAGTATCTTGGTGAGCTCGGCGCCGAGACGATCGTGCGCCGCAATGACGCGATTGATGTGGCCGGGGCGCGCGCACTCAGGCCGGATGCAATAGTCATTTCGCCGGGACCATGCACTCCGTCAGAGGCGGGAATCTCACTGGCTATTCTGAGGGAGATGGCAGGTGAGAAACCGATGTTAGGCGTCTGTTTGGGCCATCAGTGCATGGCCGAGGCGTTTGGCGGCAAAGTGGTGCGGGCCGCGCGGCTGATGCATGGCAAGACGTCGCCGGTGATCCACGACGGGAAAGGAGTCTTCGCCGGACTGAGTAATCCGTTCGAGGCAATGCGCTATCATTCGCTGATCGTCGAGCATCTGCGGATTCCGCAATGCCTGGAGGTCAGCGCGCGCACGGCTGAGGGCGAGATCATGGGCCTCCGTCATCGCGACTATCCGATTGAAGGCGTGCAGTTCCATCCGGAGTCGATCGGGACGCCGGCAGGGAAGGCGCTGCTGCAGAATTTTCTGACGGGTGCGGGCGCGTGATCGGTTTGCGCAAGGCCTTCGATGAAGTGCTGCGCGGGCGCTCGCTCGACGCGGCCGAAGCCGAAGGCGTCGTCAGTGAAATGCTCGCAGATATCGTGCCCGACGTGCTGGTGGCGGGGTTTCTAATAGCGCTCAAATGCAAAGGGGAAGCGGCGGCGGAACTGGCGGGCGGGGCGCGGGCGATGCGCAAGCGGGCGCGGCCGCTTAAGCTCAACGATGGCAACTTGCTGGATACCGCCGGGACCGGCGGCGACGGCGCCGGAACGTTTAATATCTCGACCGGGGCGGCGATCGTCGCGGCAGCAGCGGGCGTGCCCGTGGCCAAGCACGGGAATCGCGCGATCAGCGGGCGGGTCGGCGCAGCGGACGTGCTGGAACAGCTCGGAGTGAAGCTGGAGCAGGATCCCGCCGGCTTGCAGCGCTGTCTCGACGACGCGAATTGCTGCTTTATCTTCGCCCCGGCATACCATCCGGTACTCGCGCGGCTGGCGGTGTTGCGGCGCACGCTCGGCGTGCGGACGCTATTCAACCTAATCGCACCCCTGGCGAATCCGGCGAGGCCGAAACGGCAATTGCTGGGTGTGGCCGATCCGAAATTGCTGCGGCCTATGGCCGAGGCGCTGGCGACGCTGGGCGTTGAGCATGCGATCGTGGTGCACGGGAATGACGGGCTCGACGAGATTTCGCTGGCCGCTCCGACGCGAATCGTTGAGGTACACGCCGGTGAGACATGCGAATATGAGATCAGGCCGGAGCAATTCGGCATCAATGCTGCGGCGCCCACGACGTTTCTGACCGGCGATGTAAAAGAGGCGGCGGAGATGCTGCAAGAAGCGCTTGCCGGCAATGCGGGGCCAGCGCAGGATGTAATCGCGCTGAATGGCGGCGCGGCGATTTACGTTGGCGGCGGTGCGCCGTCGATGGCGGAAGGCGTTGCGAGGGCGCGCCGCATTCTGCAATCGGGGCGGGCGCTGGAGACGATCGAAAAAATGCGGCTGGCCAGTAATCACGCGGCAGAGGCGCCGCAGCGCTATCGTTGATAACGGTGATATGTTGGCCTGACGGATTATAAAAGATGGCGTCGATTCTCGATCAGATTTTTGCCGCGAAACGGCTCGAAGTAGAGGCAGCGCGGGAAGAGATTCCGTTAGAAGTAATAATTGGTGCAGCGAAGCGGGCGCCGGCGCCACGATCGTTTATTGGTGCATTGCGGGCGCGGCGGCCGGCGATTATCGCCGAAGTCAAACGTGCCTCGCCAAGCAAAGGCGATATCCTGCCGGGGCTGATTCCGGCGGCGATCGCTCGTGACTATGCAGAGAGCGGCGCGGCAGCTATTTCAGTGCTGACCGATCGCCATTTCAAGGGATCGCTTGATGATTTGCGGGCGGTTCGGGAAGCCGTCGCGCTTCCGTTATTGCGCAAGGACTTCATATTCGATGCCTACCAAGTGTACGAGGCGCGAGCCGCGGGAGCGGATGCGATTTTGCTGATCACTGCAATGCTCGAAAGCGGGCAGATACGATCGCTGGCTTCGCTCGCAGCCGAGTTGGGCATGGCGGCACTGGTGGAAGTGCATAATCGTGAAGAGTTTGCGATCGCCGAAAGCATTGGCGCGGTGCTGATCGGAATCAATAATCGCGACTTGCATACGTTCAAGACGGATATCGCCACGAGCGAAGAACTGCTGCGCGGCTATCGCGGGACGGCGCTAATCGTGTCGGAGAGCGGAATCGAAAAGCCGGAGGATGTCCAGCGGCTCGACGCCGCGGGCGCGCGGGCGTTTTTGATCGGCGAGAGCCTGTTGCGGGGCGGTAAGCCGCGTGAAGCGCTGGGATTACTGGTCCACGCGCTTGATGAATCGGCGCAATGAGCGTACGCGTGAAAATCTGCGGAGTGACGACGCCTAAAGATGCGAAGCTTGCGATTGCGTGCGGAGCTGATCTGATTGGACTGAATTTTTATCCGCCGAGTCCGCGCTACGTTGATCGCGAGCGCGCGTGCAGGATTCGTGAGGCGATTGGCGCGAGCGCGATTGTCGTTGGGCTGTTCGTCAATGCTGAACGCGACCAAATCGAGGCATGCCGCCGCGAGCTGGGGCTTGAGATGCTTCAGTTTCACGGCGACGAAGACGAAAGCGCAACCACCGGATGGCCGGTTAAAGTAATTCGCGCGATTCGGGTGAAGGCGGACACGTCAGAAAACGCCTGCATTACCAGCGCCGATTATCGCCTGCTCGACACCTTCCATCCGGGGCTTTATGGCGGAACCGGGAACCGGCTGGTGGCGGCATGGCTCGGCTCTGCTGACCTGTCGCGGACGATCCTGGCAGGCGGGCTGACGCCGCAGAATGTCGCCGAAGCAGCCGCGCTCAAACCATATGCAGTCGACGCCGCGAGCGGCGTGGAATCGGCGCCGGGAGTGAAAGACCCTGTGAAGCTGAGGAGTTTTATCGCGCATGCAAAGTCTTCCCGATAGCCGCGGACGTTTCGGCGAGTACGGCGGACGCTACGTCGCCGAGACGCTGATGCCGGCGCTGTTCGAGCTGGAAAAAGCCTACAAAGAGGCGCGGCGTGATCCGAAGTTCCGTGATGATCTGAAACGCTACGCGCGCGAATACGTTGGGCGGCCGACGCCGCTGTTTTTTTGCGCGAACCTGACCGATCGCCTGAAAGGCGCAAAAGTCTACATCAAGCGCGAGGACCTCTGTCATACCGGCGCCCACAAAGTGAACAATACGCTGGGACAGGCGCTGCTGGCGGTGCGGATGGGGAAGCAGAGGATCACCGCCGAGACGGGCGCGGGCCAGCATGGCGTGGCGACGGCGACGATGGCGGCCCTGTTCAAGCGTGAATGCGAAATCTTCATGGGCAGCGTCGACGTCGAGCGGCAGTCGCTCAACGTGTTTCGCATGAAGTTGCTGGGCGCAAAGGTCAGCGCAGTCGATGCTGGCAGCAAGAGCCTGAAAGACGCGATGAACGAGGCCCTGCGCGACTGGATCGCGACAGTGCGCAGTACCTACTATCTGATTGGTACGTCAGCCGGGCCGCACCCGTATCCTATGATTGTGCGTGACTTTCAGTCCGTGATTGGCAAAGAAGCGCGGAGGCAGATCGTCGAAAAAGAAGGCCGGCTCCCGGACGTGTTGATTGCATGCGTCAACGGCGGCTCGAATGCGATTGGACTCTTCTATCCGTTTATCAACGATACTAATGTCAGATTGATGGGTGTTGAGGCGGCTGGACTCGGAATCAGCGGCCCGATGCATGCGGCGACATTGAATATGGGCACGCCTGGAGTGCTGCATGGGAATCGCACCTACCTGCTGCAGGACGAGATGGGACAGATTCGCGAAACTCATTCGATAGCCGCGGGCTTGGATTATCCAGGGGTCGGGCCGGAGCATGCGTGGCTGAAGGATACTGGTCGTGCGGAGTATGCGGCGGTCACTGACGCAGAAGCTCTCGATGCGCTGAAGATGCTGTCCGAGAGCGAGGGAATTATACCGGCGCTTGAAAGCTCACATGCCGTAGCGTACGCGATCAAGCTGGCGCCGGCGATGACGCGCGAACAGGTGATTGTCGTGAATTTGTCCGGACGCGGGGATAAAGACATGCAGACGGTCGCACGGGCCTTCAACGTGGCATTATGAACAGCCAGGCGCATAACTATACGGATGGACGGATTGCGTCCGGCCGCATTGCAAGTAGATTCGCCGAATTGAGGCAGCGTGGCGAGGCGGCGCTGATCCCGTTTATCGTGGCCGGCGATCCGAATCTGGAAAGCACGGCGCGGCTGGTGCTTGAGCTCGAGGCGAGGGGCGCGGATTTGATCGAGCTGGGCGTGCCGTTTTCGGATCCGATGGCCGACGGTCCGGCGAATCAGCGGGCCTCGGCGCGCGGGCTGGCGGCAGGTGCGACGCTGCCTGCGATTCTCGCTATGGCCGCGGATCTGCGCAAGCATACGCAGATTCCGCTCGTGCTGTTCGGCTACTACAACCCGATTCATCATTATGGCTGTGCACGGCTGTGCAAAGACGCGGCGAGCGCTGGAATCGATGGGCTATTGGCGGTCGATCTGCCACCCGAAGAAGCCGGGGACTTGGCCGGACCCGCGCGGGCAGAAGGACTCGATATTATCTATTTGCTGGCGCCGACTACGCCGATTGAGCGTAGCCGCGTGATTTCGCGATCGGCCAGCGGCTTTCTCTATTACGTGTCGGTGACCGGCGTGACCGGCGCGCGTGACCAGCTTGGCGCAGACCTTGAACGCAATGTGCGGCGCCTGAGGGAGGTGACGAAGCTGCCGATCGGCGTAGGGTTTGGAATCTCGACGCCGGCCCAGGCGCGCGAGGTCGCGAGCTTCGCCGACGCGGTAGTCGTGGGCAGCGCGATTTCGCGGCTGATCGAGGAGCATCAGGCGTCCGAACACATGGTCAACGCGGTCGCGGATTTCGTCGGATCACTGAAAGAGGCAATGTGTGGTGCGCGGCCGTCCGGCGCGCCGATGACGGCGGGCAATGATTGATCGCGAATCAACAGCTGCCGCACGGCTGGCGCCTTCAACTTCGCCAACGCAAAGTTCGGCGCCGGCTTCGAGTGAAGATATCTGGGTAAAGTGCACCGGTTGCAAGGAGATTACCTTTCGCAAGGAGGTTGAGCGCAATCTGAACGTTTGTCCACGCTGCGGGCATCATCTGAGGGTCACTGTCGAACAGCGGCTTTCGATTACGGTAGACCGTGGGACGTGGCATGAAATGTTCGCAGGGCTGCGGATCGGTGACCCGCTGGGCTTCGTCGACTCAAAGCCCTATCCGGAGCGGATGGAGCAGGCACGGCGCAAATCCGGACGCAATGATGCGGTGGTGACAGGGGTCGGCAAGATTGTCGGGCGCGCGGCGGCGATCGCGATCATGGACTTCAATTTCATGGGCGGCAGCATGGGCGTCGTGGTGGGCGAGAAGATTGCGCGCCTGATGGATCATGCGCTCAAGAAGCGGATTCCGGTGGTGGTATTCGCCTCCTCGGGCGGTGCGCGGATGCAGGAAGGAATCTTGTCGCTGATGCAGATGGCGAAGCTGGCCGCGGCGATTAGCCGCCTGCGGACGGCGCATATCCCTTATATCTCGGTGTTGTGCGATCCAACTACGGGCGGGGTGGCAGCGTCGTTCGCGAGCCTAGGCG
Organism: Binataceae bacterium (SeqCode); assembly: GCA_035502655.1. Classification (GTDB taxonomy): domain Bacteria; phylum Desulfobacterota; class Binatia; order Binatales; family Binataceae; genus DATJUF01. The sequence goes on from DATJUF010000147.1 coordinate 8,048, forward strand.
ATATCAACCTCTCAGAGCCGGGGGCTGTGATCGGCTTTGCCGGGCGGCGTGTGATCGAGCAGACTACGAACCTCGAGCTGCCAGATAATTTTCAGACGGCGGAGTTCCTGATGGAGCATGGAATGCTCGACGCTATCGTCACGCGGTCGAAGATGCGCTTTGCGCTTGGACAATTGCTCACGATGCTGCGTCCGCCAACAGCGGGTGCGGCGGGAAATAAGGGCCGGGTCTAATTCATCACGCCAAAAACGCGAAAGTACGCTGATGCTAGCGTGAAAAGTCCCCCGCTCATGGCGAATCGGCAACTCAGATGCTTTCACCGTCGTCATGCGCGTCGTAAAATACGCCGCAGTTGATTATGGAGCGCATGCCGGAAACGCTCAACTGGCTCTATTCGCTGGAGGCTCGTGGCGAGATCTACAAGCTTGAGCGGATGGATCACGCGCTCAGGCTGATCGGCGATCCTCACAAGAAAATCAGCGCAGTGCATATCGCCGGGACCAAGGGCAAAGGCTCAGTCGCGGCAATGATCGACGCCTGCCTGCGGGCAGCCGGTTACAAGTGCGGCCTTTATACCAAGCCTCATCTGGTGCATTTGACGGAGCGGACGCGGATCAACGGCGGTGAGATGCCGTCGGAGCAGATGCTGGAGTATGTCGATCGGCTGCGTGGGATTTATGAGAAAGCCGGGCTGGCGCTGACTTTTTTTGAATTCACGGTCGCGCTGATGTTCCTTTACTTCGCCGAGGCCGGAGTGGATATCAGTGTGATCGAGACCGGGCTCGGCGGGCGGCTGGATTCGACCAACGTGGTGACTCCCCTCGTAAGCGTGATTACGCCGATCGGCTTTGACCATATGGATCGGCTGGGCTACACGATCACTGCGATAGCTGGTGAGAAGGGCGGGATCATCAAGCACGAAGTGCCGGTGGTAATTGGCGCGCGCGATCCCGATGCACGCCTGGTGCTGGCCTCGATCGCAAGCCAGCGGCAGAGTCCGGCGTTCATGATGGATCGCGAGTTTGCTTATCGCTCGCATGCCCCCGCTCATCGGATTGACTATCATGGCTTAGGTCTTGAGCTTGAGCGGTTAGAGCTGGGCTTGGCCGGACCGTTTCAGCATGAGAATGCCGCGATTGCGGCCGCGGCGCTCGAAGTATTGCGCGCGCAGGGCTGGGCGATTCGAGAAGATGCAATTCGGGCTGGGCTGGCAGGAGTGGATTGGCCCGGGCGTTTCGATATCGTCTCGCATCGGCCGCTGACGGTCCTGGATTGCGCGCACAATGAATTGGCGATAGAAGCTTTGCTGGAAACCCTGACGGTTGAACTAGGGGAAGAGGTCCGCCCCCATTTGCTGTTCGGCTGTCTCGAAGACAAGCAATGGGAGCGGATGGCGCGGATGCTGGGGCCGCGGATGAGTTCGGTTATGCTGACACGGGCGCAGCCAAAACGGCCGCTCGATCCTGCGTTGCTGGAACCGATTTTCGCTTGTTACGCGCCCACGACAGTAGTGCGCGAACCGGCGGATGCAATCGCGCAGTTAATGGCGCGGGCTAAGGAGAACGAGGTAGTGCTGGTGACTGGCTCAGTCTACCTTGTAGGGGAGGTCTATCCGTGGTTTTTGGCACGTCAAGGGCGGCAGGGGCTCTTCCCTGAGGCCGTTATCTAAACTTATTGGCGGGCTGCGTAACGCGACGCCGCTGCTGATAGTGGCCGGCATGGTAGCGGCTATCACGCTGGCGGCTCCAGTATCAGCCCGTGCGCAGAAGAGTGAGGGATTCGGCCAAGCCTTCCAGGGAAATCATCGGGGCGTGGTCGATGTGACCGCGCGCCATTTCATCTACGACTCCAAGACAGACAGCTTTGTCGCCATTGGCGATGCCGTCGTGACGCAGAATCAAACCGTATTGACTGCGGATCAGGTCACGATGCAACAGCGGCAGCGCATTATGGACGCCTATGGGAACGTTCATATTGTGGATCCGCTTGGAGATATTACCGCGAAAGCCGGCACGATCGACCTGAATAGCGAGACCGCCGACCTGACCGACGCAACGATTACCGATCACTATAAGACCTATCGGCTCGAAGGAACGAAGGTCATCAAGCAATCGGGCCAGCACTACCATATCCTGGACGGCTTCTATACGACTTGCGGATGCGACACCGGTACGCCGGACTGGAGTATTACGGCCGACGAGATGGACGTGCATCTGGGGGATACCGCGACGGCAAAGGATGCGAAATTCGACATCCTCGGCTATCCAGTAATGGGCCTGCCGTTCGCTACGTTTCCGGTGAATACTGACCGGCATTCGGGGCTGCTGGCTCCGCGACTCGGTGAATCGGGCTTGCGCGGCGCCCAGATCGTGCAACCGTACTACTTGGCGATCAACCGAAGTTCGGATGCAACGGTAGCGCTGGACGTCGAAACGTCACAGCGAGTGGGATTACTGGGCGAGTACAGGTTGATCAATGGTGACGACGATTTCCTTTCAGTGGACGGGGCTTTCTATAATGAAAGCCTGCGGAGTGAGGCAAATCGCGAGGACGATATCATCGATAATCAGATCGCCGATGATCATATTCCGCTGAACCGCTACGACGTTATCGGCATGATGCGGCAGCATCTGACAGACGATTGGCTGGTTTATGGCAATGGGCTGACTGTTAGTGACAGCCTCGAGTTGCGCGAGATGAACGTGTGGACGCTCTCGCGGACGGTCGGTCCCGGAATCGAATATCCGATCAACCTGGTCAGCCTTCGTGATGCGCTGGGGACGATCGGTACGATGTATAGCTACGACAATGGGTACGCGAACCTCAGTGGAGACTGGAATCAGGATTTGATTCAGCCGCAGCAGTTCGCGCTGCAACGGCTGCCGGATGCACTCTTGAGCGGGCGGCAGGAGCTGCTAGGCGGACTCCTTTATAGCGACTACGATTTTGAGGCGACCAATTTTTGGCGTGGCGAAGGGCAGAGTGGCACGCGGGTTGATCTGTTTCCCCGCGTTACGCTGCCGTGGCGGTTGGGAGACTATCTATACGGATACGGCACGCTGGAGGCGCGCGAAACATTTTACGATACGTCCGGCCATGTGCTCGATATCATTCCGGTGGGCCAGCAGGGCCTCCAATATAATAACGGCATCAAGCTGGGGCCGCTGGGGCCGGGCGGCTTGGACAACCGCGAGATGCTATATGGCAGCGCTGGAGTCGCGACCGAGATCGAGCGGGTCTACGACCTGAACTGGAAATATATCGAAAAGATCAAGCATACCTTCGAGCCGTTCGTGAACTATACCTACATTCCATCGTACGGCCAGAATGATCTGCCGCTGTACGACGAGACCGACCGAATCGAGCCGCGCAACATGTTCACGTATGGGTTTACGTCGCGGATTCTGGCGCGTCTGCCAGCGCTGGTGCAGCCAAGCGACGATCAGGACGCGGATGCGTTCGAGCAAAATACGGCAATCAGTCCGTTCCGGGTGCACACCTATGGCGCCGCCAGCACGGAGGAGCTGCTCCGCTTCACAGCCGAGCAGGTTTACGACATCTCGCACAACGTGGCGGTGGGCGGGTCGCATTCTTCTGCCGTCGATCTGACCGGCACAGTCTTCCCGACACGGGTGATATCGATCGGCAGCCAGTTTGGCTACTACCCGCAGCAGAATCAGATTAGTTATGCTAACGCTTACCTGAACTTTCAGCCGTGGTGGACCAATAATACGACCCGGCTCTACATGGCCAAGGCAGAAGAAGGTTCCTTCCTGCAACTCAGCTATAACTATGTCGCGTCAGGGCCAAACACGATCCGAGGCATCAATTCTGGCTATAGCCAGTTTATGGTGCTGCGCGCCTACTACGACCTGTTTAGCCGGCTCGGCGTTTATTTTGCCCCGTCATATGATTTCGTCAATAGAGAGTTCCTCTCGACGGAATACGGCGTGCGGCTGAAGTCGCCGTGCAATTGCTGGTCGTTTGACACGGGCATAACCAAGACCAACAATCCCAGTGAGACCAGCTTCCAGTTCCAGTTGACGCTGGGCGGGCTAGGGTCGATTGGCCAGAGCCCTTTTGGGCGTAATCCATTCCAGCAGCGGGCGTCGCTGCTTCCGAACTACGGCGTAGAGCCAATGACCCCCTAGGCAGCTTGGCTGCCTGCTTCGTCTCGTCCACTTCGGTCAACGCCCGTGAGCTTGCCGCGGATTCATCGGTGGCGGTATAGAGCTTGTGGGCACCGCTGATTATGGCGGGCGAAATCAAACGCACGAAATATCATCCAATGGCAGATAATGAGCACGATAAGACTGGTCCTTCTGCAACGATCGACGCCGAGGGGCTGCGCCGATTCATCCGTGATCGCAAGCTGGGAGACGCCAGCGATCTGCGGACCGAAAATATCTCGTTCGGCCATTCCAACGAAGTCCATCTGATCCATTTT
>DATJUF010000148.1:0-2737 GCA_035502655.1 Binataceae bacterium (SeqCode)
CGAAGTTGCGCTTGCGCGCGCGCTACCTCGGGATCGTCCATTCCCGCGGTTGTATCGCTAAGAATTAGGGCACTGACACGATCCGGATGGGCGGCGGCAAAACCGAGCACAGTCCATCCGCCCATCGATTGGCCGGCGAGAGCCGCACGCTCGATACCCAGATGACCGAGCAGTTGGCGCAAATCCTCGACGAATGCGCCGGGGCCGGGGCCGTTAGGGAGATCGTGAGAAAAGCCGAATCCGCGATGGTCAAAAGTGACACAGCGGTAATGCTTCGAGAGTTCGGGTACCTGCTGCCACCAGCTAAGATGATTTCCGCCGCCGCCGTGAGCAAGGACCAGCGCGGGTCCTTCGCCATGAGCCTCGTAGTAGAAATCGATTCCGTTGATTCTTGCGAATGGCATCGTGGACCTCCAGACAGGCTGCTTATAGTTCGATAGCGCGAATTGAAGGGAAGTCAATCCCGGAACGGCTGGCGGCTGATTTCAGTTCGGCGGCTCAACGGGTGGGCCGGAGCCTAGACGCATCGTCACGTGGACCTCGCCGCCTGCGGTGTTTCGGCTGACGGCCAAGCCACTATGATCAAAGACCTCAAGCATTTTGCTGTTACCGGCGAGCACTGTCGCCACGAAGACTTCGATAGCGGCCTCACGGGCAATCCGCGCCAGGTGCTTCAGCAGGATAGTGGCGATACCGCGTCCCTGATGAGCGTCGCTGACGGCGAAAGCAACTTCGGCGTGCGACTCATTGTTGCGGATGTAACGGGCGACGCCGATCAAGTATTCGTGGCCATCGGAATAGGCAGTGGCGACGAGGCCGACGTGCTTGACGAAATCGAGCTGGGTAAATTGCGTCAGTTCCTTATCGCTCAAGCTGTGCTTCAGGCCGAAGAAGCGATAGTAGACCGATTGCTCGCTGAGGCTTTTGAAGTGCTCAAGCAAGCGCTCGCGATCGTTGGGCCGGATTGAGCGAATATGAATCAGGCCTCCGTCGCGCAGGGTCTCGTCAACTTGATAGTGAGCCGGGTCCAAGAGAGCCTCGCTCCCACTGATCGTTATCATCGAGCATAGCGGAAAACGGTAGCGGTTGGCGATCCTGCCTGTTATCAATTCTTCGGCTGCGCGGCGCTCAGGCGCCGTATAGGATAATCAATCGGTAAGTGTTTCCGAGCGTATAAGGGAGGGGGGAAATGGCAACCTATTGCTGCGGCGCACAGGGACCCGAAGTCGCGAGTATTCAGCAAAAGCTCAAGGACGCGGGAATTTATAACGGTCCAATCGACGGCATCTTCGGCGGCGGCACGGAGAGCGCGGTACGGGCATTCCAGCGCAGGGTGAATCTCACTGCCGATGGCATCGTCGATCCTGCGACGTGGGCCAAACTCTTTGCGGGAGCGGCGCCGGGTGAAACGGAGATGAAGCAACCGGCGATTACGGCCGAGCCGCTGGCGCTGCGCTGCCTGGCTTTGACCGGATCGTTTGAAACTGCATTGCCGCTGCCTGATTGCTTTGCTGGACTGTCGGGCAATTTCGACGGGCAGGGAATCAGTTTCGGTGTTTGCCAATGGAATCTTGGACAGAATTCGCTGCAACCGCTGTTCAGCGAGTTGAGCGATACCGAAGCGAAGCTGGTTGATGCGATCTTCCACGATTACGCTGCGGAGTTTCGTAAGATGATCGCGAGCCCGCACGAAGAACAGATGGAGTGGGCGAGTTCGATTCAGGATGCCCGCCATAATCTGGTTGAGCCATGGCTGGGATTGTTCAAGTCACTGGGCCGCACGCCGGAGTTTCAGGCGATACAGGCGTCGCATGCGTCGCGCCTGTTTCAGGGCGCGCTCGATCTATGCCACGAATTTGACGTCGGCTCTGAGCGCGCGGCAGCGCTGATGTTCGATATCAAGGTGCAGAACGGGTCGATCAGCGATTTAGTGAGAACACAGATCGAGCGGGATTATGCGGGAATACCTGCTGATGAGGCGGCGAACGCAGTGGAGGCACTGCGGCTGCAAATTATCGCAAACCGGCGCGCGCAGGCCTGCAATCCGCAATGGGTGGCGGACGTGCGAAATCGCAAGTTAACTATCGCGAATGGTGCGGGGACAGTACATGGACGCCACTATGATCTCGAAGCGCAGTACGGGATTAGGCTCGGGGCCTTTGCTCCGGCTTAGGCACACGCGGCTCTAGTCATTTGCGTCCGAACTGAGTAATCGGCTGCGAACTCACGCGCCCAGAAAATCGTTGACGGCGCGGAGGAATTCCGGCGGCCGTTCAAGATGCGGCAGGTGCCCGCAGCGCTCGATCACTTCGAGTTTCGCCCCGGTAATCGCGCGCCGATAAAGCTCGGCGGATTCGAGCGGCACGATCCGGTCTTCCTTACCCCAAATGATTAAAGCCGGGAGATTGTGCAGGCGTGGCAGAAGGAAGGGCAGAGCCGGATCGTGCATATAGGGCTTCCAGCAATAGCGAATCGCCGCTTCGCGATTGATCGTGTGCGCTTCGCGGTCTTCGGGCGAAGGCTTGCGTCCAAAGAGCAATTCATAGTTCGGTACCTGTTTGGGATCGAAGATGGCGAGCCGCCGGGTGCCTTCGGAGCCGTGAAGGAAGATGTCAGCAATCTCACCTTCGCGAGGACGGACGCCCATCGCGTCCACTAGAATCAGCCGCTGGATAATATTGGGTGACAATACTGCGATTTCGGCGGCGAGCCATCCGCCGATGGAAAAGCCGAGGAG
>DATJUF010000149.1:0-6441 GCA_035502655.1 Binataceae bacterium (SeqCode)
GCAGGTGTTCATATAGCTGAACACCTGTCGCCGTTTTGACGCGGCCGTGAGTTACCCCCGGCCGTAAATGCCTGCTGTTATCATCCAGTTGCGTTGCGCCAGGAGCTCTGGAGCTTCCCGCCGATTTGCTTCTCGAAGACCTCCGCGAATTGGCTGTTCAATCGCATACGGTAAATTTCTGAGCTCGATTGCCTTGACACGGTTTCATTGATTGCATATTAGTCGAGTCCGTCGATAGGTTATATGTTTGCCGTAAGCCTGAAGCTTTGAAGAACATGCATGACGCCATCAGCCGCATCCTCGGCACGATTTCGCTGCCGATTTGCTCGCCGGGTCGAGTTTGCCACGTACGGCAAAGCGGCTTCAATTTCTCGATCTAAAAAATTTGCACCGAATTTCTATCAAATTGATCGGATACATCGAATAACAGGAGATAACTTTGAGACCAATGACAATTGCCTCCACGCTCGCGCTGGCGGCGATGATGACTGGGTTCTGCGGGTGCGCCGAAAATCCGTTTCTGCAATCGGGGCCGGAACCGCGCGTTGCGAACTGTGCACTGATTAAGCAGGCGACGCCGTCGCTCTACGCCTGCAACGGTAAGACCTATACCGCGACCCAGCTTACCGATATCCGCGACGGTAAGACGCCACTTTCAAATTGAACCGGCGGAGGGAACGACGCCGCTCATTCATTTGAAACCAGCCTCAACCTGGTCGCGGCAACGAGTGTAATTGCGGGAGGAGAGTTAGTGAAAGGCAGATGGATCGTAAGATTAACCGTGCTGAGTGGTTTGCTCGTAATGGCAATCGCTCAGCCGCTACATGCGCAGGACGCCACCTCAGTAGGCCAGACGACCACGCTATGGATCGATGAAGGTACTGGACAGGTATTTATACGGCCGGGCCATGGCCGCGTGCCACTTACGATCGGTACATCCCCTCAACAGCTCCAGCAGCAGATCGAAGAAACCACGCAGGAAAAAGTCCGCGCTGCTGTGGCCGAATCAGAAGCGCAGCAGCAGGCGGACCGCGTCAAGCTCGAGCAGCAGGTCGCCGCCATGCAGCCGGCTTGGCATAGCTATCTGAACAACTTTCAGGACAAGTTCCGGATCGGCGCCCTGGCCTACCTCGATTACGGTTACTACACACACGCGGCCTTCGGTCCTCAATTTCTTGAAAATCTTTATCCTCCCGGGGTCGGAAACAACAGCTATAACTCTTTCGATATCAATCGTATCTATCTCAATACCTACTTCTCGCCAACTAAGGATTTTACTTTCCGCTTCACTCCCGAACTCTACCGTGCCGTCAACAGTACCAGTTCGAGCCAAAATTATTCCGAAGGTGCCACTACCGGTGTTGGCTCGAATCTTACCGGTAACATGAACCTGCGTCTTAAGTATGGCTATTTGCAATACAGCGGACTCTGGGACCAGGTGCCAATGCTCAAAGGCGGCAACGTCGTATTCGGCGCACAGCCCAATCCGCTCAATTCCTGGGAAGATGATCTGTACGGATTCCGTTATGTCAATTTAAATCCATGGAACTATCTCGGTCTGTCCTCAGGTGTGGTTGGAATGCAGTTCAACGGTCCCGTCAAGCTTGAGGGCGGTGAAACCAACTATGTTGATTATGCATTCGGCGCTTACGACAACGGTAACTTTCACGCTATTCCACAGAGTAATAGCAAACAGATCATGGGCCGCGCTTCCATATATCCTTTCGGCGCCAACTGGCGTTTCCAGGGACTCGGACTGACCGGCTTCTATAATTATGGCTGGGGCAACGTCGCGCCCGACAGTGACGATACTTCGCAGCCGCTAAAGGTTTCCTCTTCGCATTTTTCACGCATTGCTGCGTTGCTCCATTACTCGGCTGAGACCTGGAACATTGCGGGCGAATTCGACTATGGCAATAATGCTTTCACCCTGAGCAACCTGTATTCGGGCAGCGGACCACTCGACGCCTTCGGTACAGCAACTGGATCACCAGAGACTGAAACGGGCTACGCTGGGAATCCATGTTCCCCATCGAAGCCGTGCTATGGAGTGCAGGACACCTATGGACCGCAAGTCGCGGCATATCAGGCATTCCTGAACAACGGCCGTTCGCGCCAGGTGGGCTTTGACCTCTTCGGCCATTATCTGATTCCATACACCAAGCTGACAGCCTTCGGCCTGTATCAGTGGTTCCTGCCGAACGATAACGTCGAGGAAGATCCGCTGGATTTCGAGCGTTTCGTTGCCGGCCTGAGTTATCAATGGAATGAGTATGTCCGTATCGCGATCGATAGTCAGAATTTGTTATTTTATCATAGCCAGTTCGGCCTGCCGGTAAGTTCACTGGAGCAGTACAACTATATACCTGGCGGTACACTGAACGGCCGGTTGCTGCCTAAATCGCCAGGCTTCGTCATTCCCGGCCTGGTGCCGCGGGATATGCATACAATTTTCCTGAATATTGAGTTTGCCTATTGAGCTAATCACCGAAGGTGCAATCATAATTGCGCCGACATGAAAAAGCGGATAGTCCGGGTGGCCGCCATCCGGACTATCCTTTAACCCTGAGGAAAGATGAGAGCTTCTCGGACCGGTAATCGAATCCCGCTGCACCTGAACTTGCGCCGCTATTTGTTATCGATAGCTGCGCTAGCTGCCTCTGTGGCTATTGCGCCGCATCCTGCACGCGCGGGCCAAACGATCCTGAATGTCTCCTATGACGCGACCCGCGAACTTTATCAGCAAATCGATACAGCCTTCGCCGCCCAATGGAAAGCCAAGACCGGCCAGGAGATTACGATTAATGTATCGAACGGCGGCTCGGGGAAGCAGGCGCGCGCCGTCATCGACGGTCTCGAAGCTGACGTAGTGACGCTTGGCCTCGCTTACGATATCGACGCTATCGCGCAAAAGGCGCACCTGCTGCCGGCGGATTGGCAAAAGCGCCTGCCCTACAACAGCACCCCCTTCACCTCGACCATAGTGTTTTTGGTGCGCAAGGGTAATCCCAAGGGCATAAAAGATTGGGACGACCTAATCAGGCCGGGCGTCTCGGTGATCACTCCAAATCCAAAAACCTCCGGTGGCGCCCGCTGGGCCTTTCTCGCAGCATGGGGTGCAGAACTGGCGGCTGCGCACGGCGATCAGGCTAAGGCCAGGGAATTCGTTACGAAACTCTACCGGAATGTACCGGTACTCGATTCCGGCGCGCGCGGTTCTACCATCACTTTCGCTGAGCGCGGCATCGGCGACGTCTTGCTCTCATGGGAAGACGAAGCGTACGTTGCCATAAACGAATTTGGCCAGGACAAGTTTCAAATTGTCTATCCTTCAATCAGTATTCTCGCCGAGCCGCCGGTCGCGCTGGTCGATAAAATCGTTGACCGCCACGGCACGCGTGCGGCTGCACAGGCTTATCTTGAGTTTCTCTACAGCCCGCCGGGACAGGCTATCGGCGCGAAGAATTACTATCGGCCGCGGCTCGCCTCGGCGTTCAAGTACGGGCCCAATTTTCCGAAAATTCAATTGTTCACGATCGATCAGGTTTTCGGAGGATGGCAAAAGGCTCAGGCGAAGTACTTCGCCGACGGCGGTGTCTTCGATCAAATTTATTCGCCGGGCCTATAGTTTCACGATTACAGTGGAGGTTTCAGCGATTTTGCTACAACTTGTATGAGTCAGCCGGCAAAAGCAAATGTGCGGCGCAGCCTGCTTCCAGGCTTCAGCCTGACCATGGGCTATACCATTGTCTACCTCAGCCTGATTGCGCTGATTCCGCTATCGACGTTATTTCTCGAGACTTCCGGCATCGGTTGGACCCGCTTCTGGCAGGTGGTGTTGTCGCCGCGCGTGCTTGCCGCTTACCGTCTAAGCCTGGGGGCGTCGCTGGCAGGCGCTTCGATCAATTCAGTCTTCGGCGTAATCGTTGCCTGGACGCTGGTGCGTTACGATTTCCCGTTCAAATCGGTGATTGATGCCCTGGTCGATTTGCCGTTCGCGCTGCCGACGTCGGTCGCAGGAATCACCCTCACGGCCATCTATGCGCGCAACGGATGGATCGGCCATCTCCTGGTGCCACTCGGAATCGAAGTCGCGTTCACGCGCCTGGGCGTCGTCGTTGCGCTGACCTTTATCGGACTCCCCTTCGTCGTGCGCACGATTCAACCCGTCCTGCACAACCTCGAAATCGAACTCGAAGAGGCCGCCGCGACCCTCGGCGCCAGCCGCTGGCAGACCTTCCAGCGCGTCATCGCGCCTTCGCTTGCGCCCGCAGTGATCACCGGCTTCGCGCTGGCCTTTGCCCGCGCCCTCGCCGAGTATGGTTCGGTCGTCTTTATTTCGGGCAATATGCCGATGCGCACAGAAGTGGTGCCATTGCTGATCATGACGGAGTTAGAGCAGTTCAATTATCAGGCCGCCACCGCGATTGCGCTGGTGATGCTGGTCATCTCGTTCACGATGCTCTTCGCGATTAACCTTTTGCAGCGCTGGACTTCGATTCGCCATGTCTTCGGCTGAAGTGCGTGCGCCAAATTCCATCGCCAGCACCCCAGTCCATTTCAGGCGCGCGACCGCCGAACGGCCGCTGACAAGGGTGATCCTGATCGGAACCGCACTCCTTTTTCTCAGCTTGTTTCTGATCATTCCGGTGATTGCAGTCTTCAGCGAAGCGCTGGCCAAGGGCGTAGGCGTCTATTTCGCCTCAATCACGAACCCCGAGGCGCTGAGTGCCATCCGCCTGACGCTGCTCGCCGCCGCAATCGCGGTGCCGCTCAACCTGGTATTCGGCCTCGCGGCGTCATGGTCAATCGCGCGGTTCGAGTTTCCATGCAAGAATTTGCTGACGACCTTGATCGACTTGCCCTTCGCGGTCTCGCCGGTAATTTCCGGTATGATTTACGTGCTTATGTTCGGTGCGCAAGGCCTGCTCGGCCCATGGCTGATAGCCCACAATATCCACATCATTTTCGCGGTACCCGGCATCGTCCTGGCGACAGTTTTCGTGACTTTCCCCTACGTTGCGCGGGAATTGATCCCGGTGATGGAAGCCTCTGGCACCGACGAGGAAGAGGCGGCGATTACACTCGGCGCCAGCGGCTGGCAGACCTTCTTTCGCATTACGGTGCCGAAGGTCAAATGGGCGCTCCTCTATGGTGTGGTTATCTGTAATGCGCGCGCGATGGGCGAGTTTGGCGCGGTCTCGGTCGTCTCCGGCCATATCCTGGGATTGACGGTCACGATGCCGCTTTATGTGGAAGTCCTGTACAACGATTACCAGTTTACGGCTTCTTTTGCGGTTGCTTCACTCTTGACTTTGCTCGCGCTGGTGACCTTGATCGCTAAGCGGCTCTTAGGTGGTGACGCTGCGGAGTTGCCGCTGGCCGCCGAAGCCCCGCCCGTCACGGCTGGAAGAGAGGCAGCATGAGTATCGAGGTTCGCAATCTGCGCAAAACCTTCGGCAGCTTCGTCGCGCTCGACAATATCAGCCTTGAGATGCCGACCGGCGAGCTGGTCGCGCTGCTCGGGCCGTCAGGCTCGGGCAAGACCACGCTGCTGCGGATTATCGCGGGGCTGGAGATGCCTGACGCCGGCGAAGTCCACTTCGACCGGGAAGAAGCCACGAATCGCAGCGCGAGCGAACGGAAGGTCGGTTTCGTCTTTCAGCATTACGCACTGTTCCGCCACATGACGGTATTCGAGAACGTCGCTTTCGGCCTGCGCGTACGTCCGCGCAAACTCCGCCCGCCCGAGGCTCAGATTCGTTCGCGTGTCGAAGAGCTGCTGAAGCTGGTCCAGCTCGAATGGTCCGGCAAGCGCTACCCGTCGCAGCTCTCCGGCGGCCAGCGCCAGCGTGTCGCACTCGCCCGCGCGCTCGCGGTTGAGCCGCGCGTGCTGCTGCTCGACGAACCGTTCGGCGCGCTCGACGCCAAGGTGCGCGAGGAGCTGCGGCGATGGCTCCGGCGCCTGCATGACGAACTGCATATCACCAGCATCTTTGTCACGCACGATCAGGAAGAGGCGCTCGAAGTAGCTAATCGTGTAGTAGTACTGAACAATGGCAAAATCGAGCAGGCGGGGACGCCGGAGGAGCTTTACCACAATCCGGCGACGCCGTTCGTTTATAATTTTCTCGGAAACGTGAATCTATTCCATGGGCGGATCGAGGACGGGCATATCTACGTACGGGGGATGCCGATTGCGCTGAGTCCGAACGGCCATGAATTGGCGCATGTCAACGGCAAGGACGCAGTGGTCTATGTGCGGCCGCATCTGCTGGATATCGCGCTGAGCCCCAACGGCAAGGCTTCATTTCCGGCGACGGTGAAGCACATTAATGCGGCGGGGTCAAAGGTGAAAGTCGAATTGGAAAGCCAGTGGGGCGATCCGGTGCAGGTCGAGCTTGACCACGAGCGCTATCGCGAACTGGGAATCCAGCGCGA
>DATJUF010000150.1:0-12636 GCA_035502655.1 Binataceae bacterium (SeqCode)
CATCAGGGAACAGCCGCTCGAATTGGGCCAGCGTCATTTGACGGACAAACTTAGGTTCGGGGCCTTTGATTGCTGCGCTCATACCGATGAATCTACCGCGATCAGGCTTGGTAGTCAAGTGCCGCATAATTCCCCTCAAGAGACTGTCGATTTTCGCAGACGTGAGCTTGCCGCGATGACGTTTGGCTGATCTAATCGGCGATGTGGAACGGGTAGTGAGGTGGTTAGAGGGGCTGGGCCAGTTGGGTTTCGACTTTGATGGAGCTGCAAGGCCAGCGGCACAGCGAAACGAAGGAGTTGAAGACGATCTGTTCCTGAGCGCAGATCCGTGCGAGTTGTTCATCGGCGCGCAGCGGCTCGAAGTTTATTTGAGCGAGAACGGTCTGGGTTGGGTGGTGGGGCTGGCGATCCTGCTCAAGGAGTTGGATTACGTGGCATTTATGCGTGCCTATCAGCCGACGGGTCGGCGCGCGCAACATCCGCGGGTGATGCTGGGATTGGTTGTCTACGGGATTCTGAACCGGCAATGGTCGTTGCGCGAGTTGGAGGGTCTGGCGCGGCGCGTGGTGGGTATGTGGTGGTCACCAGCCCGACCACAGCACTATCGGCAAATTTATCCAGCTGCACGCCGAGATATTAAGCGAGACGTTCTTCGTCGCCTTGGTGAAACGCCTGGTCAGCAAACTAAGACTCGCGCCGGGCATAGTGGCGGCGATGGCACCGTGATCGAAGCGGCAGCCAGCCACTACCGATTGTTGCGCTCGGAAGTAGTGATAGCGGCCGCGCATGAGGCGCAAGCCGCAGCCCAGGCTAGTCCGACTAATTCCCGCCTCGCACATAAGGCCGCCGCCGCACATCACGCTGGGAGCCTTGCTGAAGAACGGATGCGTTTGCGGCAGCGCAGGGATCGCGGGAGGCAAGACATTCCGCTTTCGCCGATTGAACCGGAAGCGGTACTGCAGCCGCGCAAAGATGGCGTTAGTCGGCCGTCCTACAAGCCCAGCGCAATGGTCCATGAAGCCGGCCTCATTGTCGGCCAGCATGTCGAGCCGACCAGCGAGCGCGACGCACTCAAGCCGATTCTAGATCAACATTTGGCGGCCTACGGTCAGATGCCAATGACGGTATTGCTTGACGCAGGGTTCTCCAGTTTTCCGGTCCTCGCACTGATGGTGGAGCACGACATCGATGTCTAATGTCCGAGCGGCCGAGCCAATGGCGAGGACGACTGGCAACGACGCGCCGGACCCGCTGGCCGCTTTCCGAAACAAGCCTTTCAATATATTGAGGAACACGACATCTATCGATGTCCGGCCGGCCGCGAACTAATCTATGAGCAGTGGCATCTGGATAACTTCCATCACCGCTATCGGCTCTATCGCGGCACCCGATGCAATGATTGTCCGCTGCGCGAGCGCTGTACCTATTCCAAGTACGGCCGCTCGCTGAAGCGCTACGCCGGTGAGGAATTGAAAGAGGCGATGGCGCAAGTCCTGAATCAACCGGCCGCGCGTGCCACATACCGGCGTCGCCAGGCCATCGTTGAACCCTGCTTCGCGGAATTGCGCGAGCGGCAGGGTCTCAAGCGTTTTCATCGCCGCGGACTAAGGGCCGTGCGTGCCGAATTCGCACTCCATTGCATCGCCTTTAATCTCAAGAAGGCGGTGCGTAATCGATTACTTCTCTTGTTTATTCTTCCGTTCAGGTTCTCCGCGCACAGTCAGTGCCGGTTCGGCTCCGTCTATCTCTCCAGATCCATCCACTAACTCGTTCCACCTTCTTCACCACTCCCTTTATCGACAGTCTCTTTTGTGAGAGGCCGAGGGGAAAGATGCTCACTATGAGCCTTTCTCCAGATACAAGGGCCGAGCGGAAAAAAGTTGCGCGGCGATGAAAGCGAAGCGCAGCACGCCTTGCCCGATGACGGGAAGCTTTCCACGGAATTTGGCTTCGTGTCCGGATCGATTGACGGAAACTCAGAGAGCGGAAAGTACCTGCCTGGCAGAGCCGAAAAGGATGACACAAGCGCACCCAAGGCGAAGTCGCTAGTGACGCAAGGGTATCGTCGCTCTAGTTCGGGAACTTCGAAACGTCCCCTCATTTTCGGCGACCTCGGGCGCAATGCCAGGGTGGAAGATCGAGCGGAGCCTCGTCGCCACGAACCCTCCTAATAGGTGGCGGGGTTCGCAGTTTGGAAACCGCCGAAGAGGCCTAAGACAAGATCGAGCTCCAGGTAGGTGCTTTCGTCTCCCCGCGCGCGATAAAACTGTTTGAGCGCCACGACCACAGCTTGAAGTTCCCCTTTTGCGTAGGGAAGGCTTGACGCAGCCACAAAATGGAGACCAGCGATCCGCGACACATCGAAATCGCGCGAAAATGCATCTATTGATTCAAACAAGCCGACGTATGACATGTGGTTGAAATATGAGAGGCCCGTGTAGAGTCCCGACTTGACGACTGCGACCGCCAGAGGCTCGCCTCTTCCTTCGTTGATAAACTTTTCGAAGGCTGCTCGGGCTGTCTCATTTGAAATTATCTCTCCGTCGAACCATCGTCTGAGACTCTCGCCTTTTTCTTGCTCGCACATGAAGAGGACTGCCAAGTCGGTGGCCTCGCGAATACCCCGGATCAACTCGATCAATTGGTGATTAAAACCTTCGGAAGCTAGCATCAAACCCGCATAAAGACTCTGCAGCGCGTGCGAGAAAAGCAGATAACACGCGGCCTCTAGGGTCGGATCGGTAATCTCCGCAACAAGTGACCTGATCTTTGCGACGTAAGGCACGCAGGCGCCGAGGAGCTTTTTCAATTCCTCGAGTTGAGCCGGCTATCGCCTGAATATCCAGTTTACGCGTCCTGTCGGGATAGTCCGGATCTCGCTCGAGCAGGAGTTTGGTCCGATCCTTCTGATCGATGAACTCCCTCAAGCGCGAACGTGCCAAGACTTGTAGCTGAGCTCGGACAGGATTACCTGCGCTCGTCTGGGGACGGCCTTTTCGCTTGGACTTTCCTATAATTTTGAAATGACTAGCCTGATTCTGTTGGAGCAAGGCGGGAGCGGACCGGCAGACATACTAGATGAAGAATGAGCCACCAAAGATAGATCGACGGCGGAGACTGAAATGCGCCGTAGTCGAATAGGCCGTGAGCCATTCCGTGGCGGAGGTTTGAACTTTGTTGCTCGACCAACAATCCGCGAAGATCGAACGTTAGGTTTTCGCCAAAGAATTTCTTGAACTCCGTTTTCGGCAGAAGCTCATGAATGTAGAGCTCCCGCTCAATGCTGTCTCGATCGATAGTGGAGACTGTTACTCCGCGCGAAGCGAGTATTTCCCGGCAGGAGTTCTCGACTTGCGGGATCAGGAGATGTGCCGCAACGACGAAATCTCCGGTAAACCCTGCGTGCAGGCCTCGGGCGAAAAATTCTTCACGACCAAGGGGCACAAATGGATTCTCATAAACAACGTTGTCCCAGTCGCCGAGGCAAACTGGATGCTCAAGGACCATCTGGAATCTCGCGGCGTTTACAGCTTGAGCGGTTGCCACTCGGATGAAATCAGCGTGGCGAAACATCCAAGACCGTATAGCGGGGTTGTTTTCGTCGGGATCATTCGCCGATGCACCTGGTGTTCTCGCCGCGGTTTTTCCCGCCGCGGTTAAATGATCGTGACCGATGGTATGAGAAATTGGGGCCAGCCTCGCTGCTTCCTTTGAAATCTGTCGAAGCTGATCCACATTAGGCGAGACGGATATGCACGCAAGCCCGACAAGGGCTTCGTTAAAGCTCTTGCCCGTTACCGCCTCGAGCGCGCGTTGAATGGCCTGCTCAGGGACAGGTAAGGGAATATGGATGCGCGACATCTGTGCCAGGGTATTCGGCTGTACCCTGAGCAGTCGGCTGTGGAGCTCATCTACGCGCGCTCGTTGGCCGCGAACGGTACGAAGCGCTTGGATTGCGCTCTGAAGATGATGCACGACAAGCAGGAAGTTAGGCGTCGCCGCCGCCTCGGCCAGGTCCGCCTCATTGACGAAGGTCTCTGCTATCTCGACTCCAGCGGCCTCGGCTTGTTGAGTCTTACCTGCCCGATGGAGCCATTGGGCTTTGATTCCGAGATGCTCGCGGGCCCGTCTCCAGTCGCCAGATGAACCCGCGTTCTCACTTGCATGATTTGCAAGGGCCGCATACTGCGCGGCATCTCCGTGTCCATTCTTGAGGAGCAGCTTCATCAAATACGCGGACAGGAAACTTGGGTCGTTGCCACCGTATCGTACCAGCACTCCTTCGGCGTGCGAGACGGCTTTTTCTCGGAGCGTCTCGTTTCGCAGCGCGCGGGCAATCTGCAATGCCCGCTCGATTCGCCTCGCGCCATTTACCCAATCCTCCGGGTCCTCAAGGCGTCTTGCCGATTCTAGGTTTGCCTCCACAGCGATCTCGGCGCTAACATGATCGCGACATCGCTCCCAAACCACGTCCGCAATTCTGGCTCGCATTTCGGGATCGCGTACAGTTGGCACCAGGGTCTTCAGCAGGTCGGCCTCGTGATCGGTGTAATCGGTCGGAATGCGACTTCGGTTGCCGTCTGTGAGAAGGAATCTGGGTTTGAAAGGCTCGCCCGCGGAGCCGGACTCCCAGCCGAGCGATGCGATTTCAGTCAGAAACGCGAAGATTTCCGCCCGCGGTGTATCGCCGGAGTTTCGGGCCTCAAAAGCCTTTCTTTGTAGTGCTTCCTCGAATTCGTAGATAACTTTCTGCGAGTGGATATCCAGCACTTGCTGCCAGTCAAAAGCAGCGAAATCCGCGATCGTGAGCATCTATATCTTAGTTCCTAACGGTTTGATCGAGAGCTTCAACGAGATCAAACTGGAATCGTCGAAGCTGGTGACAGCAAACACGCAGTATAACGTTTATCCGACTTGTCGTCGCGCTTTATAAAAGCTTGCGGAGCGTGGGCGCCCTTTTCGCTATCGTGAAGAGATCGGCTCAACGTCTCATGCCAACAAAGCGGGCCGGCAGAACCGTCAATCAAGCGAAACGATGAGCCGTTGTGGATTGTCGCCACTGCGCGGCGCGCGGCGTAAGCCGGGTTCACGTTAGACCATTGCGGTCGTCGCGTCGCAGGCGTCCGTTAGAATGCCCATTTGTTTCATGAACGCTGTTGCGATCGAGCCGATTGTATAGGTTCCGTCGACTCATTCCGAGAATATCTGACGCGCGGGCCTTGTTACTTCTGACGTGGGGGAGGGTACGGACGATCACCTCGCTTTCGACCTCGATTATAGACGAGCCAAGCAGAATCGTGAAGTGCGCATTCGGGGCGCGCTGTACAGGAGCATCCGGCGCAGGTCCCCAGCGGAGAGATACCGTGAGCTTGTGTCAAAAGATTAGATTGGGCTTCTGAACGCAGGTATTTCAGTGACCGTTAATGAGCAAGTGCCACTACCGCGCCGCCCGCAGCGGGCGTGTAAATGGGTGGCAGCACAAACGGCCGCCGATGCTTGGCGACGCTATACACCGCCGTCATCAGTTTGCGGATGATGGCGACCAACGCGACCTTGGGTTGTTTGCCAGCGCTCCGCAGGCGTTGATAGTAGGCGCGCAACCATGGGTTGTGTTTAATGGCGGTCAGCGCCGGCATCCACAACGCGCGGCGCAAACGGGCGTTGCCCAGCGGGACTTTCGCGGCAGAAGAGAACTTGCGCTTGCCCGATTGATGGACTCGCGGGATGACGCCGACGTAACTGGCTAACGCACCCCCGCTATGGAAACGGGCCGGATCTCCAACCTCGGCGATGATCCGGGCCGCGGTTTGTGGTCCAATACCTTCGATCGTAGTGAGTAGTTTGCCAATCTCATGTTGCTGAAGGCGTCGTTCGATATCGCTGTCGAGCGAGCGCAGGCGACGGCGCAAAACGCTAAGGTCCTCGCACGCATAGCGCATTTGCAATTGGTAGGGTTCGCCATGATGCGCAGCGACGGACTGCTTGGCCGCTGCGAGCAGTGCGCGCGCCAATTCTTCGCCGACATTGTGACTACCGTCATAACAAAGTCGGGCGAGCCTTCTGGCTGATACGGTTCGCAGCGCGGCGGCAGTTGGATAGCGCGCTAGAAGCGAAATTGCGAGTTGACTATCCAGCGTACGAACGTGGCGGGTGAACTCGGGAAATCCGAGGCCGACCGCGCGATGCAGTTGGCGCACACGATCACCAAACTGCTGGATGAGTTGGTCCTTTAGACGCACTAGCTCGCGCAGTTCTAGCAGCGCGCTCTCTGGCAGCTGGGTAATCGACGGCCGCTTCTGAGCGGCAAAACGTGCGAGGCCCGGAGCGTCGATGGCGTCAGTCTTGGTACGCTGCAACTCCTCCTCGGCGAAGCGGCTACTGCGCAGCGGATTGATTAGCGCAATCTTAAACCCTGCCGTCACCAATGCTGCGAACAGATTGCGCCAGTAATGGCCAGTCGCCTCCATCGCCACCAGGCAATCGCTCGCACTGCCCAGCAACTCCAATAGCCGCTTATAGCCAGTCGCATCTTCCGTAACTGCCGTGGCTCTAAGCAGCACGGCGCCGCTCTGGTCGACGATCGCAACCATGTGCCGCTCGCTACCGATGTCGATCCCCGCAAACAGCATCAACCGCAGACCTCCTGTCGTTCGCTGCTTCCGAAGTCCTCGGGACCGATACTCATGCTCCTGCTTGTGCATACGAGAACGCGCGACGCGTCTCTGGATACCGTTCGAGCTCTCAAGTACTGGCCGAGGGCGCCAATCTCTCCGGCGAGAACTTTGTCTCTTCGAAGGTGACGGCGACTCCTCCGGAACCGAGCCATTTTCTATTTTCGTTCCATATTCTCTTTGGGACAACATACAAGCATGGGTGCGTGGCATTTGAACGACATTGCGCAGTTCTCGGTCGAGCTGAACCGCCTCTCCTGACAAGGCCGTCGACCGCATCGCGAAGGACCTCTACTACCGTCTGAACGTCTACACCTTAAAACTTCCCCCGCTACCCGATCGGTTGGTGGACTTGCCGTTGCTGGTGGCGCACTTCATCCGCGAATTCAATCGGGAGCACAACAGAAATGTCGAGGGCATGGACCAAGACTGCCTCGATGACGTTCGCGGCCTTTTCCTGCCTCGCTGGTTTCTTCGGTACTCGCTGTCGCTGCGCGATGTCGAAGAGTTGCTCGCCGAGCACGGTATGGCAGCGGATCACACAACGATCTGGCGTTGGGGTGCAACGTTACGGTCCCGAACTTGAACAGTCCTCACGGTAGCAAAAGACTTACCGGAGGCTATTACCTGGCGCTAGCGGCACACCCAGATGTGTTGTCAGCAGCAGTAGATGTGCCAGCGGTAGGCACGAGATGAGCCTGAAATGCCGCTTGCGCGTTAACGTTCCTTTAGAATTTCCGCCATGGTCGCGGCGTTCATGACGCCGAAATTCTGATAGCAGTTATTGAAGATCGCACCGCCGGACGCCGTTGTTTACGAATTGCGCCAGTCCTTGTGCCAGTGATTGTAGTTCTCTTTCCGAATACAGATACTTGAAACGCTCGGCCGCGGTGGCGTTGCGCTTGAACCTGTTCTCGCCGTTCTTCGCGCGATTTCCGCCGGATGCTGGGTTATCAGGGCGTATGCCTCCGGCTAGAAATACTTCAGCAGATCACGCATATGAAACTGACCTACCCATCCCGCCCAGCGGCGAGAGCCTGGCGACGGGTCGTCTTCGGGGAAGTGGCGCTCCTCGGCCGCGGTCTGCCGCCTTCGTGAAAGATCGCGAACCGAGTAAAACTCGATCTTCTGGGGCGGCTTGAATAGCGCCAGCATGAGCGCCTCGGCGCGATCGGGCGAGGGCACCCCCGCGCGCGGGCTTTTTCCTTTGACTCGACCTTAACACGGCTCTGCGAATCCAGCTCGTATAAGAGCCCTGCCAGCTGGCCGATGGTCTCTTCGTCAGTCAGCCCTTCGATCTGGTCGTGCTCGAAGGCATCGGCCAAAGCCTGATAGAAGGACGCCTTCAGATTCACGAAGCGCGGGGCCGGGTCGTTTTCGCCCCACTGCGGCTTGCTCTCGCACGGCATCCCGACGTTGATCAGCTCGACCGGAAAGCGGCAGTCACGCAAATGGAGGCCAAAATTGTGGCCGATACCGATCGCGTCGACTCGCACAATCGAGAGATGCGAGCGGTACTCATTGAGAAAGTTGACGACTTGTCCGCGAGTATCTTCGCCGCGCCACGCGCCCATCCTGATAATCCGGCGACGATCGCGCTTACACTCGCACACGTAAACCACGGTTTCGGCCTGCCCGCCTCCGACGTCCACTCCAGCGACTAGCGGACCGGTGCCAGTGTCGCTGATCGGGTCTTGGAGCGCGCGCTGCTTGGCACGTTCCAGCCACACCATCTTGATGAATGCGTTCTGGGCCTGATCCGGAAACCGCGCCAGCACTCGTGACAGCCAATTCGGAGAGCTGCTTTCGCTGCCGTGCCACCATGCAAGGTACTGATCGAAGACCCAGCGCCTGGTCAGCAGGTAGGAAACAGGGTTGCGATCGAGCGGACCAGCATCGGCCGGGTCCAGGCGCAGGAGCGTATCGAGATCGAGTCCCTGCAGATTGGGCGAATCGAAGGCACTGATCGTGAAACAATTCCACGGGCCGCGCTCTTTGGTGAACGCGTCGAAGAAGGCGCCCGAAGGGACGGTCGGATTGCCGGCCATCACGATATGGACTTTGCCGCCAGCCATCGTCCCGGCAATCGAGTCCCAGATGCCGGACTCGATGCCCGGTGCTTCGTCGGCGATGATCAAAACGTACTTGCCCTGATAGCCTTGAAAGTTCTCCGCCTGATTGGTCGAGAAGCCGATCGCGAAATTGTTGTCATCGCGGAATTTGAGCTCGGTGGTTTTCAGTTTTGGATAGGGAACGTTGGCGCGTTCGACATGCCAGTGGATTTCAGACCACAGCTGGGTTCTCACCTGGCACTGCGTCGGCGAGGTCGTGAGGACGATGCCTTCGGGGTAGCGTGCCAGCCACCACAAGGCCGCAACCGCGATCGTGAAGGTCTTCCCAACCCCATGACAGGCTTTCACCGCGGTTCTGCGATGGTTGTTGATCGACTGTAAAATCTCGGCCTCGCGCTGCCACAGGTTGACGCCGAGAACGTGAGTCGCGAACAGCGCCGGATCGCTGATCACGTTCCTTACAAACAATTTCTGCCTCGCCGACAGTTCGGTATTATTCTTGGTCTTCATCTGGGATTGGCCCCACTGCTTCGAGCAATTGTACGAGCGTAAGCGGCTGACCGTCCTTGCCGGTAAGTTCATGCTTTTGCGGCGCGGCATAACCATTGATCCGTGCGGTATGGTCGAGCAATTTGACTCCGACCTCGATCGCGCGCGGGCTGCCTTTGCGAATGTTAGGCTGCAGATTCAGGAACATTTCCTCAGAGCGGGCGTGGTCGAGCTTGCGCAATTCGTCGACCTCGAACGACGGTTCGCGCTTGATCGCTGGGCGAACGCCTTGTGACAAGTCTGGCGGCTGGTCACAAAATCTCGTGGAAGTGCAACACCGGCGGGCAGCGTTACGATCGCCTGTGCCTCGCCGCGGGCAACCCTCGCGACCTGGTCCGCGATCATGTCGAACGAGAGCCCCATGCGCTTGAGCGCGACGGTTTCCGCTTCGATCCAGCGAGCGCGCTGATCCGCTTCGGACACCATAAGCGGCTCACGGGTATTCCGCCAAGTGCCGTCTGGCTGCCGTCTCACGTGTCAATCAACTCGGGCTTAAGGCCGAGCGCGGTCAAGCGTTCGAGCGCAACTGCGACGAACGGCGGTGACTTTTCGATAGCATAACAGCGCCGGCTCAGTTGCTCGGTCGCAATCAGCTGTGATCCACTGCCTGAGAAGGGCTCGTAACAGACGTCGCCGGGTTCGGTATGCAACTCCATCGGCAGAGTGAAGAGCTTGCATGGCTTAGAGGTCGGATGCGCATCGGTCTCGACTTCGGAACTCGGCACCACCCAGACCGTACTCGGGAACTTATCTGCAGCCTGCCCCGCCTGCCTCCTCAAGGTTTTCGGTTTCTCGCCCTTGATCCAGCCGAACAAGCAGGGCTCGTGCTGCCACAAATACACGGAATAAGTCAGGACCGCCCGGCTCTTGATCCAAATGATTTGCTGGTGGACGAAGGCGCCGAACTCAGTCCAGATTTTTTCCACCATCGAATGGCGCCTGCTGGCGTGCCAGCAGTACCAAGCAGCATTGCGGGTGATCGCGTGCTGGATGGCGATGCTTACGAAACCTCGATACAGCTGAAGGCCCGCTTCCTCGCTGTTGTTCACGTCCGCGACTTTTGCTTCTACGTATTGACCGGACCAATCTTTGTCTCGGTTTGCAGCTCCCCGGTTTCCCCAACTCTGGGGGTGGGAGCCGCCGGTATAACCCACCGCATACGGAGGATCCGTCGCGAACAGCACGGCCCGCTCGTCACTCATAAGACGCGCGACGTCGCCGGCGTTAGTGGAATCGCCGCAGGGCAGCCGGTGCTCGCCAATCCGCCACAGCTGGCCGGTTGCCGTTTTCCATTTCCGCTGCAACTCGCCGGCCTCATCGATGAGCGCGGGCGGTTCAGCCTGCGGATGAAGCGTTTTCCAGACTTGCTCTCCCGCGGTGCGCCGCAGCAACTCTTCCACGGCTCGGCTATCGGTCTGGACGGTTTGCAGGAGCGATTTGATCCGCCCCGCATCGGACTCCGCCATGGCCCCCAGCGGATCCAGCGTCAACAGGATCTTGTCCGCTTCTTCCTCGTCAACGTCGAGCACTAGCACCGGGACCAGAGCGTCGGGCGTGGTCTCTGCGCGAAGGTGTCCGTCAATCAGCATCAAGCGCCCATCTTCCAGTTCCCTGACCAGCAGCGCATCGGCATATCCGATCTCTCCCAAAAGTCCGCGGAGCGCCTCGACTTGCACCTTCGGATGCCGACGCCAGTTCTTGGGGTTGGGCAGCAGCTCGCTGGCTTGAACTCGCCGGAGCTCTCTTATGCGGTCGCGGATTGCGATCGCGCCGAAGCGATTAGTTTCGCTGGCCTCCGCCAGGGGTGACTTTCCCGCAGCGCTGCTAGGAAGCCCGAATGGATAATGATTCACCGGCTCAACCGCCTTGCTCATAAGTTGATCCAGCATTGCATCCTTTCGGCGCAGCGCCGAACACCATATGATGCTAGTATGACGAAGGGTGTGGCGCTGTTACTCAGCCGCTGGAATGGCGGCCTGGCACGGCCACTAATCGGAGACTACGTCTCGATGCCCAGGCATCTGGAACTGCGGGGTGCCCGGTTACTTTATTCCGGCAACCAGTGGTTCAAGCACATCGACGCGTCGCGCCTCCTGGATCGGTTTATCGGACTATCTGATCAGTTCTCCAGCGACCGGGACATTCTGGCGTTTGCGAGACAATACGGGCCGCTCTATCTTTGCGAGCATCACGGACTGGCCATCTATCATAAGCCCCTCCTGATGAACCGCAGTCCGCTCGGTCCTTCCCCGATCTTTGGGATCGACGAGCCTTTCAAATACCGCTGGTGTAAAGCCAAGCTGGAATGCCGCAATCCCGAGATGTTTTCAGAGCCGCTCGAAACCTGGCGCGTGCTTGCGGCTCGGGCAGCCAACCTACTCTTGGTCGCCAACACCATCCGGCTGCAGGGCGATGCACCGCCAGAGCTCTGGGAGAAGGTTGACGGATTCGGAGAACGTTGCGGATCCGCATGGGCTTTCCTTGACAATCCGTGGAACCGCCTTGCCGCCGGCTTGGACTATTGGATGGTTGCCGCGGAGGTCGGTATTCGCATCGGCGCCGAGGGCCAATCAGTAGTCGCATCCCTCGCTTCTAATCCATTTGCATCCAGTGTCTTCGCGCTCATTGCGGTGCAACTGCTGCTGGCGATTACGCGCTCGGAAGGGCTGGCGGCCCTGCTCGGGATGCGGAGCGCCATTCATATCCAACCGGCAGCCGCTGGCCGGCAAGCGCGTCGGAAGATGGCTTGCCAAACGCAACTACTGCCGCAATTGCCGGGAAGCCCAAATCCCGCAGCGGGACGCCGCGCGTGATTATCGCAAGCGCTAGGCTCGGCCGCGGAAATTGCGTTAGCGCAGATCATGTTTTAAAACGGCGTTTAAATTAAAGGTGTTCCATCAACCGCCGCTAGGGTGTCAACCGGTTGACAGTTGACAGAGACTGGTTCGCATCGGACTGTCTCATCCACCACACAGTCCTTCTATTTAAGGACATTTTGGAGAATAGCTCATAATCCGCGCATAGACGGGTGATTTACGCTCGTCCATGGACCCGGAGAGGGGTCTCTTGCGGCGCTATTCCCGGGAATCCGCCGAATCCTATCCGGGCGTGAAATTGGCAGGTCCATCGGTAAGGCAAAAGCGGCATCGGGACAGTTTGCCTCCCAGAGCAACCCGCGGAAGCGCGAGGATATTCACACTGGCCTGCAGATATTGCGGAAGCGATGACCTCGCACCCTCCTTCAAGAAGAGACGCGACGCACGATGCCGCGCCTGCTTCAAGAAGCGCTATTGCTCGATCCTAAAGGACAAAAAAACGCGCGCACTCAGAAGACGAAAGCCGCA
>DATJUF010000151.1:0-3364 GCA_035502655.1 Binataceae bacterium (SeqCode)
GACTTCGAGCATCCGTTCTGAAATCATGGAGCGTCCGTTCTGATGTTGGATTTGCTCAAGGACCTATGGGGCTTTGCCCGTGATCGCAAGAAGTACTGGCTGGTGCCGCTAATCGGCACGCTGGTTTTGCTCAGCGTTCTGTTGGCGCTGGCCCAATTTTCAGCCGTTGCACCCTTCATCTACACGCTCTTCTAAGCGGTCCGAAGACGGTACGCAGACTGCTGAGTCTTCGGCAGAGGCAGGGCCTGCTGGCAGCCAAAGCTCTCACGGATGGTACGGCCGCGCGATCGTGGAGGCGCTCGTATGGGGCCTCGCAGGCGTAATAACCGCCCTGATACTAGCAGAAATCGTCATTCGCGTAGCCGGTCTGGCACCCACGAGCTTCTATACCTACGACCGCGATCGCGGTTGGACAATGAAGGCTAATACCGCGGGCTGGCAGACCGAAGAGGGGCGTGCCTATGTGCGCGTCAATCGGGACGGCTTCCGCGGTCCCGACTACGCGCTGGCAAAGCCCGCCGGCACGCTGCGGATTGCCGTGCTGGGTGATTCCTTCACCGAGGCTCAGCAGGTTGCCGAATCCGAGACGTTCTGTGCGGTCGCTCAGAGGCAGATTCAGGCCGCGATGCCGCTCGAGGTGGTGGATGGCGGTGGCCACACCATGCAATACAACCGGGTTGAGGTGATAAACTTCGGCTGCGACGGTTACGGCACAGCGCAGGAACTGATCACATTGCGCGAGCGAGTCTGGCGCTACACACCGGATGTAGTTGTGCTCGCCGTTTTTACCGGCAACGATATTCGTAATAATTCAGTCGTCCTCGAAGGCGACAAATGCCGTCCGTTTTACGTTTTCGAGGGCCAGAATCTGGTTCTTGGCGGTCCCTTTGAAGACTCGTTCTGGTTCCGCACCAGTTGCATGCTGCGTTTCGAATCGCGCCATCTGCAAGTGCTCAATTTGCTCGGCAACGCGAGGAGCCTCCTAACTCATAGGATACGCGCATTATGGGCAAGTAATCCGCGGGTACGGGCAATGACGAAGAAGCCCAGATCCGAGCCGGGCCTCAACGATGAGATCTACGGCCCCCCGCGCAACGCGGTTTGGCGCGACGCCTGGCATATCACCGATGCGGAAATCGAGATGGTAGAGCAAAATGTTGCAGAACATCACGCCCGCTTGTTGGTGGTTACGCTGGCTAATGGCATCCAGGATGATCCTGATCCAATTGCGCGCCAACGCTATGCTAAGTGGCTCGGAGCGAAAAACCTCTTTTTACCCGACGATCATATCAGGGACTTGGGCCAGCGGTCCGGGTTCGCGGTCCTGAATCTGGCGGCGCCGATGCAGCGTTATGCCGAGGAGCATCACGAGTATCTCCATGGATTTCCGAATACCCGGCCCGGTATCGGACATTGGAACGCTAATGGTCATCGCGAGGCTGGTGAACTCATAGCTCAGCGCCTGATTGAATTGCTGCAAAATCGTCAAGGATTCCCGCCGCTTTCCCCTTCGCTGCCAGTTGATTAAGGCGGTGTGCGCCAGTTTCCGCGATGCGAAAGGCAGCCATCAAGTGCAGCTTAAGCTTTGAAGTTGCAGGGCGAAAGCGGAAGTGTCAGCCTCAGACCGTGTGCGCTTGCGTTAGCCGCAATTCCAAACAACCCGTACCGGCACGCGAATGGCGGGACGCGTCGCGATTCATTTTATTTGTTGCATTGCTGATGGCCTTGGCGATCGGCGCCTGCGCCACCATCGGCGGTAATTCGCCGACCCTTACCCAGACGCCGCAGCAGAAGGCGCAAGAAGTCGTACCGATGCTGCAATCGGCGGGTTTCGATGCGGTTGAGCCGACGACGCCGAGCCAGATTGACGAACTCAAGTCACTGCCGCCGCTCAAGCTCGGCTACTATATCGATAAGGATGGCAATGCCAACTATTGGATGGCCGACCCGGATTACTGCAAATGCATCATGCATGGCGACGAGGCGGCATATCAGCGTTACGAAAACCTGAAACTAGAGAACGAAACCGCCGAGCAAGACCGGCGCGCGATGGAAGCTCAGCAGCAACAACAGCAAATGAATATGGGATTTCCGGGCATGGGGGGATTCGGTTTCGGCAACGGCGGTTTCGGCGGTGGCGGTTTTGGCTTCGGTGGCGGTGGCGTCGGCATCGCATTCTGACCGTCAGATCCGGTCAATTACAGGCTTAAAGCGGAGGTGCGGCGCAGATGCGCGTTCTGGTGACGGGTGGCGCTGGCTTTATCGGATCACACCTGGTGGACGCGCTGGTCCGAGAGGGCTGCGAAGTGCACCTGCTTGATAATTTTGCGACTGGACAGCGCGAATATGTGAATCCTTCGGCGAAACTCTACGAAGGCGATATCCGCGTCATCGAGTCGATTCGGCCTGCGATTCAAGGTGTTGATTGTGTCTTTCATACCGCCGCACTGCCGCGCGTGATGCTTTCGATCGAGCACCCGGTGGAGACTCATATGGTCAACGTGGTCGGCACACTGAATACTCTGATCGCGGCGCGCGACGCCGGTGTGAAGCGGGTGATCTATTCCGGCTCGTCGTCAGTTTACGGCGATCAGGCTGAGTTGCCGCTGCGCGAGAAGATGACGCCGAATCCGCTCAATCCGTATGCCTTGCAGAAGCTGGCGGGCGAGCAATATACGCGGATGTTCAATCGGCTGTTCGGGATCGAAACGCTGACGCTGCGCTACTTCAACGTCTATGGTCCGCGGATGGCGACCGAGGGCGCCTACGTCACGGTGATTGGCCTGTTTATCCGTGAGCGGCTGGCAGGCCGGCCGCTGACGATTCATGGCGACGGCGAGCAGACCCGCGACTTCACTCATGTCAGCGACGTAGTGCGAGCGAACCTGGCCGCGATGAAATCAACGATCGCGGACGGCCGTGCATTGAATGTGGGACGTGGCGGTGCGCTCAGTGTGAACGACATTGCGGCTTTGGTCGGCGGTCCGAAGATCTATGCAGAACGGCGTCCTGGCGATGCGCGGGCAACCCTCGCTGACCTGACGGAGACACGCAGCGTACTGGAATGGGAGCCGTTGGTGGATACGGCGGAGGCAGTGCGCGAACTGGTTCGCGCCTCCGGCTGCCCCGTTGACGGCTAGATCATCGCAACGCCTAGCGTTGATTAATCTGGCATGCGGCCGCTACTGATTACCCTTTCTGGACCAGACCAGTAATGCCAGCAATGAGCA
This sequence comes from Binataceae bacterium (SeqCode), assembly GCA_035502655.1. GTDB lineage: Bacteria > Desulfobacterota > Binatia > Binatales > Binataceae > DATJUF01. Next base: position 3,231 of record DATJUF010000151.1, read on the forward strand.
TCGATGTGAAGAACCAACCCATGAGGATATGAAGCCACAGATACCATCGCAGGCATCTGCCAAACTTTGATCCCTCGGATTTGGGCGCCCAATGTTTTGCCTGTTGCAGGTCAACGAGTGGCAGGAAGGTCTCT
>DATJUF010000152.1:0-4696 GCA_035502655.1 Binataceae bacterium (SeqCode)
CGTCGGCGACGTTGTGCGGGCAAATCTGGCCGCGGTGGCGTCGCCGGTTTCAGGTGCGTTTAATATTGGCACCGGAGTCGAAACCAGCGTCAATCAGCTTTTCCGCTCGTTGGCGAAAGCCGCAGGCGTGAACCGTCCGGCGGCCTACGGTCCTGCCCGGCCCGGCGAACAGTTGCGCTCGGTAATTTCGCCAGCGCGGGCCGCAAAGGAGCTGAATTGGCAGCCGGAGGTCTCGCTGGAGATCGGTTTGACGGAGACATATCGCTTCTTTCAGCAGCGTTCGGCGCAGGGAAATTGATCGGCTGGCGCTGGAGTGAGGGCGGGCGAAGGGGCTGGCAAGCAGCACAAAATCTTCATGCACAGGCCGGAATTAGTGGCCTCGCAGCCGCGTCAGATATGCTATCGTGAACGGTTGCAGTTGTTCCTGCGCGCTCCTCGGGATTAGATGACCTCACGCGAATCGATTCGTAACTTCTCGATAATTGCTCATATCGATCACGGCAAGTCGACGCTCGCCGATCGTCTGCTTGAGCGCACCGGTGCGCTCTCGAAGCGCGAGTCACGTGAGCAATTTCTCGATTCGATGGACCTTGAACGTGAGCGCGGAATTACAATCAAGGCCCGTTCGGTACGCCTCAATTACACCGCGGCCAGCGGCAAGACCTATATCCTCAACCTGATTGATACGCCTGGCCATGTTGATTTTGCCTACGAAGTCTCGCGCAGCCTGGCCGCCTGTGACGGCGCCTTGCTGGTAGTCGATGCCAGCCAGGGGGTCGAGGCCCAGACGCTGGCGAATGTCTACATGGCGCTCGATCACGGACTCGAAATTATTCCGGTTATCAACAAAATTGACCTCCCGGGAGCCGACGTCGAACGCACGCGCGAACAGATCGAGCAGGTGATTGGACTCGACGCCAGCGACGCAATCCTAACCAGCGCTAAGGAGGGCGTCGGCGTCGATGAGGTGCTCGAAGCGGTGGTCAAGCGGATTCCGCCCCCCAAGGCAGGTCTTAGCAAGACACCCCGCGCGCTTATCTTCGATAGCTGGTATGACGCGTACGAGGGCGTGATTGGTTTGGTGAGAGTGTTCGACGGTGAGTTGCGCCGCGGCATGAAGGTGCGCCTGATGGGTACCGGCAAAGAGGGTGAGTTGATGCGGCTGGGCTATTTCACGCCGCATGAACAGCCCTCGGAGACGCTGGGACCCGGTGAAGTTGGCTACGCCGTCGCGGGGATCAAAACCGTCGCCGATATGCGGGTAGGCGACACGATGACCGACGCCGAGGATCCGGCGGCCGAGCCGTTGGCGGGCTTTAAGGAACTCAAGCCGATGGTTTTTGCGGGGCTTTACCCGACTGAGGCAAACCAATACGGCGAATTGCGCGAGGCGATCGACAAGCTGCGGCTGAACGACGCCAGCCTGGTCGTCGAGCCGGAAACCTCGCAGGCGCTCGGCTTTGGCTTTCGCGCGGGTTTTCTGGGCCTGCTGCACATGGAGATTGCGCAGGAGCGGCTCGAGCGCGAATTCGGACTCAGCCTGGTGGTGACGGCGCCGACGGTCGCCTACCGGGTCAAGACGACTTCCGGCGCTACGGTCATGGTCGACAATCCGGCCCATCTGCCGGATGAAAACCTGATCGAGGCGATTGAGGAACCGTTCATCATGGCCTCGATCCACGTGCCGGAGGAGTTTTTGGGCGCTGTGATGGCGTTGTGCGAGGAGCGCCGCGGAGTGCAGCATGACTTGCGCTATTCGGGTCATCAGCGAGCCATTCTCAACTATGAAATGCCAATGGGTGAAATCGTTTTCGATTTCTACGATCGGCTGAAATCCATGAGCCGCGGTTATGCCTCGCTTGACTATGAGTTTCTGGACTTCCGTCCGCAGCATCTGGTTAAATTGGACATTCGCATCAACGGTGAACCCGTCGATGCGTTGTCGGTAATCGTCCATCGGGACAAGGCATACGAACGCGGGCGGCTGTTGTGCGAGAAAATGCGCGAACTAATCCCGCGCCAAATGTTTGATATCGCGATTCAAGCTGCTATCGGTTCCAAGATTATCGCCCGGGAAAGCGTCAAAGCGCTGCGTAAGAATGTCACCGCCAAATGCTACGGCGGCGATATCACGCGCAAGCGCAAGTTGCTTGAACGGCAGAAGGAAGGCAAGAAGCGGATGAAACAAGTTGGACGCGTAGAAATTCCGCAGGAAGCGTTTCTCGCCCTGCTCAAGGTCGGGGAGTAGCTGGACGCGTGCCCGAACCACTTAGGCAATCGAAACCGGCTGCGCCAGCGCCCTCGGATGAGCCGCCGTCCCGCAAATCCGCTCTGCGCGAATATACCGAGGCCTTTCTCGTCGCGCTGGTTTTGGCGCTTATCCTGCGGACCTTTTTCATCCAGGCCTATAAGATTCCGTCCGGTTCGATGGAGCCGACGCTGCTGATCGGTGACCACATAATTGTGGATAAGCTGGATTACGGCTTTCGCCTGCCGGATTCGTTCTTTGGCCTGACCCCGCTTGCCGACGAAATTCCATGGGGCCATTACCTGTTCAAACTCGGCAAGGTCCATCGGCAAGACGTGGTGGTGTTCGTTTATCCACAGGACGAGACCAAGGATTTCATCAAGCGGGTGATCGCCCTGCCCGGAGATACCGTCGAGGTCCGCGATGGCATCGTCTACCTGAATGGCAAGCGCGCGCCCGATTCTCATGCGCATTTCGACGTGCCAATGAATGAGCGGCAACCCGGCAATCCGCGCGACTTTTACGGTCCAGTCACGCTTCCGCCCGGCGAGTATTTCATGATGGGAGACAACCGCGATCACAGTTACGATAGCCGTTTCTGGGGATTCGTCAACTTCAATCAAATCGAGGGGCGCGCGTTGTTTATCTATTGGTCGTGGAACGCCGACAGCACCGCGATTGTGCCTATTCGTTGGTCTCGCTTCTTCAAGGTGATCCATTAGCCTGCTACATCATAGGCTGAGGGTGCGAGCCAGCCGCCCTAGAGTCAGAGCCGGGTCCAAAGAACCCGAAGGAGACAGCGGGGGGTGCCGGAACCGTGGATGAAGAGATCAGGTTGAAAGAGGAGGGGGCCCAGGTGAATGAGGAGGAGATTCGGAAGATCGGCACGATCATGGAGCAGCTCGGCGCGCGGTTCGACCTGGTGCTCGAAGCCGTAACCGGTTTCGGCGGACGGCTTGATTCATTGCGCCAGGAGATGGTCGGCCAGTTCACTGAGGTAGGGCGGCAGATTCGATTCCTTTCCGATCGGATAGCCGAGAACCGTGATGCGATCGCGGGCGTGCGAGCTGATTTGGGGGCTGAGATGGTGCGGATTGGAGAGCATCTGGGTGGAACCAGGGTTCATTTCCGGGAAGAGTTCGCTAATGTCCGCAGCGAATTGCAGCGTGAAACTGCTGCCGAAGCGGAGCGAAGCCGCGAATTCGTCGCAGAACAGATTACGCGCTCGATGGCGGAGTTGCGGTCCGAATTGAGCCGCGAAATCGGCGAGGCCAACGAGAGTCTGCGCAGTGAATTGGCGGCGGTACGAAGCGATCTTGGCCGTGAACTGCCAGCCGCCGCGGCCGGCATCAATTCGGGAATTACGGCCTCAGCCGGGACGATGGTCAAGAAGTTTGACGCCGAGCTCAAGCAAACCAACAAGGCATTAGCCAGCCTCGCACGCAAATTCGAGCGCTTCGACGATCGCATCACAGTCCAGACCAAAGATCAGGACCAGCGCCTGCGCAAGCTCGAACGCCGCGCCTGAAGACGGCAGGGATAATTAGAGGAGTAGGGGCCGGCTCTATTCAAGCTGTAATGGAGCCGAATGGAAGGTCAGGTCTGCTCAAAAAAATCGCAATTCGCTATTGATAAATGACGCTCCAGGAGTGGCTCATAGATTTACGCGCGTTGACCGGCTGAATCCGCACCGTTAGATTTAAAATAAACCTTTAAGTTCGCTCCTGCGAGGGCGAAAAGGTGAAGCGACATGACTGAATCAGGAATAATTGCCGGTGGCATAAATGCGCCGGTATTTTTTCGTCCTTATCTTGCCCGCGCGGCAGTCGCGGGTGGCCGATGACCCCGGCGCAAACCGCAGCGCTCGATAGCGACGCGGTCGGACGTTGCGTGCGGCGAATGGCTCACCAAATCGCCGAGCATAACGATGCCGGCCAAAGCCTGGCGCTGGTTGGAATTGTCAGGCGTGGCGCCTGTTTGGCTGAACGCCTTGCCGCGTTATTGCGCGCTGGAAGTGCAGCCGAAATCGTCGTGGGCACTCTGGATATTTCGTCGTATCGGGACGACGGACGTGGTGCACCCGGTGATCCACGTCTTATCGGGCGAGATATTCCCTTCGAGTTGGAAGGACGGCGGGTAGTGCTGGTGGACGATGTGTTATACACCGGCCGCACAGTACGAGCAGCATTGACCGCGTTGGCTGATCGCGGCCATCCGGAATCGGTTCAGCTGGCGGTACTGATTGATCGAGGGCAGCGCGAATTGCCGATCCGTGCGGATTATGTCGGCAAGAATATCGACGCGCCCCACGGCTGCCGAGTCTATGTACGGTTGGCGGAAATCGACGGTATTGATGCGGTGCTGATCGGCGAGGATCGGGACCAGTGAGCGGCCGGCCGGCCAAATACGATCTGGTCTCGATCGAGGATCTCGAAACCAGCGATATCG
>DATJUF010000153.1:0-7306 GCA_035502655.1 Binataceae bacterium (SeqCode)
AGCCTTCAAGCAAGGCTATTCGAGCCAGCTATGGCACCGCGCAACTGGCGTCCAGTCTGCTTTTCAGCAGACCGGAAAGCCGCGCTAATTCTTAAATCAGAGCGCCATTGTCAACGGACTTTGATAATGAACCTAACTCTATCGGCGGAGGCAATCAACTTGTAGCGATTAGCATGGTCATGAGATGCTGACGCCATTCACGATTCTGTATGGCATCTCTAGATTGGTCGGGGCGGCCGGATTTGAACCGGCGACCACACGCACCCCAAGCGTGTGCGCTACCAGGCTGCGCCACGCCCCGACCGTAGCCTTGAGCGGCGACCGCTGAGGCGAGTTAGTATATCCAGTGGCGTAATCAGAACGCTATCCGGCTTGTCAAGCTTTCTTCTTCGCCGCTACGCGCGGGCGCCACTGCCAGTATGAACGCAGATCAAGGGCAAAGGTCCAGGCGTTGCGCGGCTGCTGGATTACATGCACAAGCTCGTTGCAGATGGCTTCCGTCGAGACGAAATGGTCGGCCTCTTCATCGTGAGCAGCGTCGGTAATGCGCTGCAAGCCTACCGCGCCGTCGACATCGAGCGTCACTGCATGCACTCCGCGATGCATGTACTCGTAGGCAACGGACTCGGCGATCGCCCGCTGGGCCACCTTAGACGCGTTATAGGCAGAATAATATAGCGGGCCACCGCGCGACTCCGATCCAAGGACGAAGACGATTGTGCCACCGCCGCGTTCCGCCATCCCGCCAACCACGGCCTGCGTGCAGAAAAAAGGACCGAAGCAATTCACCTTGAGCTGAAAGTCGAAATCTTCTTCGGTGGTTTCAAGCAGCGGCTTGCGCAGGTATGCGCCCGCATTGTTGATCAGCACCGCGATCGGACCCAGTTCGCGCTCGACAGTGGCGACGGCTTCCGTCACCTGATCGCGCCGGGTGACATCAGTAGGCGTAACCAGCGCAGTACCACCCGCATTGCGGATTAATTCTGCCGTCTCTTCAAGCTGCGATTTGGTCCGCGCGATCAATCCGCATGCGTAGCCTTCACGCGCCATACGCTGGGCTATTTCGCGGCCGATCCCGCGGCCTGCACCTGTAATCAATGCGATTTTGGTCTCTGCCATGGAAGCGCATCTTAACGCGCTTGCGCCGATGTGCAAACGCGGACGACATAGCGTAGTTATGGCGCCTGGCAAGGCACCACTGCCATACATCGCAATCTTCGCCATTTCGCAATGAGAATACTTGCCGAGCTAATGTCAAATTCCCTTGGCGCGCGATCCAGAGGGTGTTAGGCTGGCACCAGCGTGGCATTATGATGGAACGGAAGGACAATTCGATCCTACGTCAGCTAGTCGGCGTATTCGTACTTCCGCCGCTTTTTGCTGTCACCCTTTTGCTTTATAATCCGCGCCCTGTCTCAGCTCAGTCGGCCGCTGACAGCCCGGCGGTGGGCGCTCCCTCCGGCGCCGATGAGTCCGCGGATAACCTCGATTTGCCTGCGCCATCCGCTGATTACGACCGGCCGGACGAGGCGGGTGCCGTACCTATTCCCGACGCCGAGACGGCCGGCGGCACTGATGATCAAGTGCTGGTGCTTCCGCAAATAATAGATCGGCGTAATCGCACTATGGCGTCGGCGCCAGCGGGCTTAGACGGCGACACCGCAGACAGCGCCGGTCCTGCGGATGTGACTTTTAGCAATCCGCCAGTTCAGAGTGATCCAGACGATCAATCAGCCCAAGCGGCAGCCGCTGCCGACGATGATGGCGCGGATGACGTGCAGAGTTACGCTGATCAGGACGAGGACGATGGCAGTGGACCGGTGGTGGTTTATGCGGCCCCGGTCTATGTCCCGATCTATCAGGTGCCAGTAAACGCCCCAATTAATCCACTTCCGCAACCCTACACCGCCCCTTTGGTTAATAGCCATCAACTGCCGATGTATTCAGCGCTCAGTTCCCGCACGCTGCCGATGTATTCCGCACTGATGCCATTCGCTTCCCGCCGCTATAACGCCGGCGGTGGCACGCGCCTGTTTGGCTCGCACCTTGGGCTGGGGCATGGTTCCATGATGGGTGGGTTCTCGCGTGGGCGTTAGCGCCTGTTGGCTGAGGGGCGCCCACTTGATTCAATGAATGCACAAAGCGCCTGGTAGCCCGGCGAGCCGTGTGTTTCCGTCGCAGATTCGTCCCAAGGCTCGGCCATGCTCATTACTATCGACGTTGGCAATACTCAAATCGTAATCGGCATCTATGATGGAGAGCGCCTGATTCATCACTGGCGCATCTCCACCGATTCTGAACGCACCACCGACGAATACGGCGTGATACTCACCAGCCTGCTGCATAGTGCCGGTCTCAAATCACCGCTCGATCCTGAAGGCGTGGCTATCGCCTGCGTGGTGCCGCCGCTGAATCCTACTTTCGAGCAACTTTCTGAACGTTACTTCCACTGCGCGCCGCTTATCGTCGGTCCCGGCATCAAAACCGGGATGCCAATCCTTTACGAGAATCCCAAGGAAGTAGGCGCAGACCGGATCGTCAACGCGGTTGCTGCTTTTGATCACTGTGGAGCGGCCTGTATCGTGGTGGATTTCAGTGGCACCGCGACGATCCTCGATTATGTCAGCGAACGAGGCGAATATATTGGCGGCGTGATCGCACCCGGCCTGGGTATCTCGATGGACGCACTGGTTAGCCATGCTGCCAAGCTCTACCGGGTCGAATTGACCCGTCCGCGTGGCGTAGTCGGCCGCACCACGGTCACCGCTATCCAATCGGGACTTATCTATGGCTATACGGCGCTGGTCGATGGCCTGGTCGAACGCATCATCCGCGAACGCGGCGAGGAGACCCGGGTGATTGCGACTGGCAGCTTCGCCGAACTTATCGCCCCAGAATCCGAGACGATTGAAGAGATCGACGAGTTTCTGACATTGAAGGGGCTCCGGTTGATTTTCGATCGTAACAAGCGCAACTAATCGGGCTTTACCGGTGCCTGATAAGTTGCTAGCCGAGAGGTTACACCTGTCAGGCGGTGCGCTCAGGCTTCGCCCAGATATCAGCCCCAGGAGATCAGTTAGATGGAAGAGCCACGACGAGTCGTCACGGATAACATGATGGGGCTCAAAATGCCCGACTATGCGCGCTACTCGCCCTTGGTCGCGACCGTGCTCGGCCATAACCCCGGCCCTTTCACCGGACCCGGCACGAACACTTATATCGTCGGTACCGGACGCCGGCCGATTTTGCTCGATACTGGTATTGGCGTGGCGAAATGGGCGGAGAATCTGCCGGTCGCGCTGCGCGAACTAAGCCAAACCGAGGAACTGGATCGCATCGTTCTGACCCATGCGCATCAAGATCATATCGGAGGTGTCAAAGACGTTCATCGCCAGTTCGGTAACCTCGGCGTACTCAAGAAGCCCTGGCCGGTGGCGGGTCCCGACGATGCTGCTGGTGTGCCACTTACTCAAATTGACGATCGCGACGAAGTGACTACCGAAGGAGCCACGCTACAAGCTGTTTTTACGCCCGGACATGCTCCGGATCATCTTTGTTATTTGCTCATCGAGGAAAAGGCGCTATTCACGGGAGATGTGATCCTTGGGGCGGGTACTACTGTCATCCCGGACGAGACGGGCGATCTCGGCCAATATATGGATTCCCTCCGCCGCCTGTTGGCGCTCGACGTGGAGACGATTTATCCGGCCCACGGTCCGGTGATCCGCAATGCCAAGCAGAAGATCCGTGAGTATATCGCACATCGCGAATTGCGTGATCGCCAGGTGCTCAACGCAATCAAGGATGAACCGCTGGAAGTGATGGCGATCGTAAAAAAAATCTACACAGACGTGCCGGTCTTTCTTCATCCGGCAGCAGCTCAGTCGGTAAGATCGCATTTGAAGAAGCTACGCAACGAAAAACGAGTTGTGCAGCATGAAAACGCGTGGGGGCTCGCGTAAAAGAGGGTCAAGAATAGCATCGGCATGGTCCGCTGCGACCCTCGTATTATTTCTTCTGACGAACACCGCATTCGCGGACGCTACATCTGCGTTCTCTGTTAGCGAACCGGCCAACGCGCCGGCGGAAACACCGCTTGCCCCAGTTACGCCCGCCGCGGCAGCTCCCATAGCCAATCCGGCGGCCGCTCCTATAGCTAATCCTGTAGCTGCTCCAGCCACTGCCTCAGTGCCGGCTGCCTCAAGCACGGTTACGGCTGCAACTCCGCCCAAACCCGCAACGGTTCCATCTGCGCCCCCCGCCAGCAATGCACCTACGGAGTCCGTCTCGCCAGCCCCATCGTCGGGCGCCCCGCGCACACTCGCGTTGCCAGCGGGAACCGTCGCCGTTCCACCGCTCACCGGGCAGAGCTCCACACTCGATCCTAATTCTCCGAGTGCCGCGGGCTTCAATTCCAACGCTGACATCATCAATTACGAGCGCTATCAAAATCCCGACAGCTATCCGCAACAGCAAATCCCCCTACAGTCGTTCATCAATGAACAGGACAACAGCTCCCAACTCGGCGTTGAATTACGCGAGGACCATCGCAAACTCAAATCGGGGGAGGATGCAACCGGCTTGCTCGTCATTGGCGTGACTCCAGGCAGTCCTGCCGCCAAGGCGGGGTTGCATGCCTACAGCCAGACGGCCCGCAACGTCCTCGAGGGTGTCGCGGTGGCAGGCGCGCTGGTGTTCCCGCCAGCGGTGCTTCTGGCGCCGATTATAGCCAGTGTTCCGATCCAGGAGAGCTACGATCTGATTATCGCTGTGGATGGCTGGCGGGTAATGGACTTTACCGAGTTCGAGGATCACCTGCACGACCTCCAGCCCGGCGAAATCGTCTATTTAAGCGTTATCCGCGACGGCGAGCGCAAGCAAATCCAAGTGCAGATTCCGCAGAACATGGTCATGTTCTCTCCAGGTTATTAGACGAGTTTGGTCTTTTCGGGCCTTTCGTGCAGAATTGTCCTTTACCTCATGCGAGGTTCGCGCTAAAAGATTTCGTCCGCCGAGGAATTAACCCGGTGAGGCGAAGAGTGAGATGTGCCGGGATTAATCTCTCGGCGAGCTCGACATAGACTGAGCTTAGCGCCTGGATCCACTAGGGACCGGGACCCCAAAGCGAGCTTTTAGCGCGTCATTGTGCGTGTGATGCGGGGTTGCCGGTATTTGGTGGCCCCGCGTTTTTGTTGCGGATGAACGCGCTTCAGGTCAGACGGGCCGCGCTACTGAGCGCAGCGTAACGAGCAAGCGAGTCTGCGAGGTGCGTTCAAGGGAAAAGAGGTAGGCGGTCATGGGAAAAGACAAAATTCGCGTTACCGACCTCGCTCGCATGAAGGCGGAGCGGCAGCCGATCACCATGCTGACGGCTTACGACTATCCTTTCGCGCGTATCTTCGATCATGCAGGCATTGATCTGCTGCTGATCGGCGATAGTCTCGGGATGGTGGTCCAAGGCGCTGACAGCACGCTGCCGGTTACCATCGGCGAAATTCTTTATCACGTCAAAATGGTCGTCCGTGCCCGCCAGCGAGCGCTGGTTATCGCCGATTTGCCGTTCCTCAGTTATCAGGTTAATCCAGAACAGGCGTTGCGCAATGCCGGCCGCCTAATCAAGGAAGGTGGTGCTGAAGCCGTCAAGCTCGAAGGCGGCATCACGATGGCCACTACGATCCGGCGCCTCGTTGATGTGGATATTCCAGTGATGGGTCATATCGGACTGACGCCTCAATCAATTCATCGCATGGGTGGCCATCGCGTTCAGGGCCGCCGCTCGGGCCGTGGTCCCGGATGCCGCGAACGGTTGCTCGAAGACGCCGCTGCGGTCGAGCAGGCGGGAGCGTTTGCACTGGTCCTGGAAGGCATTCCAGCCGAATTAGCGAGCGAAATCACCGCGCGCGTCACGATTCCTACTATCGGTATCGGGGCCGGCCCTGAATGCGATGGTCAGGTCTTAGTGATGCACGATATGCTCGGTTTGAGCGAGTCATTCATTCCGCGCTTCGCCAAGCCGTACGCGAATCTATGGAAAGATGCCAGCGCCGCCGCCACAGCCTATATCCGCGAAGTGCGCGAACGCAGCTTCCCCAGCTCAGAACATTGTTACAGCACCAAGGGAGCCTGAGACCCATGGAAATAATCGCTTCGCCAACCGAGATGCAGCGCTGGTCGGAGAAGGCACGCCGCCGTGGGGAGACGATCGCCTTCGTCCCGACGATGGGCTTCCTACACGAGGGACATCTCACGCTGATGCGCGAAGGACGCAGGCGCGCTTCGATCCTTGCCAGCTCACTCTTCGTGAATCCGACCCAGTTTGGCCCCAATGAGGATTTCTCGCACTATCCGCGCAATTTCAAAGGCGATTGCGAATTGATGGAGACCGTGCCAGTTGATGTGCTGTTCGCACCCGAACCGGAAGTGATGTACCCGCCGGGATCGCAGACTTGGGTTGAAGCTACCGAGATAACCCAAGGGCTATGCGGAGCCCATCGCCCGGGCCATTTCCGCGGCGTGACGACAGTCGTGGCCAAGCTGTTTAACATCATCAAACCACACTTCGCCTTATTCGGGGAAAAGGATTTTCAACAACTGCGGACGATCCAGCGGATGGTCACCGATCTCAACTTCGACCTCGAGATTGTGCCAGTTCCGACGGTGCGCGAACGCGACGGGCTGGCGATGAGCTCACGCAACGCCTACTTATCGCCCGAAGAGCGTAAACGAGCCCTCGCGTTGAGCCGCGCTCTTGAAGCCGCGAACGATTGCTTTCGCGCCGGCGCCTGCACGCCAGTCCAGCTCGCTTGCGCGGCGCGCGCCGTGCTTGAACGAACGCCGGGAGTTGAAATCGAATATATCGAGGCGGTTGACGCCGAAACTTTGCAACGGGTCGAGCGCAACGACCGCCCTATCGTGGTCGCGATCGCGGCCCGCGTCGGCAAAACCCGGCTGATCGACAATATGGTTTTCGCCCGCGAGTCAGCCTGAACGCCGCGTCACACGCAAAGAGGAATAGGGTCATGCGCATCATGTTCAAGTCCAAGCTCCATCGCGTGCGCCTGACCGGCGCCGATCCGGACTATGAAGGGAGCATCGCGATTGACACCGATCTGCTGAAGGCGGCGGGCATTCTCGAATATGAAATGGTCCATGTCTGGAACGTTACCAATGGCGAGCGCCTCGAGACCTATGCTATCGGAGCGGCGGCCGGCTCCGGTGAGGTCAGCCTCAATGGAGCAGCGGCTCGCCGTGGCACTCCCGGCGATATTATGATTATCGCGACCTTTGCTCCGATGGATGAAGTCCG
>DATJUF010000154.1:0-14760 GCA_035502655.1 Binataceae bacterium (SeqCode)
GGATATGCCGCTGATATCGTGATCTTCGACTATGATCGAATCGCGTGCAGTCCGAGGGAATCGGTTGACGATTTGCCAGGCGGGGGACGCCGTTTCGTGGTGCGCTCCGAAGGAATCGAGTACACGATTGTCAACGGTGAAGTGCTGTACGAAGGCGGTAAGCATACTGGCGCGCTGCCCGGCCAAGTCCTGCGCTCGTGACGGTTTAATCCATGAGGGCGGCATCGGCACTAGCCGCCCAGTTTCTTCGAGCCGTTGGTGCAAATAGATTAGTTCTCACCGCGCCGCATCACTGACCGGAATGGTGGAGGCGGGCTTGGACGCGGCTGAAGAGCGGCTCTTGCCATAGCGAAAGCAGCGGGCGTGCTAGCTGGAAGACTTCGAGCAGTGTGCGTTGGACGCTAGGGTCCTCGACGCTCAGCGCGTCAAGCGCATTGAAGTAAGCGGCACCCTCATTCAGGTTCGGCGGGCGTTCGCCCTTTGTCTGGGGATAGGCAAAATCGAAGGCCGAAGCGAGAATCCACGGCGTCGCGATGACGTCGGCTGCACGGGGGAAGAAACCAGTAGCGAGTTGGGCGAGCGGAGAGCGCTCGCCGTTGGCGATTCGCTGGTTGAGAAGATTCTGGAGAGCTTGCACCTGGAGCAGCGCGGAGCTCATCCCCTGGCCATAGACCGGATTGAAGCTGCAGATGGCGTCGCCGAGGACGGCCAGACCCTCGGGAAAGGCGGACAGGCGCTCGTAATGGCGCTGGACGCTGGTGGGAAAGCGGTGCTGATAGAAATCGCTGACCTGCTCCGCGTCTTTAAGGAATTCGTACAGGAGTGGTGTTGGCAGCGCGCGCGCGAAGGCGAAGAAACCCTCGCGCTCGGCCGGCGGATAGTTGCCGAAACGGCCGGCGAGGCTGACTTGCCACATCCCGTTTTCGATAGCGGAGATTCCTCCGCCATTGGAATATCGTGGCGGGGGTCCGCCGAAGAGCATCACGCGCTCGGGCTCATCGTAGCTCGCCGGGATACGAAAGCGGGCGCTGGCGTAAGCGAAATCCACGCCGATCGCGGTTTCTTCGGGCTGCTCGAAACCGAGTTCGCCAAGCCATTTGGGCACGCGCGAACCGCGTCCGCCGTTATCGACGACAAGATCGGCTTCCAGTGAACCTGCTCCGTCTGGATGATCGCAGCGCAAACCGCGCACACGGCTGCCGTCGTAGATAAGGCCCTGGACCGTGACGCCGCTCTCGAAGCTGACGTTCGGTAGTTCAAGCGTGGCCTGACGAACCGCATGCTCCAGCAGTTCGCGGCTCTGGCTATAGCCGTCGATGCCGAGATCGCGTGGTTCAGTGACGCTGCCGGTGAGCGAATATGTTTTGCGGGCCGGTGTGTAAAATGCGAGGTCCTTCGCAAAACGAAAGCGGACCGACCCGAGCTTTTCAAGGCGCGAATTGAAACCCGGATAGAGGGAATTCAGGACGCGCTGCCCGCCCAGCATCAGGACGTGAAGATGGTTGCCCTGTGGGATCGATTTGCGTGGTGCAGGACGGAAGGCGATCGCATCCCTTTCCAGCACTGTGACATTGTCGAAAAAATCGGCGAGCACCCGGGCAGTGGCTAAACCGGCAATACTGCCGCCGATGACTAGGGCTTGGCTACCGAGACGCTGAGACATTCAGAATAGCTCCATGGGAAGGCATTGAACGGTCGTTCACCCAGAGGATTCTAACGGCAAATGAAGCTGCGGTCCAACTGTGGCGTGTGGCCTGGGCGAGAGCCATTGCAACGCCGCGAAAGCATGCCGCCATCAGATTCGCAAACTGCTAAGTAAACTTGGCAGCCTGGTCGAAAAGATCAACCAATCACGGGATCTTCATCAGGCACATCCCATGCGTAGTTTTCGGCTAAAACAGGTCAAGGTATCGAGCGTCGCAGCGGGGGAAAGCTATGGATGAGAGACTAATGATTACTTATTTGCCACTTTGGCTGCGTCGGCGGCGTACATCTCGCTTCGAGAACAATGGCGATTACTTTTCGGATATACTGGCGCTGGCTGGTGCGACTGCGATGGATTCCTTCGTTGGCGCGGTCTGGGTGAGCGATGGATGCGGGTTTGCGGGCTGCGAGCGAGCTGAGAGTGTCGAGGTAAACATCCAAGCCGAAGGCGATTCCAATCGTAGCGCGGCGTAAGAGTTTGCGCCGCTCGAACGGTGGCGCTACCTTCTCATTCTATAAACTTAAGAAGGGAGGTATTCGTCATGGCTTCTGCGAAAGGTGGCTGTTTATGTGGTGCAGTGCGTTACGAATGCTCTGCCGACCCGGTATTCATGGGTAATTGTCATTGCCGTGACTGCCAGCAATTGAGCGGCTCTGCATACGCGGCGGCGATCGGGGTTCCACGAAGCGCCCTGAAAATTACCGGTGACGTGAAATATTACGAATCCAAGGCTGATAGCGGGAACATGGCAAAGCGCGGATTCTGTCCTGCCTGCGGCTCGCCTCTATTTAGTCTTCCGCCTTTCGCTCCCGATTTGATTGTCCTCAGGGCGGCCAGCCTCGATGATCCCAGCATCTTCAAGCCAGCCGTAAATATCTATACTTCGAGCGCTCAACCCTGGGACCTCATGGATCCCGCACTGCCGAAGTTCCCCAAAATGCCGCCAATGAACTAGCGATCGCCGCGCAGGCTTTTGGAGCTAATGTTGAAGCGAGGTTGTAAGGATCGCCATCAGAGATGAGCGGTCGCGCTCCTCTCTCGCTTGGCGCTCATATTCAGCGCGTTGTCGTGCAGCAAGCCGTTCATTCTCTTGGGTGGCTTGCTCTCGGCATTGCGCAACATTCTGCACTGTCACCGGCTCCAGCGGCTGCGCTTTAGCGGTGGAAGACCCCGGTGCCACAGGCGCGGGCGGGTCCTGAGCGCGTGTGAGAACTGCCTTTTCGCATTCGCGCTCACGCTGCACGATCTCGCGGCTCTGCCGCTGGAAATTCGCGATATCAACGCTGTCGATAGAATTCGGCCTGGCCGCGGACGTGCATCCGGCGAGGATCAGCGCGATCGCGCATGCCCGCGCAGTCATCAGCCTCCGTGAAGCCGCTTCGAGCCGGCTATGGATTCCCCGCCGGAGATGTGTGAGCAGGCGCACTAGCGTTCTTGCCAAGCAGTGGGAGTATAGTTTCCGCGAGACTCTTTTCCGTTACCTCCAGCTTATCTGGAGTAAACTCGGCACGCACCACGCCATCGCGGCCAATCACCCAGGTTGTCGGTATTTGGTCCGGCGTACCGAAGCCATTGATTTTGGCGTCGTCGAGCATCGCCACCGGATAGCTTAACGATTTCATCACCTTTACCACATCGGCATGCGGACTGTCGGCGCTCAAGCCGATCATTTCAAGGCCGTCTGGGTGGTAGCGCTTATAGAAGGCGTCGAGAGCTGGCATCTCCTTGCGGCAGGGCGAACACCAGGTCGCCCAGAAGTTGACGATCACGACCTTGCCGCGCTCGGCCGCGAGGTCAAATTCATGGCCGTCGAGTTCGGTTGCAGTCAATGGCGGAGCCGGCTGGCCGATTGTAGCGTAGGCCGCTGCCACCGAGGCGCCGCCCATAAGAAATATCATAATGACTAATGCCTTTAATCCAATCTGGCGCATGATTTCTCACTGTCCGAAAAATCATATCAGAATCGTCCTAAACGTGAACGCCAAGCGCGAGGCCGCCTGCGCGTGCGGGCAATAGATCTTTCGTTATGCTATTCAGCCAAGCTGATAATATTGCGATGAGAGGGATCCATCATGAAGTCGCCGATCTGTGAAATGTTGGGAATCGAATTTCCCCTCGTGGCCTTCAGCCATTGCCGCAACGTCGTCGCGGAAGTGAGTAAGGCAGGAGGATTCGGGGTGCTCGGCGCAACCGCGTTCACGCCGAAATCGTTGGAACTGGAATTGAAGTGGATCGACGAGAATATTGGCGGCCGGCCATACGGGATCGATGTGCTGATCCCGGAAAATCTCGCGATCAAGGATGAGAGGAATGCGACAGCGGCCTCGATGGCGGAACGAATTCCGCAAGGCCATCGCGATTTCGTGCGCGAACTGCTCGCGAAGTATGACGTTGAACTGCCCTCTATGCGTGAGAGCAATAGCGGAGAGCATCCGGGAAGGCTCAACTTGCAGGAAGAGCCAGCTCTCGAACTATTGGAAGTGGCTTTTCGCCATCCGATTAAACTGATCGCGAACGCGCTCGGCGTACCGCCAAAATCGATGCTCGAATTGGGGCGGAAGCATAGCGTGCCGGTGGCGGCGCTGATTGGCGCGATGGAACATGCGGTGCGCCAGGTCCAGGCCGGCGTGGATATTTTGATTGCGGAAGGGTGGGAAGCGGGCGGTCATTGCAGCGAAGTCTCGACGCTGGTTCTGGTGCCTGACGTGCTGCGCGCGATCAAGCCGATCCGCAACGTGCCAGTGCTTGCTGCAGGCGGAATCGCAAATGGGCGGCAGATGGCCGCGTGCATGGCGATGGGCGCGGCGGGCGTGTGGACCGGGTCGGTGTGGCTGACCACGGCGGAATCGGACGTGCCGGAGGTGCTGCAGCGGAAGATGCTGGCGGCGACGGCGCGCGACACGGTGCGGTCGAAATGCCGGACGGGAAAATATTCGCGTCAACTGCGATCGGCATGGACGGACGCGTGGGAGTCGCCGGATAGTCCTGGGCCGCTGCCGATGCCGTATCAGACGATACTCAGCGAACCGGCCTTGCGGGCAGTAGTCAGTGCGGCGGCGCGCGGGAATCATAAGGCGTATGAGCTGGCGACGTACTGGGTCGGGCAATGCGTCGGCTTGGTGGACAGCGTCAAGTCAAGCAGGACGGTGGTGCAGGAATTCATGGAAGAGTTTGCGGAGGCGGTCGAGGAGATGCAGGAGATGGCCGAGGGATGAGCTGAGCGAGCGGGGCGAATTCATGCTGGATTGCGCGGCGAGCGTCGGCTGGCCGCGATCGGTCTGCGCTCGCGGTGTCGGAAGAAGTAATAAAAAATCCATTATCGCTTCGTTGGTGCGGTACGCCCTCTCAGGCTCGGCTTCAGATTCTTGGTGCGATGCGCGTGCAGCCGCACATGCAGGCTTGAGCTATCGCAGGAGTTCGAGCGCGCGGTCGAACATCCGAGGGGCTGAGAGCGCGATGTCTTCCCAGTGCGGATCGTCGCGCTTGCCGCGCCGATGCAGCATCAGGTTAAAGCAGGTAATCACGCCGAAACGATAACCGGCGAAGGCTCGGAACCAGCGTACGTCCGCGGTCGAGACTGGAAACAGCGCTGAGGCGTAATACGTTTCGACGATTTCATCGGCAAGCAAGGGGCGCACGCGTTTTTCCGCGGTCTCGACCCAGCTATCAGGGTCACAGAAGAACGCGACCCATCCGAGGTCGAGCAGGGTAGGGCCGATGGAAGAGATTTCCCAATCGATCAGAGCAACCGGACGTTCGTGATTGAAAAGGACATTGGACCACTGGAAGTCGCCGTGAACGCATCCGAGGCGCGCGTCAGCGGGAATCGATGAGCGCAGGCGCTCGCGCAGTTCGGGCGCACGGGCGACGACGGCAGGGTCGAGCGTAGGACGATCGAGGAGGTTATCGAGGCGCCGCATCTCATCCGCAAGCGGGAAGGGATCGCCAAATGCCTGGCGGCGCGGCTCCCAGGGGATGGCGTGGAGATCAGCGAGCATTGCGATGCCAGTGCGGGCGAGTCGTGCGAGTTCGGCGGGCGGCAGCGGCTCTTCACTAAGCTTGAAGCCCTCAACAAACTCGGCAACGAAATAGGGACGGTCAAAGAAAGCAGGCTCGTCGCCGTACCAGAGGATGGACGGCACGGGAATCTTGGTATCGGCGAGTGAGGCCATGATACGGGCCTGGCGCACGATATCGGCTGGTCCGGCGATTTTGACCGCAGGCGGCGCGATGCGTACGACGAGCTTGCGCGAGGGCTGGCCAGCACGATCGAGGACGAAACTGTAGCTGAAGCCGGCGTGACCAGGCAGGGTCTCCAATGAATGGACCTGCGCAGTGGGATCGCCCGCGCGCACGCGGACCATCGTGTTTAGAACGGCTTCGATAGAGGCGGGGATGTCAGCCATAGTTGGACCAGTTTTTGAGATGTGGCGCTATCAATGGGAATAGTGGTACGGGAGCCGGCGCATTTTCAAGCGAATCATGGTGGGCCGGAATTAAGGCGAAAGCTCAGGAATCTCCAAGGGCCTTGAGCGATCCTCATAAATCATTAGAGCGGGCCTATGCCGATTCTGAATACCGCGCAGAAGCGATCGCCCGGCGGCACGAGCCGGAGGCCGCGGCCGCTCGCCAAGGCATTGGCTGGCGCGGTCATAGGTTCGAGGGCGATGTAATCTTTGTCTTTGGGCGCGAAGACCTGCGCGTAAGAATAGCCCTCAAGGAAATCCACGCTGACCCGTTGTGTGGCGCCGGAAACTGAGAATGATGCGCGTTCCCCGATGAGTGCAAAGCCTTCGTCAAAACTGCTTTCACCGAGTTGTCCGTTGAATCCTTGATAAGGTTGCTCATCATCCGCCGGAATACCACGGCTATCGAGTACAAGCTTGCGCATCGCAGGCAACTCCAAGTGCCAGTTCGGACGCGGAAGCCCTGGAATATGGAAATAAGGATGAAAGCCGAAACTCACGGGGACCGGACTTTCGGAACCGGCGATCAGGGTCGTTTCGAGGGTCAGGCTGCCGGGTTGAATAGCCACCGTGAGTTCAAGGCGATGGGGAAAAGGGAAGACGGTGAGGAGAGCCGCTGCTGACCATTCGAGGCGGGCCGCGACAAAATCCGGCCTACGTTCGGCCACTATCCATTGGAGCCTGGACCAGGGCACGCCGTGAATCGGAAGCCCATGTTCGTCGAAATGGAGAAGCGGCGATGAGATATCGAGGACTACGTGGCGCCCTTGAACATTATACTCAGGCTGGGCGAGGCGGTTTGCCCATGGATGGAGAAGAGGGATGCCGGCGGTACTGCCTTTCACAGCAGCATCTTCGAGATTTTCCACGCGGCCGAGGATCTCAACGCCCTTATGGCGAAGCGAAGCACCAAGCATCCCGCGAGCGGGGAGGAAGACGGCCTCGAGATCGCCAGCCGAGAGAGTGCAAGCAGACGGGTCTTTTAGAAGATTGGATGATAGGGGATCTGATTCCATTGCGAATTATAAAAGCGGTTTGGTACTGAGAGTCTATCCTTCCGGATTATGAAGGGGCTATGCAAATTGGATCAAAACGAGGCCCTCCAGCAAGAGCAAGGTGTTACCAGCAGAGTTCAGGCGGTGAGCAAAGCACAGTATGGGCTTTGCTTGACGGAAAATAATTGGCGGAGTTATCGTTTGGACTAGATACTTAGATGGCTTAACAATTTAGCTATGCAACAATTCATCGAACAGCCTTAACGCCGGAGCCACTTCAAGGCGACTGGTTAGCATCCTCACAGCCGCGCGGCTTGCCGGAAAAAGCGAGGGATCATGGACTATCGATATATTGATGCGGCGCTGAGCGATCCTGGATTTTTTGTTGACCATGACCCTCATCCGCTATGGAAGGAATTGCGGGAAAACGACCCGATCCACTGGACAGATGATGGCCGCAAAGGGTTCTGGTCGCTGACACGTTACAACGACATTATCGAGGTAGTGAGCAAGCCGGCGCTATTCAGTTCCGCGTACCTGATTTCCATGCCGTCGAGTCCGGAGATGGAACAGGTGACTCCCGAGATGCTCGGTTCCGGCGAAATGATGCTGATGACGGATCCGCCGTTGCATGCAGCGATGCGGCGCGCATTTAACCGGCTGATGCTGCCGCGCGCGGTGGGCCGCCTGGAGACCCCTGGCCAGATCCTCGTACGAGAAATCCTGGAGCAGGGAATAGTCCGGGGCGAATGCGATTTCGTGATCGACGTCGCCGCGCGCCTGCCGATGGCATTTATCTGCGAGATCATGGGGATTGCACGCAAGGATTGGCCGCAGTTGTTCAAGTGGGGAAACATGGTGGCCGGAAATGAAGATCCCGAGTATCAGGTGGAGTCGGGCTCGCCCTTGGACACCCGGCAGGAAGGGTCGCGTGCGATCGGGAGCTATTGTATCGGGGCGGCGTTGGATCGGCGCGGCGGCGATGGCGAAGATCTGCTGAGTGTGCTGGGCAATGCGACTATCAATGGCCGCCTGCTAACCAGCTCGGAACTCGGCCATAATGGCTTGCTTTATGTTGGGGCGGGGCTTGAGACTACGCGCAATGCGATCTCGGCCGGGCTGCTGGCCCTCATCCAGCATCCTGAGCAGTTAGACCTTTTGGTTGAAGATCCGGAGATTATGTCCTCGGCGGTCGAGGAAATTCTGCGATGGACGAGTCCGGTGACGCACTTCGCTCGCCTGGCAACGCAGGATACCGAGCTTGGTGGCAAAAAGATCCGCGCAGGGGACCGCGTGGCGATGTGGTTTCCATCGGCCAATCGCGATGAAGCCGTGTTCGAGAATCCCTATACGTTCGATTTAAGACGATCGCCGAATGAGCATGTCGCGTTTAGCAGAGGCGAGCATTTCTGCGGCGGTGCGCATCTTGCGCGGCTGGAATTACGCCTGACGCTCCAGGAGCTGATGCCGCGGATCAAGCAGATCAAGCTGGCGGGGAAGGTCGAACGGTTGCGCTCGAATTTCCTCGCAGGTATCAAGCACATGCCGGTACGCTTTACGGAATCGCTAGCCGCGGCATGAGGATGATTACCCTTCGGAACGAACGCGGTGCCGGGTTGCCAGCAACCTGCATCGTTTGATCTGCCAGCTTCATTCGGCGAGAATCCGAGCGATTGAAGCTTTGAAACCGTTGCTCTGCAAGCGACTTTCATTAAAGGCGGAGGACTGACCTCAATGAGCGAAGCAGTCACTGAACCCACGTCGAATCATATTCCAACTCCTGAAGAACTGGGCTTCGATCCCGGCTTACTGCGAGAGAAGTATGCGGCTGAGCGGGCCAGGCGGCTGCGCGCCGAGGGCAACAGCCAGTACCAGGAGATCACCGGGAAGTTCGACCACTTCAACGCGGACCCTTATGCCGAGCCCGGCTTCACGCGTGAGGCGTTGCATGAAGATGTTGACGTAGTGATCGTCGGCGGCGGTTTTGGCGGGATGCTGGCGGGAGTCCGGCTGCAAGAGGCTGGAATCAGCAACTTCCGCATCGTCGAGAAGGCCGGGGATTTCGGTGGCACCTGGTACTGGAACCGGTATCCGGGCGCTCAGTGCGATGTCGAAGGATATCTTTATCTGCCGCTGCTGGAGGAAACCGGTTATATCCCGAAGGAAAGATACTCGTTCGCGCCGGAAATCTTCGCCCACGCGCAACGGATCGGCAAGCAGTTTAATCTTTATGAGAAAGCCTGCTTTCAGACCAAAATCAAGGAAGCGCGGTGGGATGATGAGGCGGGACGCTGGGCGGTTACAACTGATCGAGGTGACGTGTTCAAGGCGCGGTTTGTGATCATGTCGAGCGGGCCATTGAACAAGCCCAAGCTGCCGGGAATTCCGGGTATAGAGCAATTCAAGGGACATACTTTCCATACGAGCCGCTGGGATTATGACTATACCGGCGGAGATACGACCGGGGGCCTGGAGAAACTCCGGGACAAGCGCGTAGGGATAATCGGAACGGGAGCGACGGCGATCCAGTGCATCCCGCATCTGGGCAAGCATGCGCAGCAGCTCTACGTGTTTCAGCGCACGCCGTCGTCGGTGGATGAACGGAATAATACGCCCACCGACCCGGCATGGGCGAAGAAGCTTAAACCCGGCTGGCAGGAATATCGCAACCGCAACTTCACCGCCCTGCTGGATGGTGTCGAGCTTGAAAAAGACGAGGTCCGCGACAAGTGGACGAGTCCGCTGAAGAAACTGGGAGAGCTAATCTCTAATCGGGGGGATTCGAATCTTTCGGCGGATGACCGGGCAGCGTTAGCGGAAATTGCCGACTTTCAGAAGATGAACGAGATTCGCAACCGCGTGGCCTCGGCGGTGCAAGACCCGGCAACGGCCGAAGCGCTCAAGCCATGGTTCGGGCAATGGTGCAAGCGGCCGACCTTCAACGATGAGTACCTGCCGACCTTCAACCGGCCGGCCGTGAAGCTGGTCGATACCAGCGCCAAAGCGATCGAGCGCATAACCGAGCATGGCGTGGTCGTGGACGGAGTCGAATATGAAGTCGATTGCCTGATCTTCGCGACAGGTTTCGAGGTCGGGACAGCCTACACGCGGCGGTCCGAGTTCGCGATGTATGGCAGGGAGGGTCTCTCGCTCGCGGATTATTGGGAAAATGGGATGCGCACCTTTCACGGTTTCCTGAGTCACCGCTTTCCGAATTGCTTTCATATGGGGCTGACGCAAACCGGCCTGACCGCCAACTTCACCTACATGCTGAATAAGCAGGCCTATCACGTGGCGCAGTTAATCGCAGAGGTTAACCGGCGGGGCGCAAAATCAATCGAGCCCACGCCCGAGGCCGAGGCCGAATGGGTGCGAATCGTCAATAGTCCGAATCCGATGACGAAATACCAGAGCGTTTGCACACCTGGGTACTACAATGGCGAGGGTCTCGGCGACGGAGGCTTCCTCCAAACCGTTTACCCAAAAGGCGCGCTGGCCTTTTTTGACCTGCTCGCGCGCTGGCGCGAACAGGGGAATTTCGACGGCCTGATTATTTCTTCATGAACTAGGTTTTACGAATCCCGACGGGTCGGTCCGAGCCTACCCGTCGGGGCTTTCCTAGAAAATAAAATGCGGTCGTCAGGTTTGCTCCTGGATTTGAAACTGGACAATCGCGGCGCACCGGGATAGAAGCATCGCCAACAGTTAACCTGTTGATTTTGCTGCCACTTATGGACCTGCCATCGGTTCGCGAACCCGCCTGAGCTCGGCCAATCACATTTGAGCCAATTGGAATTGGCTGAATTTCCGTGCCCGGCATGGTCCCCGGATAGTGCGATCTCGATGGCCAGGTAGCGCTTTGCCGGAACGGAAGCATCATCGTCCTGACGTGCGCACAGATGCCTTAACCATCAATCTTATGCTAAATCAATCAGACGATTGAAAACTGCTTTCTTTGGATTAATTCACTGCTAAAATTTTTCAAACGGGCGCCGTTTGTTCGTTATCCTATTGCCTTGCAAGGGCGGTGAAATCAGATGCACTCTCGGCAAATCTTCAGCTCCTTATCTGATGGATTAAACGCCCGGTTGCGGCCGATAGATGCACGGCTGGCGCGCCTGACGACTATCTTTGCCGCAATTCTCTGCGCCATGACGCTTGCCGCTGGGCCGAGTCCGGTCGGCGCTCAAACTGTCACCCTCGCGCGCAACCATCCGGAAGCCACGGCTATCTTGACAGGCCGTGCCGCGACCGATCAGCCTCTAACGATTAACGTCAACTTCGCGTTGCGCGACCAGGCCAAATTGCAGGCCTTGATCGCATCCCAGCAGAATCCGAAGTCGGCCAAGTTTCATAAATGGCTGACACCGGCGGAGTTTAACAGCCGCTTTGGCCGCACCAGAGGCGAGGTCAATGCGGTCCGCCAATGGCTTGAGGATCAGGGTTTCCAGATCACCGCAGCTTCCTCGCGGGGTATCACTGCGACCGGCAGCGCAGCGATGGCCGAAGCTGCCTTCGATACAACAATCGCCGCCTCGCCAGACGGAACGGTTTTCGCCAATCTCACCGATCCGGCAATACCAAGCAGGTTTGCCAGCATCATCGGCTCGATCGGCGGGCTCGACAACACTCGCCATGCGATTCCATTGGTGAATCGGACGCCCAATGCCGCGTCAGCGCTGGCGGCTCCCGCGCCTTTGCTGGCTTCAGCACTGGCGCTTGACGGCATTACTGGCGGTGATACCAGCCCCGATTACAGCGGCAGCTCGGGTACCGCATTCGGTCCTGCCGACTTCTACACTTTCTACGATGAAACGCCGTTGCTCAACGCCGGCACCAATGGCAGTGGCAGCGATTGCATCGCGGTGATCGAGGATTCGAACTATCTGGCCTCGGCGGTCACGCTCTTCGACACCACATTCGCGCTTCCCACCGCGAGTATCACCAATGTGTTTCCGGATAGCACCGCCCCTAGCACCAATGGTGACGAAATCGAAGTCCTGCTTGATCTGGAATGGGCGCATGCGGTCGCACCTGACGCACCCCTTCGAGCTTACATGGGCTCAGGCTCAAACGCCTTGCCCGATGCAATCAAACGCGCCGTCAGCGATAACGCGTGCAGTTCGATTAGTATCAGCTACGCCTTTTGCGGCGGAGCGAATTCCTTTTATACCGTTACGCTCGATTCGGACTTTCTCGAGGCGGCATCCCAGGGCCAGTCGGTCTTTGTCTCAGCGGGCGACGAAGGTTCAGCCGGCTTAGCGTCGAATTGCACGGTCGGCACCACGCAAAACGTCAGCGAAATGTCTGCCGATCCTAATGTCACCGCGGCTGGTGGGACCCAGTTTGTCCCGACTTACAGCTCGAGCAATGATGCCGGCTCAGTGGCTGAGAGCGTGTGGAGTGATCCGGCTGGTGCTACGGGCGGAGGTAAGAGCAAGCTGTTCACCAAGCCTCCTTTCCAGACGGCTAACACTCCGGCTGATGGCCAACGCGATGTTCCTGACATCGCTTTCGGCTCCAGCCCCTACTATCCAGGCTTCTATTACGCCGAAGACGTTGACAGCAATCCCGTCCTTACTTGCTGCATCGGGGGGACCAGCATCGCCGCCCCGATGTGGGCTGGCCTGGTCAGGCTTATTCGCCAGGGAAGCGGCCGCGAGGGCAATATCGATACGCGGCTCTATCAAATGGGACCATCCGGCACGACGGACGGCTTGCGCGACGTTACCCAGGCGAACGACGCTAATAACAACTCCTCGGGCAATAACTCCTGGAATGGAGTGCCGGGGTTCAGCGCCACCCCCGGTTATGATCAAGCCACCGGATGGGGTTCCGCAGACGCTACCAACTTCGTGAATGCTTTCCCGGTGTCAAGCACCTCGCCAACACCCACTCCGACACCGACTCCAAGCCCGACCCCCAGTCCTACTGCTACTCCATCCCCTACGCCAACTCCGGCGCCTACTCCTACAGCAACGGCGTCCGCCGAGCCTACGCCGAGTTCTTCGCCGACGGCGACGGCTTCGCCAACCGCATCAGCGACACCATCACCCGCACCGTCGCCATCACCGAGTCCGAGTTCCACACCCACTCCTGGATTGAAGGCGTCGGCGCCGACAATCTCGCCAAATGTACTGAATTTCGGGGAAGTAAGGGAAGGTACCACCAGCCCGTCGCATAATTTGACGATCACCAATCCCTCGACCAGCCCGGCAAGCCTGGTGATCAGTGGTGTGACGGTGTCCAGTCACTATTCGATCTTCAGCGGCTCAACCACCTGCACGAGTGGCAAGAGTGTCGCTCCCGGATCAAGCTGTGGAATAGCTATACGGTTTACTCCGGCCGGAGTTGGGAATGAGTCCGGTACGCTGTCGATCAGCGACAATGCTAGCAATAGCCCGCAGACCGTGACGCTGACTGGCTATGGGGTGAATTAGCTTCTTAAGGCAAGTGCCCTAGGCGTTGTTGCTGGCTGCCAGGGTTATCCCTTTGGCAGCTGTAGAATCCGCTCACCGATCATATTTTTCTGCACCGCTGAGCTTCCGCCCGCGATCGTCAGCGACTCCGAAGAGAGGATGCGCCGCATCCAATCGCCTTCCGGGGCGAAGAGCGACCGCCCTTCGAGAGTCGCATAAGCGCCGAGCAGACGCATCGAGAATTTCGTCATTCGCTGCGAGAGCTCGGTCGAGACCAGTTTACCGATCGACGACTCCGTGCCCGGCTGCTGGCCCTTGAGCCGCTTGGTGAGCGCTCGCAGGCCGTTATATTTCTTGGCCGCAGCCTCGATCGCAAACTGTGCTATCTGCTGGCGGATATCGTCGTCTTCGGCGGCCGTCGCCGCGCCGTTCAGGGGCACGATCTTCGCGAGTTCGGCCAGTTGCGCCAGGATGACCTCGGTGCCGCCGATAGTCTCACTGATACCGAACCGCTCATGCATCAGCGTCGCGACCAGCACCTGCCATCCTGCGTTGAGCGGACCGAGCAAATTCTCCTTCGGGACCTTCACATCCTCGAAAAAAATCTCGTTGAACTCGGCATCGCCGCTGATTTGCTTGAGCGGGCGGACGGTGACGCCCGGACTATGCATATCCACCAGAAGGCAGCTTAGCCCCTTATGCTTGGGGACGTCCGGGTCCGTACGCACAAAGAGCTGGCAGAAATCGGACCGATGAGCATGTGTAGTCCAGACCTTCTGCCCGTTGACGGCAAAGTAATCGCCCTGCAGATCGGCGCGGGTCTGCATCGCAGCCAGATCTGAGCCTGCCGACGGTTCGGACATTCCCTCGCACCAGATTTCATCCGCCGCGATAATCGGTTGCAGATAGCGCTTCTTTTGGGCTTCGGTGCCCCATTGCATCAGCGCCGGGCCGGTCATGATGATTCCCAGCACGTTGATTCCCATCGGCAGGCCGAGACGCCCAAGTTCCTGCTGGAAAATCACCTGTTCGATAAAGGTCGCGCCGCGGCCGCCGTATTCCCTGGGCCAGTTCAGTCCGACCCAGCCTGCGGCGTAGAGCTTCTTATGCCAGCGCTTGTTGCGTTCCCACAGGACGTCTTCGTTGAGCCGCTCGCGTTCGGCGGGCGTCAGCGG
>DATJUF010000155.1:0-5006 GCA_035502655.1 Binataceae bacterium (SeqCode)
AGCTCGAAGCGCGACTCGCGCAGTTCGTCGATTTCTACAACACTCGGCGTTACCACGAGAGCCTCGGCAATCTCACTCCGGCCGATATCTACTTCGGGCGCGGATCAACCATTCTCGCACGGAGGCAAAAGATCAAACATCAGACCATATGAGTTACGGCGGCGACTGCATCAGCAAGCCGTCGCCTGACCTTAACCAGTGGGCTCATTTCTCTCTTCTTTACCGCAGCGTTTTGTCTCAAATGTTCTGACAACGTACATTGAACGCATCGAAGTCGCGGCCGTCGAACGGCTCCGCGATAGCCTGCGTCGGCATCTCAGGGCCAGGACCGTTAGCGCCATTATGACGACGGCTGCCGCCGTGTTCAAATTCGCGATGCGGAGAGGCTGTGCTGCAACAATCCTGCGGCCCTTGCAGAGCGTCCGCGCCGAGCAGTGATGGAGTTGAGCGGTAATGATGACGCCCAGGGATCAAGCGGCCTGCGTCCAGTGCGTCCCGACGAGGTGCTAAGCGCTAATGAGATTGCCCGCCTGCTCGAACATCTCTCTATCTGCGCGACCAAGATTTTCCCATCTCCGCTGGAGGGCCTTGATGCGCGGATCGTGGGTGCTGGCCGGTTTAGACATTGACACCGACAGGCCAACACAACTTGCTAGCAAAGATAGAGACTATAACTGCTTTCTCATCGGCAGATAAAATGTTGACCATCTTGAGGGTCAGTCCAGATGGCAAGCTCTGACTACATGACCATCCGAGATGCCGTCATAAAGCAGCTCACGATCACAGCATATTACGATGGATTTCCGCGTGAATTTTGCCCGCACGCCATCGGTACCAAGGGCGGAGAGCAACGCGTACTAGGCTATCAGTTCGGCGGTGGCAGCAAGAACGGACTGCAACCCGGCGGCCAATGGCGCTGCTTCGTTATCTCACGCTTAGAGAACATCAGAACGCGGCGCGGCGCATGGCATACGGGCTCCAGTCATAGACGTCCGCAAGCCTGCATTGATTACGTTGATGTTGCGTACTGAACATGAGTTTCAGCCACTCAGCCTGGAAACGGTCCTGGTCGGTTTTTCGTGACCGTGACTCATCTTTGGGGTTTTCCGGGTCAATCAGGCAGCCCATCGCGCCGCCAGATTGAAGCGCGTCCTTAATCAGTCGAGGCC
This sequence comes from Binataceae bacterium (SeqCode), assembly GCA_035502655.1. Classification (GTDB taxonomy): domain Bacteria; phylum Desulfobacterota; class Binatia; order Binatales; family Binataceae; genus DATJUF01. Next base: position 1,170 of record DATJUF010000155.1, read on the forward strand.
GAGCCGTTCCTTGCCCTCGGGCGAGATCATCTGCGGGTTCCATGGCGGGTCCCAAACCAGATCGACATTGGCTTCGCCGACGCCGGGAAGGGTCATCAGCTTGTGCTTGGCGTCAAGCGCTATCGAGGCACCCATCCCGCAGCCTTGAGCGGTGAGAGTCATCTTCACGTTAACCTGGCTGGTACCATCACTCTGGGGCGTCACTTCGAGGCCGTAAACCAGTCCCAAATCGACGATATTTACCGGGATTTCTGGATCGAAACAGGTCTTGAGCTGATCCCAGACCATGGTTTCGAGGTCGCCGCTGCTGAGCGCAGTGGCCGCCGCAGCCTCAGGCGTTTTGCCGAGCGCGTCGGCGTCTTTGCCCGCTATCCGAAAGAGGCCGCCGTGAGCCGGTACCTGCAACGTATAGGTTCCGCCTAGCGACTGGGTAATGAAAACTTCGATCCCTTTTTCGAGGGTCACGAGATCACCAGCCGGAATTTGGACTGCCTCGCAGTCCCTGAGCAATTCAACTCGTTCCATGTCACTTATCCTCTAGTTTCGATCTCTCATACTAGCATCCGCGTGCGCCTCCGCCATCTTCGGCGGATGGTTCATTTGCGCAACGGCAAAAAGCACGACCCGCGGCGTCCGCATTGCGGGACCGGCTTCGGTCTGCTAAGCGAAAGTGAGACGAAAATCTTCGGCGGCGATCTGCGGGGGACGGGCTGGCGGGAAGATGGAGCATGAGAATTATGGAGCTAACGCCGGGGGAGCGCCGATAGACGGCACGGAGTGGCCGCCTGTCGAATTTGCGCATGATGCCGCGTCAGAATGGCCGATGTCATCGAGAGCGCCGGCGCCAAGTTCTAACCTAACGGCGCGGGAGAAACTTTATGCATTTCTCGAAAGCCGTCCGGCGGGTGCCGATGCCGCCGAACTGACCAGCCTTTTATTTAAGGGTGCAGCCTCTGATTCCGAGCTGAACGCCCGGCTGATCCATGGCCTGATCGGCGCCGATCCCAATTTTGTTTTCGACGCGTCAACCTCGTTCTGGTCGCTGCGGCGCAGCACCAGCCTGCGGATACCGCTTGACGAGGCCCGCTTTGTCGTAGTCGATCTCGAAACGACTGGAGGACACCCAGCCCCGGGATCAATCATCGAAATCGGTGCGTATCGCCTCGAAGGCCGCCGGCTGACCTCGTCATTTCAATCAATCGTGCGGCCGCGGATGCGAATTCCGCGCTTTGTTGAGGGGCTGACCTCAATCACGAATGAGATGGTGCTCGAAGCGCCGCCAATCGAAGAGGTGCTCCCAGCTTTTCGCTACTTTTTGGGCGATGCGGTGATGGTCGCGCATAACGCGCAGTTCGATCATTCATTCTTGGATTTCGAATTCCGGCGGCTGTTCGGAATCGGCATTACCAATCCGTTGCTATGCACAATCCGGCTCTCGCGCCGGCTGCTGCCCTCGCTGAAACGCCGGCGGCTTGATGCACTGGCGGAGCATTTCGGCCTGTCAACCGAAGGTCGTCACCGTGGACTGGGGGACGCGCGGATGGCAGCGGAACTGCTCTCAATCTTCCTTGAGATGGCAGCGCAGAGCGGCACCACCCGGCTCGACCGGCTGATTGATTGGCAGCATCGAGGGACCTCTGGCCGCCGCCTCGAACGGCACGTGCCACCGGAAATCATCAACGGTTTGCCGCGAACGCCAGGCGTCTATGTAATGCGCAACGAGCGCGGCGACGTGCTCTACATCGGGAAAGCATCGCGGCTGAAGGATCGGGTCGCCTCCTACTTCAATGGCGGCATCGGACTTAACGCCAAGACCGCCGAGCTGGTCAGCCACGTCTATACTATCGAGCCGATTCAGGCCGGCTCCGTGCTCGAAGCGGCGCTGACCGAAGCGCGGATGATTCGCGAGCTGAAACCGCCCTACAATCGGATGCTCAAGTCGGCGGCGCCCGCGTATTTCGTCAAGCTCAACTTGAACGACCGATTTCCGCGGATTCAGCTTACTCAGAAGCTAGGGCTTCGAACCGGCGTGATGTATCTCGGACCGTTCATCGGGCGCCGCAATCTCGATTACTCAGTACGCGTCCTGTCGCGCCTCATGGGATTGCGGACCTGCGCAGGCAAGCTAACGCCTGATCCGGATTTCTCACCATGCATCTACGGCCAGATGCGCCATTGCGCGGCGCCGTGCAACGGCAGTATCGGCGAAGATAGATACGGCGACAGCGTCCGGCGCGCGATTGGCTTTATGCGTGGACGAGTTGGCGCAGTGATGGGTGAGTTGGCGCAGGCCCGCGATCTGGCTGCCACTGCGATGCGCTTTGAGGAAGCTAATCGCCATCAGCGGGAACTGCGCGCTTTGTCCGCGTTTGCGGATCGCGCCAGCCGCCTGAGCCGCGCGATTATCGAGAACAACCTCGTGATCGTGATTAAGCCATATCCCGTTTCGGCGAAGGAGGACGCAGAGGCTTTAACCGAAATGCGAGATGCGACCCGAGTCGTTTATGTAGTTCTGGGTGGGCGGCTGGCATTTAGGTATCAGTGTGAGAGGTTAGATGAAATCTCGATGCGAGAGGATGCCGAAAAAATCTCGGCGTTCGTCGCGGATAACTTCGAGCGCTACCGTCTGCGGCCGGTCGCGCGGCCTGAACTCGAGGCGATGACGATTGTGGCGCGATGGTTACGCGAGCGCGATCCTTGCGACGGAGAGCTAATTTATCTGAACGGGCCGATGGTGGATTCAGCGGCAATCGCCCGTGCTTTCGCAGAACCATCTATGGTGGCAGCTCCCATGCCACAGAAGAAAAAAGGCACGGAATCCAGTGGAGACGCCGCACCTTTATCTGCCGAATAGCTATTGACGGTTTAGGGACGGACCCGATCAATCGGCTGGCTGGCAAGCTCCGAAGGCTTTTTACCAGCGGCCTGCCGGTGCTCCTTATATTCGTGCATCGATTTCAGGATCGCTTGCACGGAAGATTGGAACAGGGGTTCCTTTCGCTCAGAGGTCCAGTTCTGCGAGTAGGCGATAGGGGCTACAGTACCCTGGAATTTGGGCATCACGTAGCGCGCCAGCATCTCGTAGGAATGCAGCGTCTTTTCGCGCGAAGCCCATTCGTGGGCGAGCAGCAGCAATCCGCCGAAGCCTCCACCTGACGCCGCAACAATTTCATTGATTCGCTCGATCACGTCATCGGGCGTGCCGGCCAGTACTCCGCCTCGTGCGGCCATGCGGTCAATCGTCATCTCCTCCGTCGGCTGATTCGGATATTCTTCGAATTGAACTTTGGCTGCCAGAGTCTTGATGAAATATTCCTGAATCCAGGCGTTGCCGCCCTCGCGGATATCGTCGAGCGCTTCCTTAGATGACTCAGCGATATGCACCGGGAAAACCAGCCGCCAATTCTTGCGATCCACCGTCTTGCCATTTTCAGCGGCGGTTTCCTCGGCTATCTGCCAGCGTTTCGGCAAACTATCGAGCCCGCCCTGGCTGAAGGCAGCGACTGACAAGACGCCGCATCCGAGTTGACCAGCAGCGACCATTCCTGATGGCGAAATCGAGTTGGCGACAAAAATCGGCATGTGCGGCTGCTGGAACGGCTTCACTTGCAGGTGGGCGTCTCGCAGCTTGAAGTAGGACCCGTCAATCGTGATGCCGCCTTCCTCAGTGAACAGGCGCATCACCGCTTTGAGTCCCTCGACCATCGCATCACGCTGCGTAGTGGTTTCGATTCCGAGCATGTAGGCGTCACTGGGCAGCGCTCCGGGACCGCAACCAAGCATCACGCGCCCACGGGTTAACTGGTCGAGCAGGGCAAAGCGGTTGGCGATATTGAA
>DATJUF010000156.1:0-8614 GCA_035502655.1 Binataceae bacterium (SeqCode)
GGTAATTAATGTTGTTTCGATAGTTTCTTTCGAAGTCAATGGGCGACAAGTAGTTAATCGCCGAATGGCGGCGATGCGGGTTGTACCACCCTTCAATGAATTCAAAGATTGCCATGCGCGCCTCAATCTGGGATTTGAAAGTGCGCTGATTAAGCAGTTCGCATTCGAGGGTGGCGAAGAAGCTCTCGCACATGGCGTTATCGAAGCAGTCGCCGACCGAACCCATCGACGGCCGCACGCCCGCCTCATCGCAACGTTTGCCAAAGGCCAGCGCGGTATATTGACTACCCTGATCGGAGTGATGAATCACGGCGGCGGGACGGCGCTGGCCAACGGCCATGTTGAGCGCCTCGAGGACTAATTCCGTACGCAGATGGGTGGCCATGGCCCAGCCCACAATGCGGCGGCTGAAAGTGTCGAGCACTACTGCCAGGTAGAGAAAGCCCGCCCAGGTGGGGATGTAAGTAATGTCGGCCACCCACACGGAGTTGGGCGCCGCGCCAACGAAATTACGATGGAGCGGATCCGGCGCCGGCCGTGCCTGACGATCACGCACGGTCGTAATCGTCCATGGGCGGCGACTCGCGCCGCGCAAGGCTGCCGCTTTCATCAACCGCGCCACGCGCTTGCGTCCGAGATGGATATTCGCCGCGCGCAATTCTTCATGAATCCGTGGCGCACCATAGGTGGCGTGGGAAAATTGATGGATCGCGCGGATACGCAAAGTGAGTTCCGCATCGGCCCGCGCCCGTGCGCATGGCGGCCGCTTGAGCCACGCATAGTAGCCGCTGGCGGAGACAGCCAATACGCGGCACATCGTGGTAATCCCATAGCTGGCCTGATTCGCGCTCACGAATTGGAACGCCGTGACGGCACCGTGCCGGTCTCCGTCGCGAACCAGGTCGCGGCTTTTGCCAGGATCTCGCATTCGTCACGCAGCGCCCGGTTCTCACGGCGCAGCCGATTGAGTTCGGCGCGTTTCATCGGTCGTTAAGCCACCACTGCGCAGGCCGTCATCGAGCCCGGTCTGCTTAACCCACTTGCGAATGGCGTTGGCCGACGGCTCGAACTCGCGCGCCAGCTCGTTGACGCTGCGGCCGGCTCGGGCCAGTTCGACAATTCGGCACCGGTACTCCGGCGAGTATGGCGGATGACTTTTCGGCATTGGAGGCTCCTTCTTCCTTCCTCCCCAACACCGTCTACGAAAACGGGTCAACTCCAGCCGCTCAGATAGACGCCCAGAATCGCCGCGCCGACCGTTCGGTGCGGCGCTGGCCGCGCGGGATCATTCTGCTGTGCCACTCGCGGCGCTGGCCCTGGGCGTCGTCGATCCGCGTCCGCGGCCTCGTGATCGTCGTTGCGCCCAGGCTGGCCGTCCACCCGCGTGCGCGCTTGCCGTGCCGGTAGCCAGCACGCATCGGACCGGCGCGCTCCGACCGTCCAGCACCCAGCGCGGCCTCCAGTTCTTCTTCGCCGATGATGGCTTCTATCGTGGCCCGAATCCGCTCGCGCGGCAGATCCTCCGGCGCGCCTTTTCCTTGCCACCCGCTCCTGCTTTCCACCTCCATGACGTCATCCTCCGGCACCCGCCGCCAAGCGGGTGTGAGTTGCGGCTCTACCCGCCGCATCCTGACGCCTTTTCACTTTTTCCACCAACTTTGGGAAACTACCAATAAACTGAATATCCAGACAAAATGATTTTGATTGCATCATTTAGCTTTGCAAATTCCGATGGTCCGAAACACTGGAACCCATTTTTACGGAACATTTCCAAAGTCATGCCCGCCAATTAGAGTTGGCGCGCTCGCGTCAGGCGTCGGCTCTTGGGCGGGTCAACTGCCACGTAAGAAGCGCCTTCACGGTTGGCCACTCGCTGGCGATGACGCTGTATACGCAAGTGTCGCGCAGCGTCCCATTTGCAGAGAATTGATGGCTGCGCAGAATCCCATCAAGCTTCGCGCCTATCCGCTCAATTGCGTGCCGGCTCTGATGATTGAAGAAGTGTGTTCGGAGCTCAACTGCGATGCAATCCAGGGTCTCGAACGCATGCTCAAGCAGGAGCAGCTTTGCCTCGGTGTTAACTCCGCTACGCTGGACGCTTTTCCGATACCAAGTACCGCCGATTTCCACGCGGCGATTCACCGCATCGACGTTCAAATAGTTGGTCATCCCCACAACTTTGTCAGTCGCATTGCCGATCACCGCGAAGGGCAATAATAACCCCGCCTCTCGCTGTTTGACCCTCTCCGCGATCGTCTGCGCCATATTCTCTGGTGCAGGAATTGAAGTGTACCAAAGCTTGTACAGATCGCCGTCTTTGACCGCCTCGATCAGCTCTTCGCAATGGCGCTGAGCCAGCGGCATGAGCGTGACGTGGTAACCGCGCAATGATACAGGCTCAGGCCACGGCATGTTTGATTCGCTTTGCCTCAGTCTTCAATCAGAATTACGATGGCTGCTGCCTACTTTGCGGCGTCGTAGTATTCCTCGATCAGATAACGCACGTCGGGACGCCCTAGCACTTCAACAAAGCAAATCTGCTCAGCCGCATTCAGGTCGATGATCAAATTCCCCTCGATCGCCTGTAACTCGACCACGCTCGCGACCTTCACTTCTGCAGCCGTCGCAAAACTCGCGCAGTTGTCGTCGCCGCAATCACAAATCGATTCCATCCGCGCGGCGCGCAATTGATTAATCAATGGGCCGGCGCCCGCTTCCTCGAGCAGATAGGCGATCTCCTCGACGAGATCTGGCAACACGTCACTTATCAGCGGCTTTTCCATGCATTTGCAGCCTAATCAAACTATCACATCGCGGACAACCAGAGGCGGCATGGTGCCCGATGAATCCCTCATTGTGGCCGAACTGGCTCGAATTCGCAGACGCCCCTGAATGACGTTCGGACTCAATCTGGCAGCTTCGCCGCCAGATTGAACATTTCCTGCAATGTTTGATTATACCGGTAGAACTTGTCTTCTCGAAGTTGGTCCGACGACTCTAGCCACAATTCGTCGCCAACCAGCACCAGCGAATTCAGCGTACGACGTGGCTGCGGCCGGCCGTCACGTGCGATTTCGTCCAGCAACCGCTGCCACACCGCCCGCCTGCCCACAATCACGAAATCCGGATCGAAGGCCGCCAGATCGTCTCCCGCCACCGCGCGACCCACCCGGTAACCTTCAATCGTGACGCCGGTCGCAGTTTCGACAGCGCCGATCGTGTCATCGAGCACGCGCACGCAAAACCGCATTTCCGCAAATCCTAGGCGCCGAAAGTTCTCACTTTCGGCCTCCATCAGGCGCCCCAGCGCCTCAAACCAAGCGGGCGCGGGAAACGCCGCGGTCATGCGGTTAACAGCTTGCTGAAATCCGTCGGCAGCAGGCAACGTGGCCGCCGGTTCAGCCCGGCTGAATCGCAACGCTGCAAATATTCGCTAATGATCCGCCGCCAGAGGTTCGCTTGGAGTTCCATCCCTTGGTCGAAATGCTTCAATCCACCGCCCAGCAGGATCGCCATCGGCTCAACCGATTCCGGCACCGCGAAAAGCTGCAACAAAATCGACTCCGCATCGTCAAGCTGATCATGGATTTCTTCTGCCAGTTCCGGGCGTCCTTTGAGTTGAGCCCGCAAATGCATCGTGCCATACCCCACGTGGCGTGATTCATCCTGCAGGCAGCGCCGAAAGATCTCCTGATCGACCCGGCTTGGTCCGATCATCTCTCCTTGCCGGAAGATCGTCAGCACGAATCCTTCGCCCAGCAGATGAAGCCGCGCGGTCTGCGCCGAAAAAGTCGACGAATCAAAAATTCGTTTGAGGCTGAGTTCGCTCAGGCGGCTCGCCTTGCCCAGCCCGCCACCATTGGCCAGTGCCCGCTTGCGAAAGACCTCCGTATGAGCGCCTCGTCCATCGCCTGCGTCGCCAAGAACAATTTCACTTCGAGGAAGTCCTGATTGATCTGGCTCATCCAACGCGTCGGTGCGTCGGCTGCAATAAACTCTACTTCAGTCAGGAAGGTGCATAGCTGGCACATCGCACGCTCAAGCTCCTCCGGCAATGGCTTCAGCTCGTCCCACGGAATATCACGCGCTGAGCTCCATTGGCGCGCTACCGCCTCTTCATAGAGCTCCGTCGCGTTGTCAGCCCAGCATGCAGCCTTGTCGTTAATCGTGAAGCCGAGTGAAGGCAGGTCGTCCGGTATCAGCGAGCCGCGCGGTGCCATCGAGCGATGCTCGCCGCCGCGCTCTGGCACCAGCCCGTAGCTCCCGATCTCGATATCCTTGAGACGCAAGCCGAGGTTGCCCGGCTTGCCCCGCATCCCCCATTCGCCGTGCTCGCTCATCCATCCGAGGTCCGGCGTTCCACTCGCGTAAAGCTTGCGCAAGTAATCCGAAGGTTCGAGCCGCATCCGCGCCGCGCTGCCAACCGTCGCTTCATCTTTGATTTGCACCGTCGCCATGGTTTGTCCCTCTCGATGGATTCCTTTCTTTCCCGCTAGCACATTTCGCGCGCGATGAACAACCGTTCAACGGAAAAAGTTTAACGGCTTCATATTAAGCCATTATTGGAAAGTAGCTGCTCTGAAATTGGCGAGCGGAACAGTCTAATCGTCCCCGCCCGAGATGACTTGGCGGCTAAACGCCCCGCTTATGAGGATCCCAGATATGCTTATGCAGCTGTAACTGCATCCGTACCGGCAGCCGGTCTTCGAGTAGCCATCCCGCCAGCGCTACCGGCTCGATCAGGCCGAATGCCGCACTCATCAGGACCGCGTTGACCCGCTTGCCGAGTTGATATTCTTCGATCACGCAACGCGCCCATTCGTAATCGCGGCGGCTCGCAATTACAAATTTAACTTCATCACGACTGTTTAGATAATCGACGTTCGACCAGCGGTTCCGTTCGGCTTCGCCGCTCTCTGGGCATTTCAGGTCCATGATCCTGATCACACGCGGGTCGAGTGTACTAATATCGCGTTCCCCCGAGGTCTCAATCAGCGCCTCGTATTGCTCGGCCAGCAGTGCTTCGATTAGCGCATGAACGCCCTTCTGCAGCAGCGGCTCGCCCCCTGTAATCTCGACGAGTTTGCACCCATAACTACGTACCCTTTCCATCACGGCCGGGATTTCCATCTGCGCCCCTTCGTAGAACGCATACGCAGTATCGCACCAAGTGCAACGCAGATTGCAGCCGGTCAGCCGCACGAATACGCATCGGTGCCCGGCCCAAGTCGATTCGCCTTGGATACTGTAGAAAATTTCGTTGACGCGGATTCGCGCCATTTACTTAAGCGCCTGCCGTGCCGCCTGCTGGGCCTCTTCCATCACGAGCTTGAGCGGTGCGTTGGCTGCGAGCGCGGCCTTATGGCAATCATCATATTCCGGCGACAGCGTAAGAGTTTCGCCATCGACTCCAGATATCTTGACGCGGATCGGCCCAAAACGCGTCGGCACTTCGATGGTCTTCCGTTCGAGTTTGAGCCGACCCACTGGATGGAACCTGAGGCCGATCGTCGAAGTCTCACGAAAAATCACGCCGGCGACCCGCTCGCGCAGTGCTGCTTCGGCCAGCACCGTTAGCATGATCGCTGGCCGCCCCTTCTTCATCACTATTGGAGTGAAACTAACGTCACGCGCGCCCTCGGCAAACAGACGCTCGCTGAGATGGTCATAAATCTGGGGATTCAGATCGTCTATATTAGCAGCGATTTCGATCAATTCATCGGTCGCGAAACCGCCAATGGTTTTTCCAATCATCATCCGCAGCACGTTGGGCCGATCATCTAACGCTCGCGTACCTGCGCCGTAACCGATCCGATCGATTGCAAACGTCAGCGGTATTGCTGCCGGCCGCGCCAGCGCCTTCACGATCGCCGCTCCGGTGGGAGTTACCATCTCGGCTGCGCCATCGCCCAGCTTCACCGGAAAGCCAGCGAGTAACTCGGCCGTTGCGGGCGGCGGCACCGGAATAATTCCATGCTGCGAGCCGGCAAAGCCTGAGCCCATCGGCAATGGTGAGACCAGCAGCGCGTCCACCCCAAGATAATCGAGGCCCCACGCGGCCGCGATTATATCAATGATGGAATCGACCGCCCCAACCTCATGAAAATGCACCTCATCAGGGGTCGTGCGGTGAACCTTCGCCTCGGCAATCGCCAGCGCCTCGAAAACCGCGACTGCCGTGGCACTCACCCGCGGCGCAAGTCCAGCCGCTTCGATCATGCGGCGGATTTCCCCAAAATGGCGTTCCGGCTGGCGCTCGAAGACCTCGACTTCGAACTTTACCGCCGCGATTCCGCTAACGTCCTTGCGCCGGATGCCGAGCCGATAACCGCCTATCCCAAGGGTCGCCGCCGCGCGCTCAAGTTCGCTAAACTCGGCTCCGCAATCAATCAAGGCGCCGGCCATCATATCGCCGCTTAGCCCCGAAAAGGCGTCCAAATATCCCGTGCTCATCAAGCCTCAGCTTTACTTAACCATACGCCACAATTAAGATCGAATAGCTCAATTTGCGGCTCGCCGCGCCAACATGAGGCAGAGGGACCTGAATCAATTTCGCCGTTTATTGGAAGGCCGCAAACGCGAGATCCTTTCAGAAGCCGAACGCGCCGTCGGCCACATGAACTCCAAATCGCCCGACGGCTTTCCCGATCCGACCGATCGCGCTTCCCTTGAATCTGACCGCGCACTAATCCTGCGGATGCGCGATCGTGAGCGCAAACTGTTGACCAAGATTGACGAAGCGTTCAAACGCCTCGATACCGGTTCCTACGGCCGCTGCGAAGAATGCGGTGACGAAATTGGCCTCGAGCGCCTGAAAGCCCGGCCTGTGACTACGCTATGCATCTCGTGCAAATCTGATCAGGAGGCCCGCGAACGCTCTAATCTACGCAATTAGGGCGGCTGATATACCTAACACCCTGATCTACGATTCAGTCGCTTGGAGACTTTGCGGCCTCCTCGAATATGTTAGGCTTGGATCCAGCGCCGTCAATTAAGTGCCTGCATGAAAGTTACTAAGGCCGTAATAGTGGCCGCCGGGATGGGCACGCGTATGCTGCCCGCCTCGAAAGTCATCCCCAAGGAACTCCTGCCCGTTGTCGATACTCCGGCACTCCAGATCGTCGTCGAGGAACTGACCGCGTCGGGTATCGAGGAGATTATTCTCGTTCTCAGTCCTGGCCGCACGCTCGCGCTCGAGCATTTCCGACCGGTTCCCGAACTCGAACGCCTACTCGGCGAGCGCCACAAACAGGATCTGCTCGAAGTCGTCCATCACACCAATAACCTGGCTAAATTTACAGTAGCTTATCAGGAGAAACCGCTCGGCCTCGGCCACGCCGTATTGATGGCCAGCGAGGCCGTCGGTGATGCACCGTTCGCGGTCATCTTGCCCGACGACATTTTCGACGGCCCGCGTCCGTGCTTGCGCCAGCTCTTCGACGTAGCAGAAGCCGAAGACGCACCGGTAGTCGCCTTGATTCGGGTACCGCACGCCGATACCTCGAAGTACGGCATTGTCGAGGTCAAGGACGTTCGTCCGCGCCTCTACCAGCTTACCGGGATGGTCGAAAAGCCGCCCGCCAACAAGGCTCCGAGCGACTTAGCAATAATGGGCCGCTACGTCCTCACGCCCGACATCTTTGCTTTGCTGGCCAACGGCAAACCCGGTGCGGGTGGAGAGATTCAGTTGACCGACGGCTTGTTGAGCCTGTCCAAACGGCGCAAGCTTTATGGTTATGAATTCGAGGGCGTCCGTTATGATCTCGGAGATCGGTTCGGCTTCCTTACGGCGCAGATTGGCTACGGCTTGAAACGGCCGGAACTGGCTGATAGGTTGCGCGCTTGGCTTAAGACCGCGCTCGCGTAACTTTCCAGCCTCGGTGGGGCAGTAGCTCAGCTGGGAGAGCACTACGTTCGCAACGTAGGGGTCGAGGGTTCAAATCCCTTCTGCTCCACCATCCAGTCCTTCTTTTTCAGGACATTTTGGAGAATCGCTCATAATCCGCGCATAGACGGGTGATTTACGCTCGTGCATGGACCTGGAGAGGGTCTTCCGAGCCGCCATTCCTCGGAATCCGGCGAATCCTATCCGGCGCGAAATTGGCAGGTCCATCGAAAAAGCAAAAGCGGCATCGGGACGGGTTGCCCCACAGGGCAACCCGCGGAAGCGCGAGGATATTCAGTTAAGAAGCGAGAATCGCTTCCATCGTAGCGGCGACAGAGCAATGAGTGTTCACGACGGCAGGGGTGCCAAGCCCTTGTCCGAGAAGGAGATTCTCACTTGAAGACTAATGCCGAATCAGCAGCGGAAGCGTCGGTCAATCGAAGCGGCCGGACCGATCAATCGGTTGCGCCTGAAAAAAAGAAAACCGTCGGCGCTACGCCGAAGGCGGGTCGTGCCACGAAAAATCAAAAAGCCCTCGCAGCGGCTCCCTCGGTCATTGCGCGCGGCATCCAGTACGGAGACGCCGGTCTGCAGATATTGCGGAAGCGATGACCTCGCACCCTCCTTCAAGAAGAGACGCGACGCACGATGCCGCGCCTGCTTCAAGAAGCGCTATTGCTCGATCCTAAAGGACAAAAAAACGCGCGCACTCAGAAGACGAAAGCCGCA
>DATJUF010000157.1:0-8557 GCA_035502655.1 Binataceae bacterium (SeqCode)
GGCGGAGTCTGCCGGCTGCCAGATACGGCGCGAAATCAGCGCTGTAATCACCGCGATCGGAACGAACAGGCTGAGCGGCAGCGAATTGAACAGCAGCGGCGTGAGATAGTACCAGGGCGGCATCTCGCCGAGGCTGCCGAAGAACCGGCCAAAATTTTCACTGTCGATTTGCAAGTGCAGGAAGGCGTAACGGCGGCCGATCAGGCAAGCGAGATACCAGCTTGAGGCGGTAACGCCGCCGGCCATCAGCGGGCCGGGCTTGAAGAGCGCCCTGAGTGCTGGCCAGTTCCGATCCGTTACAAGGAAGAGCAGGATTGCCGCACCGGGGAGAATAGCCCCAACCGGGCCCTTGGCGAGAACTCCCAAGCCCATCGCAATCGCAAACAGGTAGTGGAGGACCGTGCGGCGCCGAGCCACATCTGGCCTGCCGCGATCGAGCGTGAACCACCAGAAGAAGGTATAAAGCGCGAGCGTCTCGCAGAAAGTCAGCGTCATGTCGACCAGGCCGATCCGCGCCTGGCTGACGTATTGATAAGAACCGCAAAGAATCAGTCCTGACAGAATCGCGCCGCGCATCCCGAGCAGGCTCGCCGCAAACGCCATCGTGAGAATCGCGCCGCCAATCGCGTACAGGGCGGACGGCAGGCGCAAGTTGAACGGCGTCGCGCTAGTCTCGTCCAGCAGATGGGCGAGGCCAGCCGCCGTCCAATGATAAAGCGGCGGCTTGTACATCGGGATGGTGCAGTTGTCGAGCGGAAACAGCAGACGATGATGCTCGACCATCTGCTGCACGTAGACCGCCATCGCAGCCTCACTGCCACCGCAAACGTCGCTGGCGCCGAGGCGGTTGAGCGTGATCAGCGCCAGCAAAATCACGATACCAGCGAGCGGCAGAAAGCGTATGAAGACGCGCGGGCTCGGGGTCATCGACATATTGGCCGCCACGCCGCCGCCGGGCAGCTAAAGCCTGTCAGTAAAAACGCGAGCACTGGTGCAATGGATTTGAGCGGAATCGGGATCGCATCAGCCGGCCGCGGCGGCGTCAGCCAGAACATCTTCGATAGTGCCGTCAGACGGAATCTCCAGCACGTGATGACTATGCCACAGCGCGTAAAACAGCAAGCTCCAGGCTGCCTGATGACGTTTTTTCAGATCGGCGAACGCCCATCCGACGCTCGTTCGAACATTGTCGTTGCTAAAGATTTCGCGGATACCGGGATGCGCCGCCACCAGCTTTTGGATAAGTGGCTGGCGGGCGGCAATCCACTCCCCAACCGGAGGGTTGAAGCCTAGTTTTCTGGCGTAGGGCTCAGCCGCCGGAACGTTGACGGCCAGCCAATCGCGAAGCATCCGCTTCGCCATTCTGGTCGTGGCTTTCATGTCATCCGGCAGGCGGAAGGCGAAATCGGCAACGACCGGATCGAGGAAAGGCGTGCGGCCTTCGAGGCCATGGGCCATCAGGCAGCGATCGACTTTTATCAGCAGGTCGTTGGGCAGCCATTCCGCGCAATCGACGGCCTGTAGCGTCTGGACGAAAGTTAGATCGGCGCGCGCCTGTTGATCTTCGGCAAGCTTCAGACCGTCACGCCATCCACCGAAAACCTCGCCAGTGCGGTCGAAACCGTCGAATTCGCCACGCGATCGGGCCTTGCGCGCGAACATGCCCCAGAAACGGCGAGCGCGATAGTAGCGGCTATAGCCGCAGAAAATCTCGTCACCGCCTTCACCGGTCAGTACCACCTTGACATGATCTTTGGCAGCCTTGGCCAGCAGGTACGTGGGCAAAGCCGCGGCGTCAGTGGTGGGATCGTCGAGCGCCGCGGCGACTCTCGGCGCCTCGTTCCAGAAGTCATGCTCAGTTATGCCGACGACGTGGTGATGTGCGCCGACCGCCTTCGCAACCCGTTCCGCGTCAATTGACTCGTCAGCCGCGCTACTGTCTGGAAACCCCGCGGTGAAGGCGGCCAGCGGCTGCGCGGCCATCCGGGCCATTAGCCCCGCCAGCGTTGACGAATCGATTCCGCCAGACAGGAACAGCCCGTAAGGTACGTCGGCGCGCAGGTGATGCTCGACAGTATCGATCAGAACTTTGTCTAGTTGCCGCAATGCGTCATCATAATTCGCGGCGGGCGGAGGACCTTCGCTGAGCGGCAGACGGCGGCTGCGTTCGGTGATCCGTCCACCCGCCATGACCAAAGTCTCGCCCGGAAGCACACGATGAATCTCGGAGAAAATCGTTGCGGTGCCGGTGGTGAACTTGAGTTGCAGCAGTTCGGCCCGGGCGTGTGCCCGCAGCGTTCGATTCGCCAGGCCGGCCGCGATCAAGGCCTGTGGCTCGGAAGCAAAAGCGAAACCATCGGGCCGCTCAACATAATACAGCGGCTTGATCCCGAAAGGGTCGCGCGCGAGCGTCAGATGGCAATTCGCAGGGTCGTAGATCGCGATCGCGTACATGCCGCGCAGCGCTTCGGTGAAGGCGTTGCCGTCACGACAATAGAGATGCAGCGGCACTTCGCAATCCGAGGCGGTAGCGAAGGCCACGCCACGGAGTTGATTGCGTAGTTCAGGGTCATTGTAGATCTCGCCATTGGCGACCAGCGCTGCACCACCACTTTCGTAGAACGGTTGATCGCCGGTTTCAAGATCGACGATCGCGAGCCGCGTATGGACGAGGCCAACCGGCGGTAAAGTGAAGCGGCCGATCCCGTCAGGCCCGCGATGAGCCAGGGCAACCGTCAAACGGTCAAGAACAGCCGGGTCGGGCGGGCGCCCGCCGCTCATCATCACACCGGCGATACCGCACATAGTCCAGGTGCAATCTCCTCGGCAGAGTGTGCACTAAAATAATGGCGGTGGCGAGCCTGGATAAAGCCCGGCTATTCGCCCCGGACGCCGGCTCTATTCGGATTTCTGACTGTTTTCTGACCACGGTCCGCGTAACCGCTGCGGATCCAGCAGTACCCGAAAGGCGGAGCTATTGGACTTTGGCCCAATAGCTCGGCATCATGCCGAAGTATGCTCCTCGCGTCCTTGTAGCGACTTGCCTCTGCGAATGAGCAATAATCGCGATCCCCGCTGGCCTGCGCGGCGCGGCGATTCTTAGCTGTAGGACAGTGGTTGGTGTGGAGGATACGTTTTCCGGTTCGCAGAGACGCATAGACACCCTCGTGTATAACCAACCGGCACCTGATCCCTCGGTGCTCGCGTGCCCGCACTGCGATCTGATGCAAAGGCTGCCGCAGCTTGCGCCGGGTGCCTCCGCACGTTGCCCGCGATGTGCCAAGGAGCTGAGGCGCCGCCGGGCAGATTCGCTCAATCGCACGCTGGCTTTGGCCCTTGGCGGTACGCTGCTTTACGTGATCGCGAACTCGGTTCCGATGCTCAGCCTTACGATCGTTGGCCGTGATGCCTCCACTACGGTGATCGGCGGAGCCCAGCATCTATGGGAGAATGGGCAGCCTATTGTGGGCATCCTGGTGCTCCTGACCGCGGTGATCGCGCCTGCAGCCCAGCTAGCTTGCATTCTCACGATAACTCTCGCCTCCCGGCGCTCACCTGTGCCGCGATGGGTCGGAAAGCTCATGCGGCATTACCCCGCCACTCGCACCTGGAGCATGATCGAAGTGATGCTCCTCGGCGTATTGGTCGCCCTGATCAAAATCGCGGACTACGCGACAGTTATTCCAGGCGTTGCGCTATTCATGCTCGGTGGCTTGGTCTTCGTACTGGCCGGAATGCAGGCTAGCTTCGACCCGTATGAAGTGTGGCAAAGGATAGAATGGGCAAGTGAGAGTCCGGCCCGCCAGGCGTCTGGACTGGCTACTAAAGAAACAGCATGATGACCCGCAGCTTGACCGCCATGGATCATGGCCTCCAGAGCTGCGAGGTCTGCGGCCTGTTGTCGCGCCCCGCCCCGCCCGCGGATGAGGGACGCTGCCCGCGATGCGGCGAGGCAATCGAGTTCCGTAAACGCGCAAGCTTCGAGTACACTTGGGCCTTTTTGATCGCCGCCGCCATTTGTTACATCCCGGCCAACGTTTTGCCCGTATTGACTACAACCACCGCCACCGGCAGTGTTTCCGACACGATCCTGCAAGGCGTAGTGCTGCTCTGGTCACCTACCGGATGGCCGCTCGCAATCATCGTTCTAGTGGCCAGCATCATGATTCCCAGCGCAAAGATCGTGGCGCTCGCTTACTTGCTGATTACCGCTCAGCGCGGCTCAATCAAAAACAATCGGCAGCGCATCCGGCTCTACCGCATGGTGGAATTCATCGGACGCTGGTCGATGGTCGACGTTTTCGTCGATACCTTCACCGCGGCGTTGATCCAGTTGCAGCCCCTGATGTCAGTTGAGCCAGGGCCAGGATTGATCTTCTTCGCCGCAGTCGTGGTGCTCACGATGCTCGCGGTGGAATCCTTTGACCCACGACTGATCTGGGACGCGGCGGCCCTGCAGGAGGTTGCACATGCCTGATTACGAACCGCCGCTTCCACCGGTTCCCGAGTCGCGCGCAGTCTCACAAGCACGCACGCGGCCCTCGGTGGTATGGCTCATCCCTATAGTCGCCGCGCTGGCCGGTGTCTGGGTGGCAGTCACCAGGATTCTGAGTGAAGGACCCACGATTACGATCGTCTTCCAGTCGGCCGACGGCCTTGAGGCAGGCAAAACCAAGATAAAGTATAACGGCGTCGATATCGGTACCGTCACCGCTATCCGGCTCTCGGACGACCACGAACATGTAATTACGACCGCTCAGATGGCGCCCAAGACTCAGGACTTTCTGGTTGAGGACACCAAGTTCTGGGTAGTGCGGCCACGGATTTCCGGCGCGAATGTAACCGGCCTGGGAACGCTTATCTCGGGTGCTTATATCGGCCTGGAGATCGGCTCGTCCAAGCAGCCTAAGCGCGACTTCGTCGCGCTGGAAACCGAGCCGATCGTGACCGGCCAGGTTCCAGGCCGTTTTTTTATCCTCAAGACGGCGGATCTTGGATCGCTTGATACCGGCACTCCGGTATATTTCCGGCGTCTCCAGGTAGGCCAGGTCACTTCGTACAAGCTCGACAAAGATGGCAAGCTCCTGACGGTTCAGGTGTTCGTGCGAGCGCCGTACGACCAATATGTCAATCCCGAAACCCGTTTCTGGCACGCCAGCGGAGTCGATGTGTCGCTTACCGCGAGTGGTCTCCAAGTGCGGACGCAGTCGATGTTGTCGATACTGATCGGTGGTATCGCTTTCGAGACCCCTGCCACCGCTCCTCTTGAACCGCCCGCCGAGGCGAACACCGTCTTCACGCTCTTCAGTGATCGCACCACCGCCTTCGAACCAGCCGCTCAGCATCCGCAGACGTACGTACTAATTTTCAAAGACTCGGTCCGCGGACTCGTGCCCGGCGCGCCCGTCGAGTTTCGGGGTATTCCAATCGGTGAAGTATCGGATATTCGCGCTCAGGTCGACCTGAAGACGTTTCGGTTCTCAGTGCCGGTGACTATCGAGCTCGATCCGCGCAGGCTCGGAGTGAATGTTGTTGGCGGCGCCGCCGGCGATCTTGAGGCATTGCGTAGAAGGTTGATCGATTCGTTGATTAGCCACGGTGTCCGCGCGCAACTTCGTACCGGCAATCTGCTCACCGGCGCTGTCTACGTTGCGTTTGACGTCTTTCCCAATGCGCCGCCCGCGACCGTCGACTGGTCACAGCAGCCCGTGCGTCTGCCGACGGTTCCCGGACAGTTAGAAGCCACCGAGGAGACCGTCGAGAACATCATTGAGAAGGTCAACAAGATGCCCTTGCAGCAGATTGGCGAGAACCTGAACAATAGCATCGCTAATCTCAACCTGACGCTCATCAGCGCACGCAACACCTTGAGCAGCGCCACCGAAACCTTCGTCAGCGCCCGCAATGCGCTGACCACCGCCAACGGCATCGTCCAGCCCGATTCCGCACAATTGCAGCGGTTAGACCAGACTCTCGATGAGCTAACCCGCGCCGCCCGCTCGGTCAGAGTATTAAGCGACTATCTCGAACAACATCCGGAAGCGTTGCTGCGCGGCAAGCCCGGCAAGCCGAAATAATGCGCGTAGCGGAGGGCAACACTATGAGGCTCCGGCGTATAGTCCATCTGGCCGCAACGGCCGCATTGTCAGCCGTGGTCACCGCCTTCCTTAGTGCGTGCAGCTCGGCGTCTCCGCACTATTACACCCTCAGTCCCGCTGCAACCGCTAGCGGCCTGCCTGCCACCGGCGGCAATGTAGTGGTCGGGCCGGTAACCATTCCGGCTTCGGTCGATCAGCCGCAATTCGTCACCCAGGAGGGCGCGAACCGGGTTAGCGTCGACGAATTCAACCGCTGGGCCGGACCGCTCAACGAAAATATCGCGCGCGTAGTAGCGCAGAATCTCGTGATGCTGCTCGGTACAGCGAACGTCGCTATCGGACCGCTCGCAAATTTCG
Source organism: Binataceae bacterium (SeqCode) (assembly GCA_035502655.1). Lineage (GTDB taxonomy): Bacteria > Desulfobacterota > Binatia > Binatales > Binataceae > DATJUF01. The sequence continues at coordinate 6,456 of DATJUF010000157.1, forward strand.
TCCCCGACTACACCGTTGCGATCGACGTTCAGCGCTTCGAGTCAGTGCGCGGCCAGCGGACTGAGCTCGACGCGGTTTGGACGGTCCGCGACAAAGTCACCGGTATTACGCGTTCGGGCCGCACCAGCGCAAACGAGCCCGTTACCGGCGACAGCTTCGACGCACTCGCCGCGGCGCATAGCCGTGCGCTTGCGATGCTCAGTGGCGACATCGCCAACGCCATCCGCGCCGACGCCACCAATCAATCCCGATTACAACCTGACCCGGCACGATAGCGGGCCGCACGAAATCAGCATAAGCCCGGTTTCCAACAAGTCCTCCGCGTTTAACTCTGGCCCTCATCGGCTAATCAGCGCGCAGCCCGTTTTGCCCTATCCGCCGCCCCTATGTTACGAGTTCAGATTGGAGGCTGCTTAGCACCATGGCTGAATCTGCCGAACCTGTTGTCTTGCTCACCAAAGAGGATGGTATAGCAACCGTCACGCTCAACCGCCCGGCCAAACTCAACGCCCTCAACCGGGAACTGCGCGCCGCATTCTGCCATACGATGCAGGCCTTGCGCAGCGACGAATCCGCCGCCGTCGTGATTATCACCGGCGCCGGACGCGGCTTTTGCGCCGGGCTCGACCTCCGCGAACTGGGCGCCGATACGGCCCGCGAAGCCGGCGCGGTGGTCCGCGACTCGACCAACGTCAGCTTCGTCAGCGTGATCGAAGATATGGCGGTGCCCGTCATTGCCGCGGTCAACGGGTTTGCCATCACCGGCGGGTTCGAGCTCGCCCTTGCCTGCGACATCATGATTGCCGCCGAGTCCGCCCAGTTCGCCGATACTCACGCGCGCGTCGGCGTGATGCCTGGTGGCGGGATGTCCGCACGGCTCCCCCGCGCTGTCGGCCTCCGCAAAGCCAAGGAGCTGTCGCTGACCGGCAACTATCTTTCTGCTCGCGAGGCCGAGCGCCTGGGCCTGGTCAATCGCGTCGTGCCCGACGACCGGCTTCTCGCCGAGGCTCGCGAACTAGCCAGTCAGATTCTCAGTGCCGACAAAAACTTTGTGCGCCAGATGAAGCACCTCTACAATCGCACCTCGCGCACGACCCTTGAGGACGCGCTGCGTATCGAACAGGAGACCTTCCGCGCCTTCAACAGTAGTTCCAAGCTGAGCGATTTCGACCGCCGGCGCGAATCCGTGATGGAACGGGGACGCTCGCAAACCCGCTCCTGAACGCTTTTCCTCATCCTAGCAGCAAAGCTGAGGCAACATGCACAAGCCGCGACTATCCATACATTTATTCCCCGCCGCAATCATCGGCCTCGCCATCGCTCTGGCCTGCGCGCCATGCACTCGCGTCTGCGCCGCCGATAACGCGCCTGCGGTCCAGAATGAATCTGCGATTCCTGCCGGCAGCATTCCCAAGCCAATTCTCGCTGCCGTCAATTCGTCCAACCGTCCCGCCTCCGATCGCGCGCTGGACGCGAGCCGCCGGCCTGCACAGGTGATGGCCTTTTACGGCATCAAGCCCGGGATGCAGGTCGCCGACATCTGGGCCGGCGGCGGCTACACCACGGAACTCCTCGCATTGATTGCCGGCCCCACTGGAAAGGTCTATTCGCAAAATCCTCCCGCCGCTGGCAGATTCCAGAAAATGGTGGACGTGTGGCAGGCGCGCCTCAAACAGCCCGCGCTCTCCAACGTCACCCCAATCATCGAGCCTTTCAGCGCTCCCGACGTCTTAAAGGGCGTGCCGCCCAACTCGCTCGATGCGGTTTTTATCAACATGAACTATCACGACGTGGTCGGGATGGGCTTCAGCACCAAGAACCTCAACCAGGCCGTCTTCGATAAGCTCAGGCCTGGCGGCGAATATTGCATCATCGATAACAGTGCCAAGGACGGCTCCGGCGCACGCGACGCTGCTACCATTCATCGAATCGATATCAACTATGTAATTAAGCAAGTAGATGCGGCCGGCTTTCAACTTACCGCGACTTCTGACATTCTGCGCAATCCCAAGGACGATCGCACCCTGCCGTTCTGGAAGATGAATCACATGCAGGATCGCTTCGTCCTCAAATTCGTCAAACCCGCCATTGCCGTCTCCCGC
>DATJUF010000158.1:0-5976 GCA_035502655.1 Binataceae bacterium (SeqCode)
CAAGCAACACGAACTTGGCTTCCGTCGACGCGGCCAAAATCAGTCCGGGAAAGCCCGCCCCGCTGCCTAGATCCAAAACCCGCTTACCCGCGAGGAAGCATCGTGTTAGCTGGCTTTCCGGATTGCGTCCGATCAGCAGCAGCGGCATAAGGCTATCAAGGATATGCCCGGCCACTTCCGCCGGATCATCCGGTGATGCGGTCAGGTTGAATTTCGCGCCCCAGCGCGCCAGCTCTCTGCCAAAGCTTTCCAACCGATCAAGTAAACCCGCAGGCGGTACGAATTCTGCGTAATTCAGGTAGTCTTCGATCAGTGTCCGCGTCGCCGCCCCAATCTCGTGAGCGCTATCCGGCGTGAAATTGACCTTCGCCATCGCTCACGTCTCGCCTTTCAATAGGGGCCGGGTCAAGCCCGGCCAATCTGTTACCGATGTTTCACGTGAAACATCGGTGCGGTAAAGAATGATCATCCCTTCAGCGAACCGATATCATCGAGTCCCTCAAGAGCCTGATTATTGGCAGCCCTTGATCGGCAGAATCAACACGGATGTTTCACGTGAAACATCCGTTGCAGAATTTCGGAATTAGGAGGCTGGAGCGCTTGAGGCTTCCGCTCTAACGTCCCAGCCAAGGACCGGTCTTTTAAGATCGCAGATAGACTGCCAACAGGCCGATTGCGGCAGGCGTAATACCCGGCATCCGCGCAGCTTGGCCTAGCGAGACAGGCCGAAGTTTTGTCAATCGTTCGCGCACTTCGGTAGAGAGGCCCGGGACCAGCGCGAAATTTAGCGCTTGCGGGATGATCGCATCCTCAAGCCGCCTATATCGATCGACCGTCTCGGCTTGCCGCCGCACATAACCTTCGTATTTGACTTCGGTTTCGAGTTCGGCAGCCTGATCGAAGTTCAACGCGGGCTCCAGCTGAGCCATCGTCGAGATGTCGCCGTATGACAGCTCGGGCCGCCGCAAAATCTCGTAGGCGCGCTGAGCCTCCCTGATCGGCGCCGAACCACACTCTACGAGGCGGCGGTTAACCTCATCGCTTGCTGGAATCATAGTGAACTTCAAGCGGGCAATCTCCGCAGTGACGAGCTCCGTCTTGGTTCGCACGCGTTCAGCCGCTTCGGCCGCCAGTAAACCGAGCCGTTCGCCAAGCGGCGAGAGGCGGCGGTCGGCGTTATCTTCGCGGAGGAGCAAGCGGTACTCGGCGCGCGAAGTGAACATCCGGTACGGCTCGCCACCAATTCCTCGAGTTACCAGATCATCAATCATCACACCGATATATGCCTGGTCGCGGCGGAGGGTGATCGGCGGCTCGCGGCGAACGGCCAGCGCTGCATTGATTCCAGCGATCAAGCCCTGGGCCGCGGCTTCCTCATAGCCGGTGGTACCATTGATTTGACCGGCAAAGAAAAGGCCTCCTATCAGCTTGGTTTCAAGCGACGGCTTGAGCTGGGTCGGGTCGGCGAAGTCATATTCGATAGCATAACCGGGCCGCATGATTTCCGCCCGTTCAAGACCTTTGATCGAACGGACCATCGCAAGCTGGACGTCGAGCGGCAGGCTGGTCGAAAGGCCATTGGGATAGACCTCGACAGTATCGCGGCCTTCGGGTTCGAGGAAAATCTGATGACGCTCCTTGTCGCGGAAGCGCATCACCTTATCTTCGACCGAAGGACAATAACGTGGGCCGCGGCTTTGGATCACGCCGGAGTACATCGGGGAGCGACCGATCGCGCCGCGAATGATTTCATGCGTGACGGAATTCGTATAGGTCAAATGGCACGGAACCTGAGGCTGGGCGATGCGCGAGGTGCGGAAAGAGAAGGGCGGTGGCGGATCGTCGCCGGGTTGAATCTCAAGACCCGAATAATCGATTGTGCGGCTATCGAGGCGGGGGCAAGTACCCGTCTTCAGACGGCCAATCGTAAAGCCGAGTTGAGCGAGGTTCTCGCTGAGGCCCATCGCAGCAAAGTCGCCGGCGCGGCCGGCATTGTAATTCTTGAGACCGATATGGACGAGGCCTTTGAGGAAGGTGCCAGTCGTCAGGATAACCGCGGGGGCCTCGAAGATTTCACCAATCTGAGACTCAACGGCGCGAACGGCGCCCTCCTCAACGATAAGGCGCTCGATGCTGGCCTGACGGATTTGAAGATTGGCGGTGTTTTCGAGCACTCGCTTCATCCGGAGGCGATAAGCTGCCTTGCCGGCTTGGGCGCGGCGGGCGCGGACGGCCGGACCTTTGCGGGTGTTGAGGAAGCGGAACTGGATACCGGTTTCGTCGATAGCAAGACCCATCTCACCGCCCATAGCGTCGATTTCGCGGACCAGATGGCCCTTGCCGATCCCGCCAATCGCGGGATTACAGGACATCTGGCCGATATGATCGAGGTTGAGGGTGAGCATAAGAGTGCGCGCGCCCATCCGAGCCGAGGCGAGAGAGGCTTCGATACCGGCATGGCCAGCACCGACGATAATGACGTCGTAAGACATAGGTGTGCTGTCAAGAATGCCATCGTTGTGGGGATTCCGCCAAGAGGAGAAAGGTCGCAACGGATGTTTCACGTGAAACATCCGTTGCAATCTTTGGTTTGGCCGCTTCCCTTTCTCATGATCGCGATCTCTGGGTTGATTTCCCCATAGCCTTCTCAGCGCGCGGTTGACATGGATGTTTCACGTGAAACATCCATGTCGTTCTATACAATAAAATAATATTCTATAATATCACGTCACAGCAAATTAAATTGCTTCAAGGTGCTGCATCTGAATCACGTCCGATGTCCAGCCGTTTCCGACCAGCGTGGTGCTGCCATCAGGGTTGCCGATCACTGGCGAAATCTTGATCAGCCATATCCGCAGCATCGACATTGAATGGGCGGCTGGGACGCCGCCGAGACAAATAGCCACACGCGTCAGATTGGGCCCTCGACCAACCGCCGGACCATCTGCGCGAGGTCCGGTGGCTTAAAGAAGGGATGCTTGCGGTAGATGTCCGCACATTTGTCATCCAAAGTTTTGATAGTTTCATACGCGTGCGGCGCAGCTTCGCGCACTTCGGAGATTCGCTCACGAACGAATAAGAGGTTGTCTGGATCGACGTGGCCGGCCTGAATGAATCCTCGGGTCTTCTTGGCGCATCGGCAGGGGTTCGCCTGATTTACCAATCCGCACTTATCGTTCATGAAGTTGCGCAGGTCACGGCGGGCGCGCGCCAGTCGCTGGCGAAAATTCGCGGCAGTGATTTCCAATACTTCGGCGGAGACTGTGTCGCTGAGCGCGAAGATGCCACCGAGGATGTAGGCGAGACGCTGCTCGCGATCAAGGCAAAGCAACATTCCGGTGGTGCAGGAGAGCATCGCCTCAGTCACGAGCAGATTCGTATCAGGGGATGAAGCCTTCGTATCCGGCAGGTCAAGATCGGGCATCTGGCCGAGCGCTTCGCCATAGGTGCGAAAGTTTATCGTAGGGTCCTCGGCTCGCCCACGTTTCATATTGAGTAGATGATTGACCGCGATGCGATAGAGCCAAGTGCGGAAACTGCTCCGGCCCTCGAACGACGAGAGCCGGGTCAGCACTTTGATGAGAATCTCCTGTGTCGCGTCCTGCGCGTCCTGCGGATGATAGAGCATGCGGATGGCGATGTTGTAGATCCACCCTTGATGGCGCTGGATTAAGTCTTCCAGCGCCTCGCGATCGCCTGAGCCAGCGCGCGTCATCAGGCTTTGATCCTCGCGATCGGCCGGTGAGTTCTCGGCTAAAGGATTATCTATACTCATCGCTTACCTCTGGCTCGGTGGCAGGCGCGCTGCTCCTCAGGGGGTATGGGGCATCGGCGAGAAATGGCAACTAACGATCTTCCACTGACTGCCCTGTTTGACAAAGACCAGGGTCGTGCGGCCGTGGATCGTCAAACCTTTGCCATCCTTCGTTACGCCCATGAAACTGTCGTAGGCATTCACGATTCCCACCGTATCGTTGTACACGCGGCATGACGGCTGCCGAAAGCCAAAGCTCATTGAGGCGATGCCGGCGATGGCCTCATTGAGATATTTGGCGAAAAGCGGCTTGCCGTCGAATCGATAGGGGACGTGATCGAAGACTTCAACGTCCTCGGAAAGCATCTCCACGACGGTTTTCATGTCCATCTGGTCGAATGCGTCCGCGAATCGCTGCGCCAAGGCCTGGATTTCATTTACGCTCATTGGTCTGTCCTCCTTATGTCTACTTAGACACGCGACGCGGGCGAGTGTGACAGATTGGGAAAGAGGCGGCTGATTCGCGAGCTTGGGCAACAGGTTTCCCGCCGCGATATCTCAAGGTTGATGGCGAATAGCGTGACCATGAGAGGTGGGCGATATGGCTGAAGGAGTGGCGATTGATGCTTCAGGCAACGTTTGGATGCCGGAGTAAGGCTTTGTTCTCAAACACCCGGCAGTGTTGCCGAGATCATTGGCGCGGCGGGCCCGGTCCTTACCCGGTAGCCGCCGCCAGGATTACCAGGACGCGTTCGGATCATTGTCATCAGGGTCAAAACGCTTTTTCCGCACCTGCTCAAACTGCGAGCCTCAGTGAGTTAGCCCGCGAAGCGGGAAGGCAGCATTACAAGCAGTGGCTAATGAGCGACATAGCGAAAATCAATACCGCTTGCATAGTCAGATCATAAATCCCTGTACGAAAATTTGTGCTGGCCCCAAACCTGCCCGCTGACTAGAACGGATATTAGTTAATTTTAGTTCAGCACTGTGAATTGCCTGAAGCGGGGGGCAGATGAAACTATACAAGGCAGATCCAGGAGCGCAGCGCAGGCAAGCGGGATTTATGACGGGACGGCAAGCGGCGGCGGTCATTACAATGGTGCTCGCATTGGCCGTCCACGGCAGGAACTGCTTCGCGGCGATGACCGACTATATCACTGAAGCTGAGTTCAATAGTTATTTCCCGCGGCACAGCAAGATTTTTAATTTCAATGATTTCAGCGCCGCAGTTACTACGTACTACCCAGCTTTTGCGGCGACCGGGACTTCGCAGCAGCAGGAGCAGGAATTGGCGGCGTTCCTGGCGAATGCGGCACAGGAGACCGATGGCAGCGGGCCCAATAGATTTGATGCCGGACTCTATTATGACACCGAGAATTGTCCGGCTCCATGCCAGCAGTTCAGCCAGCCGGGCTATGGCTTTGACGGTAATTTGTGGACCGGAGCGCCGGGCCAGAGCTATCAGGGGCGAGGCGCACTGCAACTAACCTATGCCTATAATTACGGTCCAGCGAACGACCAACTGCAGCAGCTCGATCCGACCTTCCCGAATATCTTTGACAATCCGGCGGCGGTAACCGCGACGCCCGCGGTGAGCGCGCAAAATATGGCGTGGGTGACCGCGCTATGGTTCTGGTTCACGGCGCAGAGCCCGAAGCCGTCATGCCATAGTGTGATGACGGGCGGCTGGACCCCGACCGATCAGGATATTTCGCTGGGACGCGCGCCGGGCTACGGCATGACGGAAGTGATCATCAACGGAGGCGTCCAGTGTGACGTCTATGATATAACCGAGGCCTCGACAGAGGGCGATAGCCGCCTGTCGTTCACGATCAACCGGCCAAACAATACACTGTTACGGGGAGCCCTGCTCTATCTGCAGAACGCGAATAATGCGGGTTACGACGGCGCCTACCAGGTGATAACCGGCTCGCAAGGTGCGGACGAGTTCCAGGTGGTCGCCGACGCGGTCGTCGTTGATCCTGCTACCAATGCCGTGTCACCACGGAGCATTAAAGGTTTGCCGGCACTGACGGCGGGAGAGATTGGCGGCTATTTCGGCTATCTGACGCGGTTGCGGCGAATTGCCTGGTACAATCTTCTGACGGGCGCGAACTATCTCAATGTGCCTCCGGGTCCAGCGGTCGACTGCTCAACGATGGTGCCGTATATCCCGTACCTGCCTGCGTCGTAATTCTCTGAGCGCAGGGCTACGGCGGTCA
>DATJUF010000159.1:0-4521 GCA_035502655.1 Binataceae bacterium (SeqCode)
TCATCCATTTGGCTAATGGCGCCTTAAGGTCCACCAGCGAGGATGAATTCGCCGGCGTCAACGGCGGCATCATCAGGCACCAGATCACAAGCGTGAACGTCGGGCTATTAAATCGCTTCACTTACCAGCTATTTTACCGACGAACCCGCGGTCGCGCTGTGATTATTGGGGCAGTTGATAGGCACCGATATCGCAATCGCCTGCCGGACGCGGGGTGCCAATCTGATCAGTGGCAATGCAACGACCCTGCCGTCCATCCTCGTTGGGCCTTGCAGGATTGCCCGCGCCGATCGCCGGACTGCCTGGTAGCAGCGCCTGAGTAGCGGTTGTGCCGCCGTTGTTCTGAAGTGGACCGAGCAGCGGATCACCTTCGAAATCGCGATTGGTCTGACCGTTCAAGACGCAATCTAAGGGATCACCTATTAGGTTGTAGCCGGCTGAGATGATCGGCTGATGCGCCGATAAGCCGGATAAGCAATCCGGGCCCAAAGGCGCCTGGTTATCGGCGATGATTGTATTGCTGATAACAAATTTTTGCTTGATTCTTCCGCACCCTATGCACCCGGCCAGAGTGTTAGCGTCAATTCCGCCCGCACCTTCGCCTGCGGAATTGTTCGCCACAGTCACGTTGTCCATGCTCACATCGGAAAGCGTCGTTTGAATCGCTCCCCCTTTATCCGCCAGGCCAGCCGCATCATTCCCGCTGATTGTACTATTCAACACGGTGAGCTTGGCGAAGACGAGATCGAGGCCGGCACCCCCTGCGGGATTCGATGTTGTATTATCCGTGGTGTTGTTGCTGATCGTGCTATTGATAATTTCCGCACTCGACCTTTTTGGCACGCTACCGTAGAGAAAAATGCCGCCGCCGCTGAAGCTGGCGGAGTTCCCATCGATCGTGCTGTTCACAATCTTGAGTCTTCGGGCTTTGGCGGACGCATAGTAGATACCGCCGCCCTGTGCTCCATCGCCTTGACCCACGTTATCGATGATCGATGAATTCTCGATATCCAGGTCAGTATCGTTCGCATAGATGCCGGCGCCATATTCGGCCTGATTATCGCTGATCACGCATGAGTTGATTTTCAGACTGCCACCGTTGATGAGGATGCCGCCACCACCGGTCCCGTCCTGAACTGGCCCGCCGATGCCATTAGTAATCGTCAAGCCGTCTAATTCAACGTTCGCGTTGGGTCCAATGGTAAAGACTGGTCCAGCGCCGTTACCGTTAATTATGGTGTCCGCGGCGGTTGAGGATGACGCGATCGTCAGCTTGAGGTGCTTCCGCGTGTGACCGATGGGAAGCGGGTTGGCGCTTGTGTTAATCGAAACATTGTCTACATAAGTGCCCGGCGCAACCGTGATGGTGACATCATTCTGTCCGAGCTCGCCAATTTCGACGATCGCCTCGCTGATCGTTTTCACAGATCCATCCGTCCTATTCGGATTAACGCAAAAGACAAACCCAGCGCCACCCGGAAATCCGCCATCCGTTGCGGCGCCGCCTTCGGACGGCCGAGTCTGCGCACGCCCCAATGCTGGTAACCCGAGCATCGCAGCAAAAACCAGCACGGCAGCACTCAGCTTACTGGGCCGCTTTCGACGCCGAATCCTTCCTGAATCTTCCAATTAAGTCTTGTCCGATTGAATGCAATCTTAGCTTATTTGCAACTGCTTTACATTCTCAGATGATATTACAATTAAAATGTTTCAAGATCATCGCCGTCTGGCGGGAGAAAGCTCAGGCGAATCGTGTTAATTATTGGGCGAGTAGCTGATTGGTAAGCAGGAGAGCGAAATGGACCTTGGATTAAACGGCAAAGTTGTGATGATAACCGGAGCCAGCCGCGGACTCGGCCGTGCGATGGCCTCCGCGCTCGCCGTTGAGGGCGTCAAGCTTAGCCTCTGCGCCCGAGCCGCCGACACGCTCAATAGCTTTGCCGCCGAACTCAAGGCTGCCAGCCATGACGTCCTTGCATATCCCGCCGACGTTGCGGATAGCGCCGCGATGGAACACTGGCGCGATGCCACGGTCAGCACCTTCGGCGGCATCGACGTCCTGATTAACAATGCGGGTGGCGCCCGGTTGGGCTCGCTCTCGCAACTCGATGACGCTGGCTGGCAAGCCGCCTTTGAGCTGAATTTCTTTGCTGCCGTTCGCCTAGCCAGGTTATGTGCCCCTATGATGGCGAATCGGGGCGGCGGCGCCATCATCAATATCAGTTCGATCTACGGCCGCGAGGCTGGCGGCCCGCTTTCTTATAACACCTCTAAAGCCGCGATGATCTCCTTTACGAAGGGCCTCGCGCGCGAACTGGCCCCCAAGGGCATCCGCGTCAACACTATCGCCCCCGGCTCGATCATCTATCCCGGCGGCACCTGGGAAGGCCTGTTCAAGGCCAATCCGGCCTTCGAGACAGATTTCATCAGTCACGAATTTCCGGCCGGACGCCTCGGCCGTCCCAACGAAGTCGCCTACGCCGTGGTGATGCTCGCATCACCACGCGCAAGCTGGATCACCGGCGCTTGTATTCCAGTGGATGGCGCTCAGGGCCGCTCCAATATCTGAGTGAAAATAGACTTGGCGAAGAGTAAGTCAGACAGTTACTCCACTCAATGAATGGCCGGTGGCGGCGTCGATGCGTGCATTAATGGTCGTGCCGGTTGCAATGTTGTCATGACCGGGGAATGTGACCGTCTTGAATTGGGGTGTCTTGCCCATCATTCGTCCCTCGCCGCGACGGGCAGGGCCCTCGACTAGCACCCGAAAAGTCTGACCGATCAGTTCGCGGTTGCGTTCGAGCGAGATTTTTTCCTGCATCGCGATCAATTCGCTTAGCCGCCGGCCTTTTTCCTCTTCGCTAACGCTGTCGCCGAGCCGATAGGCTCGCGTATGCTCGCGCACAGAGTACTTGAAGCTGAAGGCCGAGTCGTATCGCACGGTTCGCATCAAGTCGAGCGTCGCCTGAAAATCACTCTCGGTCTCCCCATGAAAGCCAACAATGATATCCGTCGATAGCGCCAGCCCCGGAATCGCCGACCGCAACCGCCCAACCAAATCGAGATACCCTCTCACCGTGTAGCCGCGTTCCATCGCCGCCAGTAGGCGATCCGATCCAGACTGCACCGGCAGATGGAGATACGGCTGAATCTTCGGCTCCGACGCCATGACTTCAATCGCCGGCGTGCTCATGTCGCTCGGATGGGGCGATGTGAAGCGAATACGCTCGATTCCCTCGACCGCCGCTACGTTCCGTAATAAAGCTGCAAAATCAACGTCGCCGGCCCGATAGGCGTTGACCGTCTGTCCCAGTAACACGATTTCCTTGAAACCTCGGGCCGCCAGCGCCTCAACTTCGCGCACAATATTTTCCGCCGGCACGCTGCGCTCGCGCCCACGAACGTATGGCACAACGCAAAACGCGCAAAATTTGTCGCATCCGCGCATGATCGTGACGTACGCGCGCACGCCCGCCTCGTAGTCTGGTGACAGCCCGGCGTAAGTCTCCTCCCGGGAGAGCCGCACATCGACCGCCGGGTCGTAGCCGCTTCGCCCTATCAATTCCGGCAGTCGCCGATAGGTGTCAGGCCCCGCGACCAGGTCGAGCCACGGCGCCTTGGCGATCAGGCTTGCGCGATTGTGCTGGGCCATGCATCCCAGCAGCCCCAGCTTCACTTCTGGCCGCGAGTGCTTGAGCCTCGCAAGGTCGCTTAACCGCCCGATCACGCGCTCCTCCGCATGCTCCCGAATCGCACAGGTGTTGATAAGGATAACGTCGGCTTCTTCCGGCTTATCGACGCTGCCATAGCCAGCCCGCCGCAGCACTGCATTGACCAGTTGCGAATCCGCGATGTTCATCTGGCAACCGTAGGTCTCAAGATAAACGCGCGCCCGCCCGCCGCCAGCCACCGCCACTTTGGCGCGCCCGACCGCCTCGCTGCGGGACTGTTGCTTATTCACGCCAGTATCGGCCATGAGGAATCAAATCTTAGGCGACCCGCCGCCGCTCCACAACGCATCAAACCTTCGCATCTCAGCGTGATTCGGCACCCGAGGCAGCATCGCGACGCAGCGTCACACCCAGCCGGCGATACGGATTTTGCGGACCGCAACCGTGGATGCTTAATTGATTCGCATGAAGCCGCATCAAGCGCTTGCTCTCACAGTTTACATCGTAGTTTACGCCTGGATGGTCTGGGCGAAACACTTTCAAATCGCGGCCGTGATGCTGCTCATATGGGGATGTATTGTCCTTCTTGGCGCCTTTCAGCGTTGGCCTTTTTTCGTCGATCTCTCACCGGACGACCCCTGGTATACACGGACCCTGCGCTTGCTCACGGTCAATAGTGAGGCCATGCGGGAACTGGTCGGGAAAAAGGGCGTGATCAAGTCAACCTACGCCGAGGGCGTGGTGATAATCGTGCTTGGATTCATCCTTCTATGGTGGGCAACGTCGAGGGCCTGATGGCGCTGCTGCTTTAATTTGCAGGCTTGAGACAGTCTCAGCCCGAGCGCTGGCC
>DATJUF010000160.1:0-4457 GCA_035502655.1 Binataceae bacterium (SeqCode)
GGCTGGGATTGGAAAACGCGGCGGCGTTGCGGCGCGTCCGGGAATCGGCGCGATGGCGGGCATTGGGCGGCGCTCCGGTAACAATGTGGGAGGGAGAACGTCTCGGCTGGACGGTGGTCTATGACGAAGAGGCGCTGTTTACGCCCTCGCCGGGTTTCCGAACTGTGACGGTTTCGCCGGTGAGCGGCATGGGAGATTTCGAGCGGCGTCTCGCACCAGTCGATGGCCGGCTGGAGGCTTTTGCTGTTGCGGGCTCCGACGTTGATGAAGTGAAACGATGTCTTGCCGAGCGCGGCGCATCCTATCTATGTGCACCCGGAGCGATGCAATCGCCGCCGCTGGACTGGCGTCATGGCGGCGGGCGGTTCCTCGATGCGTTGTTGACGCATCGGCGAATCAGCGATGAAGAGCGGGTCTGAGCTCTTCCGGCGCCATCTGGCGCAGACTTCGCCCGCTCCGATTGGCCTCGAAATCGAGCGAGCGGAGGGCTGCTGGCTCTATTGCCGCGACGGCCGGCGCTACCTCGATATGATTGCCGGTATTGGCGTAAGTAATCTCGGCCATGGCCATCCCAGAATAATTGCCGCGATTAACCAGCAGGCGCGGCGTCATCTGCATGTGATGGTCTATGGCGAATACGTAATCGACGCGCAGGTGCGGCTCGCATCGCGGCTGGCCGAACTGCTCCCCGATCCGATCGGCACGGTCTATTTCACCAATAGCGGCACGGAAGCGATTGAAGGTGCGCTCAAGACGGCGCGCAAAGTCACGCACCGCCCGGCTTTCGTGGCCTTTGATGGCGCCTATCATGGCGATACGATGGCGGCACTGGCGCTGATGGGGAATGCCGCCTTTCGCAAGCCGTTCGAGCCGCTGCCGGGACCGGTCAGGCGTTTGCCCTACGGCGATACGGCGGCGCTGAGCGCGATTGACGCCGAAGTTGCGGCGGTGGTGATTGAGCCGGTGCAAGCCGAAGGCGGAGTGCGGATCCCGCCGCAAGAATTCATGACGGCGTTGCGGCGCCGCTGTGACGAGACCGGCGCGTTGCTGATTTTTGACGAGGTTTTAACGGGCCTTGGGCGCACCGGCCGCCTTTTTGCGCTGGAGCACTACGGCGTCGTGCCCGACGTGATCGTGCTGGCGAAGGCGCTGGGAGGAGGCCTACCGCTAGGCGCGTTCGCCGGACGCTACGAATTGATGGGCGTGCTGGCGCACGATCCCCCGCTCGGTCATATTACGACATTCGGTGGTCATCCGCTGTCCTGCGCAGCGGGCCTCGCTTCGCTGGAAATGATCGTCGAGACGCGGCTATGGGAGCGGGCAGAGCGGGTTGGGACTGATTTGCTAAGGCGGCTGGAGGCTTTCGTTGGCCCCGATGTGGTGGCGATCCGCGGAATCGGGATGCTGGCTGGAATCGAATTTGAGGACTCGATTCGGGCACACCGTTTTGTGGCAGAAGTGCTCGAACGGGGCGTGGTAATCAATTGGACGCTCAACGCCGATAGGGTCGTCCGGCTCGCACCGCCTCTGATACTGACGGATGATGAGCTTGAGTTCGGCTTGTCGGCGATGGCCGCGGCGCTTGAGGCGCTGCCGAGGCCAGAGTAAATAGAGCGAGGAAGCAATTTCCGTGGGTGCTGGCGCTGCATTTGGGAATCAGACGATAGCTGTAAATGGCTCGGCCGCGCCGATCGCGCGCCCTGTGACACCTACGCCGCGACAGGTTGCGGACCGGTTTGATGACGATGCCGAGGCTGTGGACGTTCTCAAGAAATCTGCTCCGATCGGCGTTTTTTTTCTCATCGCGTACATTCTGATCGATTCGCGCACGCCGCTTTCGTCTGGGACGATCACCGTCTCACCCTATCATTGGCTGGCGCTGGCGACGGTGCTTTTTTTCTTTGGCCTGACCTGGACGCCGGGCTTTCGTGCGCATTGGCGGCTTTGGTCGCTGCTATGCTGCCTCACCCTGATGGGCCTGATGATCGGGGCAGGGATCGTCACTCGCGACTCGACGATCAGCTATATCACGATTATCCTGTGCCCGTTTGCCACGGCGTCGTTCGTGGTCTGGGGATGGCGCTGGCAATTGACGCTGGTCGGAGCCTGTTTCGTACTGTACGCGGCTGCAGAGTTGCTGGTGCCGAACGGGCGCCATTTCGAATTGCATCAGATGCTGGGGCTGGCCGGCGCGCTTACGCTTTCGCAGGTCACGGCGGTGTTTCTCGAACGCTATCGGCGCCGATCGCATCGGCAACTGAGGGAGCTAGCTGAGGCCGCAGCCTTTCGCGAGACCCAAATCGCGACGATGACCCACGATATCCGTAATCCGCTCGCGACTCTTGTCGGCCTGGTGACGCTGCTGATGGACGACAATATCGACGATCAGCAGCGCGGTAACCTGCTAAGCCGGGTCTGGTCTACTACGGCTTCAATGGATCTGCTGGTGAAGAACGTGCTCGACCTTTACCTGCTGGACGAGCAGCGCCTGCGGCCAAACCGGCGCATGATTGATGCAAATGCGGTTGTGGCAGAAACGGCCGAGCAGATTGGAATCGAAGCGCGGCTCAAGCTGCTTAAGTTGCGAGTGGAACTGGGATTCCTGCCCAAAGCCAATCTCGACCCGCTGCATCTTGAACGGATTGTAGCGAACCTGATTGCGAGCGCGATTAAACGTACAGAGGTCGGCGTGATCGCGGTCCAGACACTGCATCAGGCGGATGCGCTGGTGATCAAGGTGAGCGATTCAGGGCCCGAGATGAGCGCGGCCGAGATGGAGAGCATTTTTCAGCGTCCGACGCTTATTTCGGGGGCAAAGTCAGCCGCCTTGAGCCGCTATATTGCGAACGCGCTGGTGGAGGCGAACGATGGCTGGATGGAAGCCTGCGCGACTGACAGCGGCGGCTTGGCATTGATAGTCAATCTACCGGTCACCGCTGCGCTGCCTGATTCTGCTCCATCGCGATTACGGTTGGCCGCACCAAGCAGTATATAGCTAGCTCGCTCGCTTGCCTCACGCCGTTTTTGGCCAGACGCTCGATTGCCCGACCTCGGCATAAACTCAACATTTAATTTGGCCATGCGCGCCGGCTATCAGCGCCGAGCAGGCCTTCGGGTTGCCGAGGGAGCGTCAGATGCGATGATATGGCGGT
Source organism: Binataceae bacterium (SeqCode) (assembly GCA_035502655.1). GTDB lineage: Bacteria > Desulfobacterota > Binatia > Binatales > Binataceae > DATJUF01. Next base: position 3,153 of record DATJUF010000160.1, read on the forward strand.
CAAGGAGATGCGGTCATGAGTAGTGGTCACGTATCGAAGTCTGCGGCGATTCGGGCGCGTCTAAAACATCCGTTGATCGATTCCGACGGCCATCAGATGGAGATGGGGCCGTTGTTCCAAGACTACTTGAAGGCAGTCGCGGGAGCGGCGGTCGCCGAGCGCTATCGCACCAGCTTCGTCGGCACTTTCATGGATCCGCGCTGGAGCGAATTTTCGCCGGCGGAACGTCATGAGCGGCGCAGCCTGCGGCCGACCTGGTGGGGTTGCCCGGCGCGTAATACCCGCGATCTCGCGACGGCATTATTCCCGCGCCTGTTCCATGAACGGCTGGATGAAATGGGACTTGATCTCTCGGTCGTCTATCCGACGCTGGGCCTGCTCGGTGTCGAAATTCCGGACGAGGAATTGCGGCGTGCCGGCTGCCGCGCGCTGAATCGGATGAAGGCGGATATGTTCGCCGGCCTGACCGATCGGCTGTTGCCAGTGGCGACGATCCCGATGCATACGCCGGCGGAGGCGATCGCCGAACTGGAATACGCAGCAGGTGAACTCGGGCTGCGCGCCGTGATGATGGCGAGCTACGTGCGGCGTCCAGTCGGAGCGGCGGTGAAGATTTCGCCGGAAGCCGCCCGCTATACGTATTGGATGGACACCTACGGTCTCGACAGCGAATACGATTATGACCCGGTTTGGGCGAAATGCGCGGAGCTGAAGGTTTCGCCGACCTTCCACTCAGTCGGTTACGGATGGGGCAGCCGGGCGACGCCCTCGAACTATATCCATAACCATTTGGGTAATTTTGCCGCGAGTGCGGATGCGATCTGCCGTGGTCTAATCATGGGCGGCGTGCCCAGGCGTTTTCCATCCCTGACCTTCGCCTTCATGGAAGGGGGCGTGGCGTGGGCGCGTAACCTCTATTGCGATCTGATTTCCCATTGGGAGAAGCGCAACCGGACCGCGATCGAGAATTACAATACCGCAAGTATCGATGAGGCGAATTTCGCCGGGCTGGCGCGCCGTTATGGCCCGGCGCAGGTGAATAATCGCGAGTTAGAGATGCTGAGGGCGCATAACGCCTTAATGAATCGCGGGGCCGATTCGGCGATGCTTGATGAATGGGGGCCAAGCGGCATCACCAGTCCGAAGGATATCGCCGAGATCTTTATGCGCCAGTTCTATTTCGGCTGCGAGGGCGACGATCCGATGAATGCGATGGCTTTTGCCACCAAGGGTTCACCGTTCGGCGTGCGGCTCCATCCGCTCTACGGCTCGGACCTCGGCCATTGGGACGTGCCGGAAATGGCG
>DATJUF010000161.1:0-13993 GCA_035502655.1 Binataceae bacterium (SeqCode)
CGAACCCGCTTCGTTCGGCACAGAAGCTATCCGATCCAGTCCTTCTTCCATCTCTCTTTCCCTCCGTCTGCTTCAGAGGGGGGAATTTCAGATGATCATCGAGGGGGGAGATTCACATGATCCCTGACAGATACTACGACGCGGCATCTGACCACCCGCGAGCAGAGCGGCAATGAGAGATGCGGGCTGGGGGCGCCATGAAGTCGAGCGAGTTCACCTTGCCGCATGGCCGGCGCGCCACGACACCTAGGGCATACACCGGCGCTCGCCCGCGCGCTGATGCGCTTGCTAATATCTCAACCGAGGACGGATGTGGTGGAAATGGGCGGCCAGAGCGCAGAACGCGACTACAGGGTAACAAGGGATCACCGTTGATGGCCGCCCACCCGCTACTCTCCCAGTCTGCCACGCGTGTGGCAATGCTTTTTTTACGGACGCTTAGTCGAGTGTCATTCGATAGAGTGGTGAGGCTTACGGGTCGTTTATCCCGTGATTAAATCACCCGCTCGGCCGCCGCAAAGGCTATCTGCGGTTCCCGCAGAGCAACCGCGCGTTAACGGTGGCTTTGGATCAGGTGCGGTATCACCTGATACCAGACCTGATGAAGATCATCGCACCCGCGTCACCGAGGCCGCAACGTGGTCTAGCTACATGCGCGGTGTGGTGGAAAATGGCGGCAGAGCAAGAACATATCAGCGGGTAACACTATCAGGCCGTTGATGCGCCCATCCATAAGCATCCTAGAATGCCACGCGAAGGGCAATGCTTTTTTAAGTGGGCGGGCACGTCGTCTTCCTGCCGCTCGGCCGCGACGCGGTATCGTGATGCCTAGTGAGCACCTGACACACTATCAGATCACTAGCCGCGAATTCATTGGGTTTTTTCGCCAAAGGTAACAGCGCATCTGTTACCTTGATGCAATTAGCATCTGTTTACATCTCATAGCGACATCGTTGCGAGCGCAGACGTGGCGTCGGTATAGGGGTGGGGGTGGGTAAAAAGTGAAGACGGGTGGGTGGCTCCGGAAACGGGTTCCCCGTCGAAAATTCGGAGAATTTTTTCGAAGGCCAAATGGGATCGGCCCATTCCGACGGCTGGCATTCGGCCTGTCGGGTAAAATGGCGGTATCCGGCCTTGCGAAACCCTAGCGCGCCAAGGCAGGCGTCAAGCGTGGCGGGTTTTCCGGCGCGAGGTGGCATGATGATGCGGGTTTTTCGGCAGCGGGGCTCTAAACCGCGTCTTTCCCAAGTGGCATACGTCTATAAGCGTCCTTTAGCGACATTATCGCGAGCGTTTGGCGTCCAATTCGGGGCATGGTATGGTTTTCCGATGGTCGGGGCGACGAAAATGGGCAGCGGCAAGGCGGAAACGGGCATAGGCGAGTTTCCCGCGTGCAATCGGGTACAACCGCGTCTGATAGGCCTTTACATGGCGGAAAACGCCTAAATTGTCACCCGCGGCTGCGCTGAGGAGTGGGCAAATTGGCAAGCCACCTGACTCTGGATCAGGCTATTGGAGGTTCGAGTCCTCCCTCCTCAGCCAAAGCATAACCGCCATGGTCCCATCGTCTAGTGGTTAGGACACCGGCCTCTCACGTCGGTAACGCGGGTTCGACTCCCGCTGGGATCACCAGCCAGCCTCACTCGATTCCGGCAAGCTTCCGACACTCCTAGAGTCTTCCACATCTCACTTCCGCGCAGCAGCGCATCTTCTGATCGCTCCCGTAAAACGAGATTATAGTGACGTCATTTCGACGGTAGAACCTCAGTATGCATTCTTGCGCTGTCGAAATTGCACCTACACATCCGTTTACTTCTCCCAGCGTCCAATGCGTTGGTATAGGGCAACAGCCACCCTTGATTCATTGAAGCATCATTGCTGCGTAATTGTGAAGTAACTCTAGCCTGATTTAAGGCCAGCGGACCTAAGCTGAAATCGTGCAAGTAAAGCTAAGCCAACTGGCGGCACCAATGATGACCATTGCGAATGAGATTCGCCCGTATGACGGGCTGGCTATTGCCGCTCTTGGTTGCTTGGACGACGAACACATTCGGTCATGTATCAGATGATTTCCGCATGACCGGCCAGCAACAATCCATCGGCTTGATAATAACGAGTGTTCATCTGCCACCTCGCAAGTCGAAAGGCGGTGGAATGCACGAATCGTCGCCGCTGGGCCTGGGACTGAGAGAGCAAGCCGAGACACATCCGAATCGGAATTGGTGGTCGCGATGGCGGCTCGTTTTAAGAAGCTTTGCGCAGAAGTGGACTCGTGCGCGAATCGTGGAGGCGTGCGGCATCGTCGCTGGCATGGCGCCCCTCACGACAATACTGAAGTCTGCCAACAGACCGCGAGGAGGGAGAAAGCAGTTCTATGAAGTTCAGAGCAATTAGAACGCTCGGGGGGGCGGGCCTTGCGCTGCTCGCTAGCGGGTTAGCCGGATGCGCGCTTTTACCGCAGAAAGGGTGGGGAACGCCACCCCCGGATGCGCCGCCACTCGTCTACGATTGCACCGTAGTAACGATTAGCTCACCGACTCGTTATGCGTGCAGTGACGGCAAGGTCTATACCACCTTCGCTCTAGAGAAGAAGCGGCTGGCGTGGGAGACAGCAATGAACACCGCAACCCATCCGGCGCGCATTCCGACGCTCCATTAGCTTCGCAACTGCGCATTGAGGTGGAGCACCAATTTTGGCGCGACGGCCGTTTCCGAGCGCCGGAGTCTCCAGAATCATTTGGTGGAGAAAGTATAATGAGAAAGCGAAAAATCAAATCAGCCCTGGCGCTGGCCCTCAGCTTACTAATGCTGGCCAGCGGGCCCGTGGGTTGGGTCTGGGCTCAGGATTCGTCAGCCGATCCGATGCTGCGGCTGTACGTCGATCCTGCGACGCATATTGTTTATACGGAGCCGGGCCGCGGCAGGCATCTGCTAGCGACAATCCCCTCGTCGGCGCTGGCGGGCGGAGGGGCGACCGCGGAACTGGAGCGGCGTCAGGACCGCACCGACCAGGAACTGCAAGAAGACCATGCTCAAATGAGCGAGCTGCTGCAAAAGAACCAGCAGCTCGAGGCTCAGAATGCGGATTTCCAGACCCAGATGGCGGAAATTCGACCGGCCTGGCGCAGTTATATAGACAATTTCCAGGACAAGTTCAGAGTCGGAACGCTGGTGTATGGTGATTATCGCTTCTATACCCACACTGGCTTCCAGCCGCAGGAGCTTACTCAAGTCTACAATCCGGGGGTTGGGAACAACTACTGGAACGCGTTCGATATCACGCGAACATATCTCAACTTTTTCTTCTTTCCGACCAGGGATTGGATCCTGCGGATAACGCCGAATATGTACAAGACGGTCGGCAACACTAATGATCATGTGGGTACGAATACAGCCTATATAGGAGATGAGGACGGTGACCTCGGGGTGCGTATCAAATACGCCTACCTGCAATACAAGGATCTGTGGCAAAACTTCGAGCCGATGAAGGACGATACAGTCACGATAGGTGAGGGCCCCAATCCTCTCGTCGGTTGGGAAGAGGACCTCTACGGATTCCGCTACGTCAACCTGACGCCGTGGAACTACCTATCGCTGTCGTCAACCCAGCTTGGCATCTCGACGCAAGGCCCCGTCAAATTCAACGGACTGACCTATCTGGACTATGATTTTGGAGTATATAACAACGCCAGTTTCCATGCCTTTGAAAACACCAACACCAAAGAGGCAATGGGAAGAGCAACTATTTATCCATTCGGTGCAGACTGGCGGTTCCAGGGGTTGGGGCTGACCGGTTTCTATAATTACGGCTACGGTAATACGACGCCAGACGCTGCCCAAGTACCGACGACGCTAAAAGGCGGAAACGCGCGGATCGAGCGTATCGCGGCCTTGATCCATTACGAATCGGCCCAATGGGGTCTTGCAGGCGAGTTCGACTATGGTAACAACGCGTTCAGTGCAAGTAATTTCTGGTCAGGCAGCGCTCCCGCTGACGCGGAAGGGTTTGTGACGGGTCCGTCGGTAACAAAAAGCAGCATTCTGACTGGCTTCAATCCAAGTTGCGTGGCTGGGCATCCTTGCTACAGCCTTTACAACAGCTTCGGTCCATCGACGAATGCTACCGAGGCGATCCTGAACAATGGCCAGGCGCGGCAGGTCGGCTTTGATATGTTCGGCCATTTCCACATCCCGAACACGCCACTGACGGCGTTTGGAATGTATCAATGGTTACTGCCCAACGATAAGTTCGGCACTGCGGGCATCCCTGATCCGCTCGACTTCCAGCGCTTCATCGTGGGTGTGAGCTGGCAGATCAACGAATTCCTGCGCTTCGCAATAGATAGCCAGAATATCCTCTTCTATCACAACCAGGAATCGATACCGGTAAGTTATCTGAAGCAGTTCGGATATATCCCGGGCAGTTCGTTCAACGGGCTGTTACTCCCGTCGACCGGATCAATTCCATACATGGTCCAGCGGGATACTCATTCCATCTGGGGAAACTTCGAGTTCAGCTATTAAATGAGTCAACCCACGGGCCGTGCTCACGCACGGCCCGTGATGACTACTCCATAATACTTAGCTGTCCCCGCGTCTTCATCAGAAGAAATGCCACGGAATCGGCTGAAGCTTCAACTATGCCATAGTCATGAAAGCCCTCCCGATACTTGACGGGCACTGGTTCAGTTTGCTGAACCAGTGCCGCTTAACGATTCGCCCTTGAGCTTCCGCCGGTCGCGGCGTAAGCTATGCCCGGGAATCTTGATGAGGCTGTTCGTCAACTCGGTAATCCATCGCGGCCGGACATTCCGGCTGGCTGTGGGCCTATGTAGCCTCTTGATGCTGGTTATGTTACCAGCGCAGCGCCCTCATCAATTTGCGGTCCATTACCGCACCACCCAATTTCGCCGCACGCTCGAACAGAACGCATGCGTCGCCGATACCGAAGCTGGCACCTCAGACCGAGTCGCCCATGAGGCTTCCCTTCCATCGATACTTGTACGGCTGCCGGTTTATCCCGTCCGGACTGTCCGTATCAGCCGCATCAATCAGATCGTAACTCTCACTCCCCTTCCAAGACTACTCTTGCGTCTGAAGCTTCGCTCTTCTTCCGACAGCCAGGATCCGCTCGTCTAGTTTCACATAATTCGCGTTGATTTCGCTGCCGTGGACGATGCAGGTCTAGCGGCATAGATGATTCAATTTCATCAGGAGCGATTCAAGTCAGCATGCTATGCGAATAGGAATGCCGGATCCGGCAGAAGTGTATGCGGATCCTGTAGCAATCCCGCCGCGGCCGCACGACTCAAACGAATGTGTGTGGGTAACCAATGGGCGGTGCAGGTCGTTCCGAATCCATACCGGCAGGCTGTTCTTGAAGTTCAGACCGCTCTGGAGAACCGTGGATGAACGGTAGCTCAGTGCTTAGGCGCATCAGGTCAGGAGATATTTAGTGCCTCGATTCTCACTGCGGAATCCCTATACAGTCATCGTCGCGGCGCTGATTATACTGATAATGGGCGCAACGGCCTTTCTCAAAATGCCGACCGGCGTCTTTCCGGAAATCAAGATTCCGGCGGTAGTCGTGGCAACTTTCTACCAGGGCATGCCACCGCTGGATGTGGAGGATAACATCACGTTCCGCTACGAGCGCTTTTTCACGCTCGGCAGCAATATCCAGCATATCGAATCGCGCTCGCTTTCCGGTGTGAGTATTATCAAGGTTTTCTTCCAGCCAGGAACCAATGCCGAAGCGGCGGCCGCACAGATGGGCACTCTGGCTATGGCCGATCTTGGGGTCATGCCACCCGGCACGCTGCCTCCATTGGTCCTGCAATACGATGCGTCATCACTACCGGTGCTGCTGGTGACGCTTGAGGGCAAGGGCTACAACGAGACACAACTAGAAGACCAGGCGCGTTATAACATCCGCAACCAGCTAGCTACCGTAGCCGGCGCCTCAGTTCCTATTCCTTTTGGCGGCAAGTTTCGCCAGATAATGGTCTATGCGAATGCGCAGGCGCTGCAAGCGCGCGGCCTGTCGATGATGGATCTGGTCAGGGCGGTCAACCAGTCCAATCTTATTCTCCCCGCGGGAGACGTAAAAATCGGCGCTAAGGACTATTACATCTATTCGAACAGCATGATTCCCAAGGTCGAGGACATGGGCCGAATACCGGTGAAAATCGGCAAGGGGCAGGCGCCGGTGCTGGTCAACGATGTCGCCAAGGTCGAGGACTCTTCGCAGATCCAGTACAACAAAGTGCTGATCAATGGACAGCCCTCGGTTTATGTTCCGGTCCTGCGTCAGACCGGCGCCAACACGATCGCAGTCGTCAATGGCGTCAAAAAATTGATTCCTAAACTCTTCGGCTTGCCGTCTGGCATGAAGGTTAAAACCCTTTTCGATCAGTCAATCTACATCAGGCAGGCGATCGCAAGCCTTGAGCATGAAGCGGTTTCGGGCTCGATCCTAGCGTCATTAATGATCCTGATTTTTCTTGGAAGCTTTCGTTCAACACTCGCTATATTCCTGTCGATCCCGCTTTCGATTCTGGCCGCGGCCTTCGGTTTGTACATGAACGCTTCTACCCTCAATATCATGACGCTCGGCGGATTCGCGCTGGCGATCGGCCGGCTCGTCGATGATTCAGTGGTCGTGCTCGAGAACATCAATCGCCACCTCGCTAAAGGCAAGGCGCCGAATGTAGCCGCGCTTGATGGGGCGGAAGAAGTTGCGCTGCCAGTGTTGGCATCCACTGTCACCACTTGCATCGTCTTCGTTCCGGTAATGTTTTTGTCCGGTGTATCCAAGTATCTATTCGGCGCGCTCGCGCTCGCCGTAGTGCTCTCGATGGGGGCCTCCTACCTAATGGCGATGAGCATCATACCGATTTTCTGCGCACGTTTCCTGACTGCGGCTGATGCAACCGCTGCAGAGCATACGGAAGGCCACGGTCCATTTGCCATTTTCAACCGTTCCTATGAACGGCTGGCCGCCAGCTACGAACGCTATCTCGAGCGGGCCTTGAATCATAAGTTTATTGTTATCGGTGCAGTGACTATTCTGTTTGCCGGAAGTATGGCGCTATACCCGCTACTTGGTACGGAACTGTTTCCTGAAACCGATGCGGGAACCTTCACGATCAATTTTCGCGCTCCGGCAGGAACCCGCATCGAGCTTACAACGCAGATAGCGCGTAAAATCGAAGGTATCGTACGGCAAGTCATTCCGCCCTCGGAACTGGATACGGTCGTGTCGAATATCGGCTTGGCGCCGAGCATCTCAGCCATTTATTCGCCGAACTCATCGGAAGATTCTGGCTTTATCCAGATTCAGCTAAACAGCGGACATCGCCGGCCCACCAAATACTATTCCCGCCGTGTAATGGAGGAGATGACGCAGCAGCTTCCCGAGGTGCGGACTATCTTTTCATCTGGTAGCATAATCGACGCGGTACTAAACTTTGGCTTGATAGCACCGATTGATGTTCAGTTCGCGGGCCGGGATTTCGATAGCCTCTATCGAGCGGCGAATCAATCCCAGGAACTCATCCGCGGCCTGCCGGGAGTTGCGCAGACCTTTGTTCTTCAAGAACCCGACTATCCTGCCTTCGATGTGAAAGTCGATCGCGTCAAGGCCGCCCGCCTCGGACTGACTCAGAAAGACGTTATTTCCGACGTCATCACCGCGCTCAATTCGAATCTGTATATAGCGCCATCGATCTGGATCGATCGCCAGAACAATGATGATTACTTCCTCACTGTTCAATACAAGCAGTCAGATACGGGCTTTCCCGCGCTAGGAACCTTGCTCAACATCCCAGTGCACAGCTATGCGGACGAAACAGGACATGCGCAAAGCCTCTTATTACGCGACGTAGCGGCTATCACGCCTCAGTACCATCCCTCCGAGGCTGATCACTACAATATTCAGCGAGTGGTTGATTTGCTCGTTTCGCCGAGCACTCAGGATTTAGGCGGCGTGCAGGCGGCAATCCAAAAAAAACTGAGCGAATCACAGTTGCCGAAAGGCGTGAAGATACGCTATCGCGGTTCCGTCGCGGCGATGCAGAAATCTTTTTCCAGTTTTGGCTTTGGACTTTCATTAGCAGTCATGTTGCTTTATCTGGTGATGGTTGCCCAGTTCAAATCTTTTCTCGATCCCTTCATTATCATGTTCGCTGTTCCGATGGGCCTCATTGGCGTCGTCTGGACACTGTGGCTGACCACCACTACGCTCAACATCGAATCGTTCATGGGCATCATCGTGATGGTCGGTATAGTAGTTTCCAACTCGATCCTGCTGGTGGACTTCGCCAATGAACGCCGGCGGAACGGCCAGGAGTTGCGGCGCGCCGTAGTCGAATCCGCACGCATACGAATGCGGCCAATCCTGATGACGGCGCTAGCGACAGTGGCCGGCCTCATGCCGATCGCCCTGCAACTTGGCGAGGGCTCCGAAGCCTCGGCGCCCCTCGCTCGAGCGGCCGTCGGCGGCCTAGTGGTTTCAACCGTACTTACGCTTGTACTCGTTCCCTGCATTTACGAGTTCTTCTATAGCCGGGTGGCAGAGTGACTAATAGTAACTATTGTCCAAACTTTCATCGCGTTATCGCGGCAGTAACGCTTGCCGGTATTCTGTTGCTACTGAGTAGCTGTGCCCGGCGTGCGGAGCCGATGACCACTCCGGTTGAACCGACTGTAACTGTGATCCGGGCGCAACGCGCTGATATGGTCGAAACCATCGAATTGCCTGGCGATCTAGTTGGGTTCTATGAAACGGCACTGTACTCAAAAGTAACTGGCTACTTGAAATGGATAGGTGTCGACAAGGGTGACATGGTCAAAGCCGGACAGGTACTGGCTGAAATCGAGGTGCCGGAACTTCGCTCCAACCTGGCTCAGGCCCAAGCCAAGCTGACGATCACGCGTATTACCTACCAACGCCTGAGGCAAGTTCAGCAGAGTGACCCGCGGCTGGTTGCGCGGGAGGACGTGGACATAGCGCTAGCCAAATATCAGGAGGCGCAAGCTGCGGTTGAGACTCTGTCAACTATGTTGAGCTACACGAAACTCGTCGCTCCATTTAATGGTGTAATTACAGGCCGGTTTGCGGATCCCGGCGCGCTGATTCGCGCAGGCGGCGGAGACATTGGCGTCGACGAGACCTCGGCGCTGATTTCACCCGGAGCAACGGAAGGGGCCGGTGGCCATCGAGGAGGCGGTGGACCGATCCTTACACTAGCTGACATCGATAAGCTGCGCGTTTATATTTACGTCCCTGAGGCCACATACCCTCTAATCCGGCGTGGCATGCCCGCCGAGATGCGCTTCGACGAGTTTCCCGGGCGAGTCTTCCATGGCAAGGTCGCACGCTATGCAACCGCCCTGGATTTAGCCACCCGGACGATGCTGACCGAAGTGGATATAGCCAATCCTGGTCACGTGCTTTATCCCCGAAGTTACGCACACGTCACACTCGATCTAGTTAATCATCCCAATGCGCTGAGACTTCCAGTAGCCGCAGTAAATGGCCTTGGACGGAACGCACATGTGCTTCTGGTGAAGGATGGGCAACTTGCCGACGCACCCGTTACGACCGGAATCAATGATGGCAACTATGTCGAAATCACGTCGGGCTTGAGCGCGCATTCAATCGTCGTTGCCACTTATAGCAATACGCTCAGCACCGGTCAGCGCGTGAATTATCAATTCGCCAAGGCCAACGAGCTGCCAGCCAAGGCATCTTAGGCAGTCTTAGACTGGCACTTACAAAGCAGTGAACTACGTGTCCGGAGTCTACTTCATTCATGCGACAGGCAATAAGATCTCTTCCGGTATTGGTCGCAGTAGCATTTTTGCCTGCGATCACGCAGGCCGCTGGCACCATGTCCGATCCAGCGAGGCTGCAAACTTCAGCCAAACTAATAGCTGCACCTGCCAGTGTTCCGCTAATCAGGCCGGACCAGGAGTTGACGCTGGAACAAGCAATCAAGATTGCTCTGGCGATTCATCCGAAGATGATCGAAGCGGCAGCGAATACCGGCGCCGCTCAACAAAGAGTTGGCGAGGCTAAGTCATATCTGGGGCCACAGTTGTTCGGCACCGCGCAATACTTGCGGAGCACCGACAATGGCATCGGCAATACCGAATACTACGATGCGGACGGTGCCTTTCCGCGCATGACCGGCAGAAATCACAATTTGCCAAGTGATGATTTCTCGCAGAGTTGGGACACCAGTAATAACTATATGGGAGGTCTCGCGCTTTCACAGTTTTTATTTGATTTCGGCCGCCGGCATGGATTCGTCCGCCAAAGGCAGTTGGAGGCTGCCGCCACCGCTGCGGATCAGCAGCTAACTGAGCTGGATCTGATCTTCGAAGTTTCGCAGCGTTACTTCGCTGTATTGCAAGCACAACAGCTTATCCGGGTTTACGAACAAGCGGTGCAGCAGCGCCAATTTCATCTGCACGAAGCCCAGGCAAAGGCCAAGGCAGGATTGCGGCCGCAACTTGATGTTTACGTGACACAGGCCGAACTTGAGCGGTCGCAACTGGGGTTAGAGGAAGCACGGAATAGCTATTCTGACGCGCGGGTGGGTCTCGACAATGCGATGGGCCTGAGCGACCTTGCGCCGCCCTATCACGTAGCGAAGGTTGTTGGCTATTCGGAAGCCAAGGGCAATCTAAAAGCGCTGATTGCGCAAGCGATGCAGACCCGGCCGGATCTCAAAGCGATGCAGGATCAGGCCAATGCAATGGGCGCCGTCATAACTGAGTATAGAAGCGACTACTTCCCTACAGTGAATGCGGTGGCGGGTTACGCAGGTATGGGAACTGGCTTGCCCACGGCGAACAACTTCAATGCCGGCATTCTCATAACCTGGCCGATCTTTAATAGTTTTTTGACGCGCGATCAGATGGCTGAAGCGGATTACACTCGGCATTCGATTGAAGCGGCGATCGAAGACCTGCGCCAACAGATAATTCTTCAGGTGCAGACGGCGTTTTTCAATTGGCAGGATTCAATAAAGGCTCTACAGTTTGCCCAGCGGGCGCGGTACGCTTCTCGCGTGGAATTGCAGCTTGCGCAAAAGCGCTATGAAACCGGACTCACCGACATAGTTGAACTCGAGGACGCACAGCGCCATTTCACCGAAGATGACGCAAGGTTTGCTACGGCTGTGTACGGGGCCGCAGTTGACAACGCGGCGTTGGATCAGGCGACGGCGCGTTCCCTAGGCGGTTTGTGAGGCCTTCTATGCTTGGATATAGCAAGATCCTTTGCGCGATCGATTTCGACGAATATGCGATTGCTACTTTGCGCGTCGCGGCCGCACTCGCGAAAGAGAGTAATGCGCTGCTTTACATATTACATGTAACCCGCATACCTTCGAGAGATATGGACGTTCCACTGCCCATAGAGGCCAATCCCATATGGGAGAAGGTGGCACGGGGGCGTCTCGAAGAGCTGATAGAGCAATGCCCCCTTGCTGATCTGGGCTACGAGACCCGTATAGTGAGCGGCCTGCCGGACCTCGATATCGTTAGAACGGCAAAGGAGCTCGCCGTCGATTTGATCGTGATGGCTACACACGGCCGCAGCGGACTCACTCATCTCCTGCTCAGCAGCGTGGCGGAGCATGTAATTCGTGAAGCCGCCTGTCCGATACTAATACTGCGCCCTCCGCTGAAGGGCGGAACGACAACCAGCCCAACCAGCTAAAAAGGTATTCGTCCACTCGCGATTACTGCATGATTGTAGGCTGGGTTCTTAGTAACCGCCACTTGATAGCCCGCGCCGAAGGTAATGCCCACGCGATTGTGAATCGGAATTCTCCCGATCATCAGGCCGGGCGTGAGAAACACCTGGGTCTGGCCTTCACGTTCGCCGTTCGGCCACCAGGTATAGTTCACTTCAAACTCCGGCCAGAAATAATGGAAAACGTGGTACTGGAAAGCAGTATTCCACGCGAGCGGCATCCCGAGGCGCTGCAAGCCGCCGTCCGGCAATGAGATTCCTGCCGTCGCTTGTACATCGAAGTTGCCAAAGCCTTTACCGCCCGCGATAGTCGGGGTAAAGACGCCGTGCCTGTTGCTGTTGCCGTCATCGCCGGTGGGCGCGCTGAAGCCCATGAACGCGGTCACGATATAGTTGCCATTGTCTTCATTGGCTGACAGGAGGCGATACTTAATTAGGAAAGTCTCGTCGGCCCAGCCGTCGGTGTCGCCGCCGGGCCGTTGCGTGCCATTATGCGCAACCCAGCCAGGTATCCCGAGGATGATTTCCGTATTCTGAAACGGGATTAGCTCGAGCCCCTTGCTATCGCCGAAATTATCTATAGTCGAACCATAACGCTGCGACTCCCAATATTGATCGTAGCGAAGCTCTTCTTCCAGGCGTGGCGTGACGGTGACCAGCGGCGTGATCCAATGGGGTTGCTCGCTTTGGATTTGGGTGACGCGAGGAAACCAGTTGGCAAAGTAATCGACGATTGCGCTGCCGAAGGAGGACCCTCCAGTCTGCGCCAGGCAAGGCGCCGGGCTCAAGCCCAAGCCAAGTATCAGGATTGTTCCGAATATGAGCAAAGAGGCGGAGTTGCGATAGCGGCTTGACCAGTTCATAGCGCTGGCAACCATGCCATAACGCTTGGCGTAAAGCAATTATAATGTCATGGCGAGCCGTCGTTAATGCCACTGGCAGCGTAGTCAAATGGTAGGTATGTTGGAGGCTACTGCACCGCCGCGAACCAAAAAGGGCGGCCGTTAGCGCCGATGTCGCGGCCCGATCGGCGCTCTGGTTCTGCCGCATCCTCTCCCAAAGCCAGAAGAGGATACGGCTCTATTAACTGCTAGAACTGGTTGATTACGCTGATGCCGACGTTCTCGAACTTGGACATCTGCTCGATCACGCCAAAGGCTTTTTCGATCGGAATCGTCTCGGTGACGAGCTTCTTTGGAGCGAGCCGCCCACGCTCGACCATGTTCAACATCGCGGGATAACGGAAGGACTGTATGGCCAGCGATCCGGTAAACTGGATTTCTTTGAATACTATCTGATCAATCGGCAGCGCGACTTCGCCCTTTTCGCCCTGCGTCGTCAGGCCAATCTGGACGTGCCGCCCGCGCTTGCGCAGGCTGGAGACCGCATTACGGCAGGTGGCGGCGATACCCAGCGCGTCGACGCTGACATCGGCGCCACCATGCGTCAGTTGCATCACAGCTTTTACTGGGTCAGTAGCCTTGCCATTGATGACATCAGAGGCTCCGGCCTGTTTTGCCAATTCCAGTTTGCGATCGTCGAGGTCAACCGCGATGACCCGCGCGCCCATCGCCGCTGCGATCTGAATTGCGGAAAGCCCGACTCCGCCGCATCCGTAAACCACTACAGATTCGTCCGCCTTGACCTGTCCCTGGTCGAGGATGCCATGAAACGCGGTCACGTAACGGCATCCCATCGAGGAGGCCTCGACGAAATCGATGTTGTCAGGAAGCGGTACGTTGTTGAAATCGGCATGATGGAGGACGCCGTAACGCGCATAGCCCGTCATGCCGGAGCTCATGCATTGGTTCGAATGGCCCGTACGGCAATCTTCGCAGGTGCCACAGCCCTGGGCAAGCGGGACCACTACGCGGGTGCCGGTCTTGAGCGTCTCGACTTCCTTGCCTACCTCTTCGACCACGCCGGCGAATTCATGTCCCAGGATGGCAGGCAAATGCGGCTTGAAACCAATCCAGCCCCAGTCGCCCTGCCACAAATGCCAGTCCGAGCGGCAAATGCCGCTGCCTTCGACGCGCACGATCGCGCCGTCGGGAGGACATTTCGGTTCGGGCCAGTCCTTTACCACCATCGGTTTGCCGATTTCTTCCAAGACCATAGCTTTCATGACGTGGACACCTCGTTTCGATTGTTGTAGTCCGGCCCAATCTCACCTGCGTAAAAGTTAATGAGCACAATTGGCTATTGCTGCGCAAGTGGCGGCCATAT
>DATJUF010000162.1:0-3614 GCA_035502655.1 Binataceae bacterium (SeqCode)
GCTCCCCGATATCCAGCCGCTTCCCATGCTTGCGGCGTGGGTCGTGCACGCGCGAGAAATGGCTGCCGAAGCGCATCGAATAGTTCTGGAGCCAGCATTCGCCCGCCTTGTCACAAATCGGGCAGTCCAACGGATGGTTCAGCAGCAGCATCTCCAGGACGCCGCGGCGATTGAGCTGAACTTCAGGCTCACTGACATGCACAACCATGCCGTCGCGAACCTTCGTATTGCAGGAGATTTGCAGCTTCGGCACACCCTCAATACGCACCTGGCAAAGGCGGCAACTGCCATCGATGCTAAGCTTGGGGTGATAACAGTAATGGGGAATATCGAGGCCCGCGTCGAGCATCGCCTGGAGCAAGTTCCCGCCTTCAGGAACCTCAAGGATATTGTCATCTACCGTCACGCGGACGGTCTTAACTGGATTACTCAAGTTTCCGCCCGCTGCCATGAAGCTTGAGGCCCGGCCATGGCTTGCCGGGCCGCTCATGTTGCACGCGCTCCTGCAATTTCATCAGCCCATCAATCACGGCTTCGGGCCGTGGTGGACATCCCGGGATATAAAGATGAACTGGCACGATCCGATCGATGCCCTGCAACACTGCGTAGTTATCGTAAGGGCCGCCCGAACTGGTACAGGCGCCAAACGACACTACCCATTTCGGCTCGGCCATCTGTTCATAGACGCGCCGCAGAACCGGCGCCTGGCGCTGGGTGATCGTTCCGACGACAAACAATAAGTCAGACTGGCGCGGTGTGAAGCGCGGCAGCGCTGCGCCGAAGCGGTCTATATCGTAGCGCGGACCCGCTACTGAAAAATATTCCATTCCGCAACAGGCAGTCACGAATGGATAGGTGAAGAAAGAAAATTTACGCGCCCAGTTAATCGCATCGGCAATTCTGGTTGTTGCGAAGCTTTCGGGGAAAGCATTACCGTCGTCGACGGGGCCGTTACGATTAGTCGAGCCGCCCACGAGAAAACTTGCGACTCTGCGATTTTTAGGCATTAAGTCCTGCTCCGGTTATTCTTATCGTGCCGACGGCAACTTGATGGCCACTAACGCCCGTTCGGCTTGAAGTGACAGGCTATTCTCACAGCACGCATCGTACGCCGTTGCCGCGCCGAACAGTTTCATCTTGATCGTCCCGCGAAACAAGCGCGAGAGCAAGCCACACTTCGTGATCGATCTTGCGACTGCACGAAATGGGGCCACCACAGGTTAGCGATGCGGCTGTAGTCAGGTGTCAGCGCGGTCGATATCGCTGGCGTGGGATTGCAAAAAAGCTTTGAAGCGGCGCTTGAGGCCACTCTCAATTTGCCGCACGCGTTCGCGGCTGATTCCATACCTCGCGCCGATTTCCTGAAGCGTAGGCGGCTCTTCCGAGAGCAGCCGGCTCTGAAATATCTCAAGATCCTTGCCATCGAGGGTGCGTTCGAACTCCTCGACCTGAGCCTTGGCAAAATCGCGCCATTCCGAGCGTGCGGTTGCTTCTTCGGGATTGTAGGAGGCGTCGGGGAGTGCATCGAGCAGGTTGCCGCCGCTATCGTCGTCGCCAGAGATCTGTGTAGGCTGGTCGAGCGAGATCTCGCTCTGTGCCATCCGCTCCTGCATCTCCCGGACCTCGCTCTCTTTGACCCCCATGCGCTGCGCCAGCAACTTCGGCTGAGGGGTGAAACCTTCAGCCTCCAGCCGTTCCGTCTCCTTTTTGAGATTGAAGAACAGCTTGCGCTGGGCTTGCGTCGTGCCGATTTTGACCAACCGCCAGTTATTGATCAGGAACCGGTAGATATACGCGCGCACCCACCATACGGCATACGAAGGGAAGCGAATCCCGACTTCAGGATTAAAATGCTTGACGGCTTCCATCAGGCCGACATTGCCTTCCTGTACCAAGTCGAGCAGGTTACGGGTGGCACGCGCGAATTCATTCGCAATTTTGACTACCAGACGCAGATTCGCGGTCACCAGCCGGTAGGCGTCAGCAGGATCGTGGTATTTGGCGTAGCGCCTGGCGATAGCCGCCTCCTCTTCGCGCGAGAGCAAGGGGAATCGGCGGATTTCTGTAAGGTAACGGCTTAGCGCGTCAAGCGGCACCAGCGAGCCGTTAGTCTCAGCCGTATCGCCAGCAGCGTCATCGCTCCTCGCACGCTCTTCATGATCGGCAACGTCGTGGCTGCCCAGGTGCTCTTGATCGAATCCGAGCGGCAGCGACAAGTCCGGATTATCGCTGCTTGCGACCGCCGATTCAGCCGCTGAATCAATCAACGATGCCGGCGCCAATTCCTCGCCGATTAATTCGGCCTCGGCTTCTATCGGCTCTTCGCCCCGGAGGGCCTTCACCGGCCGAGTGGCGATTGGCCGCGACCGAATCGTTGAACGATTTTTTGAGGCTTTCTTAGCCAACCTATATCCATCTACTGGCAAAGCAAGATCCTGTCGTGAACGCCAGTCTTGCGATGCCGGTTCAGAAGCTTTCACTGCTGACTGTCGTAATGGCCCTTTCTTTCTGCGCCATTTAGTATCAGCGATAGACAGAGAGTAATCAGCCGGGGCGGAAGCACCCGCCTTAATGCTCTTCCGGCTCGACTACCTTGACCTTGCCTGCTGCGATCTCGCGCAACGCGGTTACGACTTCCTTATTGTCGGATTCGACCAACGGACGAGCGCCCTTGAGCAATTGCTTCGCGCGACGCGCACCGCCGAGCACCAACTCGAAGCGGTTGTTGATGTGTTCAAGGCAATCTTCAACTGTAATACGAGCCATCGTGATAATTCTCCGGCCACGCCGCTGGGTTGTCAACGACACCTCTAAGGAAGGCGAGCCGGTTCGAGGAGACCAAGGAACCCGTCGATAACTCTCGCTGGCAGCGTCACTCCCTGGCAGCCGGCAGACGCGCTCGCGCCCATTGCGCCCACGAGCCATCAAACAGCCGCACGTCGTAACCGAGTTGCCTGAGCGCTAGATAGCCGAGAGCCGCTCGCGGGCCGCTCCGGCAATAGGCAACTACTGGCCGATCCTTTTGCAGTCCTGCGCTTTCGATCAGCCGCGTCAATTCATCTGATGGCTTAAGCAGATCAGCCGGTGGATTCGCCAAGTCACGCCATACGACGTTGACCGCCCCAGGAATATGGCCGGGATAGTTATCCAGGTCGCGTTCACCGATGAATTCCTCACGGCTGCGGAAATCGGCGAGTTGCACACCGCGAGCTTCCCGCACTTCGTTCAAGCTCGCCCGTATCGAGGAATTTTCACGCCAGCTAAAACTCGCCGCCTTGCCTTCGACAGGCCGGTAGAACACCTCGCGCCCTTCCTGCTTCCAATGCTCAAAGAAGGCCGCCATCACATGAACGTCGTCGCGCCCAAGATATTCCAGAATCCAGGCTGTCATCGCGGCATTCTGGCCTTCGGGCGAGTCGTAGATTATAGGTACATAATCGTCGCCGAGGCCGCTCTGCCCAATCCACGAGGCGAGTTGCTCAGGGGGCAGCAATCCACCTTCGGCACCGAAGGCTAGATAAGCCGGCAAGTTGATCGCGCGCGGTAGATGGCCCGACAGGTATTTCATCGGGCGGCGGGGGTCGATAATCACGAATCCGCGCCGGCCGGCCCGT
>DATJUF010000163.1:0-8766 GCA_035502655.1 Binataceae bacterium (SeqCode)
TAGCCGGATGGCAATGGTGGGGCCCGCTGGTCGCGCGCGGCGATAATCGCTCCGCACCAGGGAGTTGGCAGCGGCTGCAGCCGTTCGCGTTCCAACTCCAGGCGCACCAGGCGAATCTCGCCGGTGGCCGCGTGGACGCGCAGCTCACGCAGCAGCACCGTCGCCGGAATCCATTCCGGCGCGGCCGCAGTTACGGGCTCCTCGAGATAGCGCTTATAAGCATCCAGCTTGCTTGGCCGCGCTTGACGCTGATAGCGCGGCAGCCCCTCGCGGCGCAGGTAACGCCGGACGCTATTGCGTGAAACCTCGAGCATGCGGGCGATCTCCCGAATGCTCTTCCCTGGCCGGCTCAGAACCCAGATCTCCACCGCTCCCTCCGCCATCAGCATAGGGCCCTCCATTACGGAAGTAGCCCGCGCCGGGCTGGGTCAGTTTTCCACCGGCAGCAACAGCATTCCATGCTCGTGTCCTATCTTCACAAACTGCTCATGCTGCTGACCGGCAATTTCGGGAAGAAAGGATCCTCGTATATACCGACGATGATGGCCCAGAGCCTCGGTGTTGCCGATGGAAAGCGTGCAAGGCTAATTACCCGCCGCGGCAGCGTCGAGGTGTTGGTAGAAGTCTCTGACCGCGTGCAGCGCGGCCACCTTCCCTGCCGAACGGACTCGGCCTCGACTATCCCGCAACAGACGTCCAGAGAAATCTCGGTTGGTGTAGGACCCAACGAGCTTACGCGCATCCAGGATCGGGACTGGGTCGCAGGTACGCCCTGGCACAAGAGCACACCGGCGCTGGTGGAGGCTCTATAAGCCGCCGCGCGCCCGCGGTCAATCCGCGCCACGTTCGCGACTTTGCGCGTGCCACTGGCCGATTGGCAAAGACTGATGCGATCGATGCGCAGGTCTTGGCCCATTTCGCCGAACTGATCCAGCCGCATACTCGGCCCTTGCCTGATGCGCAGAGCCGAGAACTGATGGCGCTGGTCGCACGGCGTCGGCAGATTATCGAAATGGTCACGGCTGAAAGCAATCGCCGTAGCCGCACCGCGACAGGTCTTACCGCGGTATTGCCGCGCACATCCGCTGGCTGCGCAAACAGCTCGCCGAGCTCGATGGCGCCCTGGAACAGGCGATCCGGCGCTCTCCGTTGTGGTCGGAAAAGGCCCGCCTGCTGCGCAGCGTTCCGGGCGTGGGCAATGTTGCCGTGACTACTCTATTGGCTCACCTGCCGATTCTCCAATGTTTCAATAGTTAGAGACTGAGGTGTGGTCCGGACAGAATTTGAACTTCCAGCTCAGTTTATCGTCTGCCAGACGACAGCCAAATGTTCCACAGCGCGACTTCGTGACGATTCTGGTTTGGTCGCAACCGAAGTCACTCGCCAGTTGATAGCACCGAAATCAATATTAGGCGGAAGAGCAGGACATCCGTTGGGAGCTGAAATTTGGAGATCGACGGGTATCGTCGTCAATGCGTAGTTCACACGAGCGTGAGCCACCAAACCAAATTATACTTGACCAACCGTTCCAGATTGTTTAGGATCGGCATGATTTCGCAAATGTTTCGCAATTAATGCGGGCCACCGAGTTCCGCTCGGTTATACCAGGCCAGTTCAAGAACTAACGGCAGAGCCGTAGTTAGCTCAAGCCGGATTGGTTGCTTTGTTTGCGGCGGTTACATATGCGATGCAATCCGCAGGGCCTGCGGACGTGACAGTATTGGCCCTCGCATAGACGATACATGCGGTGCCGATTCGATCACGAAGCAGAAGTAAAGATCTGCTGGCGCTCCTCAGTAGATTGCGCGCTCGCTGCCTATGTACCCGACCACTACCACTCAACGAACTTGGTCCCATGTTTGCTGCTTGACGACTTTATCTTATGCCGGGATAAAAGAAATTCAGTACGTCGCGAGCTAACAGATTTTTGAAATATTGCCCGGTTGAACAGGCCAACCCCAAAATACCGGCCAACACGTATGAGGTCATAATCAAGAGACAACCATGGAGACCGAGGCCGTTAACCACAATCGATTCAAGCTTTACGATATGGATGTGGAGTGGCATCGGCGCAGCTTCGCGCGGGATGTCGCTCTTGGCTTAAGCGCTGAACAAAAATGGTTGCCGCCGAAATACTTCTATGACGAGCGCGGCGCCAAGTTATATGAACAGATTTGCGCACTGCCCGAATACTATCTCTACCGCTCGGAACTGGAAATTCTCAGTACCTATGCTGCTGAGATACATGCTGAGATTGGGCATCTGCCATTAGTGGAGTTTGGCTCCGGGAGCGCCACCAAGACCCGTTATCTGCTCGCGGAATATGAGCGTACGGGGAGTGCGTTCCGTTATTGCCCGATCGACATTTCCCGAGGAGTTTTACGAGACACGGCCAACCGGTTACTTGACGAATATACTCATATCGAGATTTGTGCCATGCATACCGATTTCGCGGACAACCCTGAGGCCATCCGGGCGTTACAACTGGAGAAGAAGGCCGTGGCCTTTTTGGGATCCACTTTAGGGAATTTCACGCCTGCTGAAAGTGTCGGGTTCCTCAGGCGCACGGCCGCCATTCTCGGCCCTGACGACGTCTTTCTTCTGGGTATCGATCTCAAAAAATCTCCGGCAATTCTCGTCCCTGCTTACAACGATGCCCGAGGTGTCACAGCTGCCTTCAACCTGAATGTCCTTCGGCGAATTAATTCAGAACTTGGAGGGATGTTCAACCCTCAAAGCTTCGCGCATCTTGCCCAGTATAATTCGGAACGCGGATGTATTGAGATGCATCTCCGAAGCCGGCTCGCCCAGGACGTGCCGATTACTCAGATCGAACGAACAATGTCATTTGACCAGGATGAAACTATACATACGGAAAGTTCATACAAGTATAGCGAGGACGAAGTACGTGACTTGGGCTATAAGGCAAATCTTGTTCTACACCGTACCTGGCTTGACGATCGCCGACGTTTTCTTGTAGCGTTATTTCGACCATCATAGAAAATCGTCCGGCGCTATGAACCATCTCCACGGAAGGAGTTGGATTATGCATTCTGATCTCGTTGTCGGCAAGCGATTTGCGGATTTAACGCTCCCTGATCATCGGCAACAATTGACCAAGTTGTCTGAGTTGGCAAATGGCTTCCCGCTAATCTTAAGTTTCTATCGAGGCTATTGGTGACCTAAATGTGCGCTGCAGTTGCGGCGCTTTGTTGAATTGCAGAAGGACTTGGCCGTCAACTACTGTAAGCTGGCCGTTGTCAGCACCGATCCGCCGGAAGTGAGCGCGGCCTTCCGCGATGGACTCGCGGCGACGTACACGTTTCTCAGTGATCACAAGCGTGAGGTGATTCGCCAGCTCGAGATCGTGGAAGTCACCGCCCCGGATTTTAAATATGGGCTCGTGGCTCTCCCGTATACCTTTTCGCTGGCTCCCGATCTGACGATTCACGCGATTTATGACGGTTGGTGGTTTGTCGGACGTCCAACGCTGGAGGAACTACGGCAAGACATGCGCGCCTTGATGAAAGCATGCCGGCAAGACTATTACTATGATGGTCCGGCTTTGGACAAAGACCGCGAATAGTCAGAGAGCGTCAGGTATCAAGGAGGCGATTGGACGGTCCGGAGCCGGTTGATAAAGGCGGGCATATGGAGTCTGCCCGCGGATCTTAGTTTCAAGCGTTCGTTGTAAATGGCGATCGACCTTGTGGTCATTGATTGGATTCGCCGCATTATAGACATACAGTACCTCTGAGAGGAATTTAGCGTGATAACCCGACATTTCGAGCATAGGGAACATGATCGCTTGGTCCCAGGCCATCTGGTAGAAGGTGCCATCTGGATTCAGCAAATCTTCTCTTTTAATCAGTTTAAACAACCATGCGTAGAAGCTACGAAGATGTGAGGAGCGCCATTCATTGCGACGAAAGCTATTAGCTTCTATAATATCAGCGGGCATTTCCGCTGAAAATCCGGACATATTATCCGGCCATGATCGATACTGACCGTAGGTCATCCAACAATTTGTCCTAGTATAAACCTCATCGACTTTTCCAACAACGCGGTTGTTAGCAAACCAGTCATCACCATCCAGAAGAATTACGATCTCGTCATCAGCGCAGGAGTGAATCGCATTATATAGATTTTCCAAGGCTCCCGTACGGAAAGCATTGCGTATCAAATTGATTACATCATATGAATTGTGGTCTGCAATGAACTGCCTCACCAGTTCGCCTGTAGCATCCAAAGAGCAGTCATCGATATAGATTACGCGGAACGCATCATAATCCTGGGCAAGAACAGATGAGAGATTGCGTTTATACCATCGCCGATTGTTATAGCTTGGTATTACTACGACGATCTTTTTCATCAGCCGCATCCTATCAAACTTCTGGACAAAACCGATAGCAGTTGATAACCGAGCGGTGAAGGATAGAGTCAAGTATTCCGCTGCAGCAAAGGAACGAGAGCTATGGGTAATACTGATCCATACGCCGCGCCTACCCCGAAGATTTTATATATTCATGACGATCTGAGCGAGTACATCTTGAGGCGCCATGGACAGGCGTCGCGGGCGGGACATCTTGTACGTGATCTGTTCGGGGCTGTATGCCGGAATCCCATGCGCGCGGTGCCGCTTACACTAGAATCGCAAATCGCCGCACTAGTAGCCGACAGTCACGCCCCCTTTGCGCTGGCAATCGGCATCGGGCGCGCCGGCGAACGTGTCGCACGACAGCTACATGCACGCACCGGCTGGTTCCCAAAGGTCTCACGCGTGGACATCACCCGCGAAGAAGATGGTGTCGGCGGGTACAACGTGGTGACAACGATTGCGATTCCTTTAGCGGAGCAGTTGCCGCCCCTAGATGGGATATCCTCCCTCGCCGTGGTTGATGATACGGTGTTTTCCGGCCTCACGATGCGCACTGTGTTGCTAGCGTTGCCGTCAGAGGTACAAGCACGAACTCAAGCCTTTTGCCTGAGAGGTGTTGCAGCCTCACTGCCGGGTATCTCAGCGTTATGCCCGATCGCGATCGGGTTTGCCGCGCCCGGGCGTTTGCTCGACGAGGTGAGTTTCATCAACGCCAGCGGCTTGGTGATGCGCATTGCCATTCGACGCCCGGATCGGCCGCCGCAGGCTTTTTTTGAGCGTCCGATGTGGATGCACGCCTGGTTTCCTGGCGATGCCGATGAGATCATCGAACTCTGCCAGCGTCTAAATTCCATCCTGGAGCCAGATGGCCAGCCCGCTCAATTTCCCTCGGAAGTTGACTGTAGCCAGCAAGCTTAGTGATAAAAGCCTTTCCACTATCATGCGCCCGGGATTCCCGGCGGCTTCATGATTTGTGTTAGCTGCGCTGCCTGGCTGGTTCAGCCGTGCTATTCCAAAACCATTGGAGAGTAACTGGAAAGTTTTGTTTAAAGTCGTAGAGCCTTACGACCCGTTGATACGCCCGCTGCCGAATGGCCGCTTGGGACTCAGCAGAGAGATCCAGCACCAGTCGCAGCGTCTGGGTGATTTGTTCGCAAGATAAAATATCGATAAAAAATCCTGTGATACCTGGTTCGATCTGATCGACGAATCCACCGGCAGCCGAGGTCACCACGACCGGCCCCCTTTCCCGAGCCCATAGCGCGACTTCAAGCGGGATGTTGGAAAAGGTTTCATGCCGAGAGGGAATTGCTACTATTTTTGTTCGGGGCCATTGACATAGCGCCCGGGGTAAATCGCGTGAAAATCGTTTGATGTGAGTAGCCCTTATTCGATGCTGTCGTAGCAGTTCATCATACACCCGTTGTTGTGGATCGTGATTAAGGAAGGGTACAGAGATAAGTACGAAATGAATCCGTTCACGCAGTGGTGCAAGAGCGGGAATCAACTGCTCAAACCCTTTGAGCGGCGCAGCCCTGCCGAATGCTAAAATTAGGTCTGCATCGAGGGGGACGCCGTAGGCTTCTAGGGTTGTCCGGACGGCTATTTCGTCCTCTAAAGCAAAGGTGGGATCATCCAAAAGGATGCTCGAAGTGTAAGGCGCGAATTGTGGTGCCGGCAGCCGGAAGTTCGTCTTAAGGTGACTAGTAAAAGACGGACAGATCTCGGCCAGCGCTATCCGCGAACCAGGCCGCGACGCCTCAAGCCCGTGTTGTTCCCAGGCGAACTCGGTCGCGTCAGGCGTTCCCCAATGGCGGACAAAGGTCGTACTGAAGAGGACCAGGAGAATATCGATCTGATGCGAAGACGTTAAGCTCTGATCGATTCTGAGAGCATAAGGCGTTTGCAACCATGGTTGGTCCACACAAATGATCAGCGACCGGCCGTAGGCTGCTGTCTGCGTATGCAAGAGCGGTGCAACATTTTGACAAAGCGCCTCCCACGAAGGGATTTCCCAGAGGTCCTGGTTGGGATGCTGCCTGTATGGAATTGGATGCACGTACCCACCGAGCCGCGTAAGGCGTTCTTGCTGTCGCTGATAGAACGCGGGATCATAACCCCACGTATTCGCGTCAGGCGCCGGGCAGACCACATGAAGGTCGATTGAACTATAGCTCTCGGTCAGCCTCTCCCGCAGTGCCTCTAGGCCGCTGATGAGGAGTTGTGTTTGCGTGCCGATGCCATTAGTAAAGTTGTAGACTCCATTGTAGGTGAGATAGAAGATGGCGTTGCGCATATCGCTCTGATTTTAGAACGTGCTGGACCAGCCGTTCTATGACCCTATGCTGCCTTCATGCGACCTGCTGCTGAAACTTTTACCGGCCCAGAAATCGCCGCTTCCGTCACCTGATCGATTGTGGCTGCAGCGAGAGGACGAGATATGGCCATCACTACGATACTGTGTGACTTGGATGGCACGCTGGCCGATTCTCGAGAGGATATAGCCGCGGCTTTTCAGCACGCCTGGCAGAGTGTCTTTGGCGGAATCCCGCCTAGCGCCGCGATGATTGCCCAACATATCGGCAAGCCAATTGCTGAAATGATTGGCGAGCTCAGGGGGAGATTGTCTCCGTCGCTGCACAGCGCGTTTCTAACGGTATA
Source organism: Binataceae bacterium (SeqCode) (assembly GCA_035502655.1). Lineage (GTDB taxonomy): Bacteria > Desulfobacterota > Binatia > Binatales > Binataceae > DATJUF01. The sequence continues at coordinate 7,040 of DATJUF010000163.1, forward strand.
TCGGCAAATGTATCGCCGCCGGAATGCGCGTCTGACCCGGCTCTACCCTGGGGTGATCCTGAGCTTACAAGCCTTATCCGCATTCAGGCTCGGTGTCGTTACCACGAAAGAGTCAGAGCAGGCGGAAATGGTCTTGCAGCGGCTCGCCCTTTTGCCTTTTTTTCAGCATATCCAAGGCGGTACTTACAAGCTGCGGCTCAAGCCGGCCCCCGACACCATAATTGCAGCCCTGGCCGCATTACACTGTAAGCCGGCGCACGCTCTGATGGTCGGCGATACTCCTGCTGACATCTTGGCCGGGAAAGAGGCTGGCACCATGACTTGCGCCGTTACTTACGGCTTTGGCACACCGGAAACACTGTTGCAGTGCGCCCCAGACTGTGTGATCGACAGCTTTGGGCAGCTGCCGGAGCTCGTGCGAGAATCAGGAATTTGCGGAGCCGAGCCGGCTGGCTGATAAAGAATCGATGTCTCCGAGGGCGTTAGCCAGTATATAAGCGGAGACGACCGCAAAGTTGCCCCCAAGTTTCCATTGTTGAAGAGAACAGGAACGTGCCGATGACTCACAGTACCGATCACGTAGCCGTCCTCCCTAGTCTCAGTGAAACTGCCAACCCGGAGACTCTCGTTGAGCGTTACCATCAGGTGCGACAGTTTACCGAACAGCTCTGTCAGCCTTTGGTTACAGAAGATTACGTCATCCAGGCTATTCCAGACGTGAGCCCCCCGAAGTGGCATCTGGCGCATGTGAGTTGGTTTTTCGAAACCTTTATTCTCGCATCAGCGTCTCCGGCCTATCGACCGTTCGATGCCTCCTATGCGTATCTCTTCAATTCCTACTATGTGGCGGCTGGTGCGCGGCATTGCCGGCCTAAGCGGGGACTGCTTTCACGTCCGACCGTTGAGGAAGTCTATCGTTATCGAGCCTATGTAGACCAGCATATGACCGGCCTGTTAATAGATTTGCAGGGCGAAAAGTTCGAGCGCTGGGCGCCGATAATCGAATTGGGCTTGCATCATGAGCAACAGCATCAAGAGTTGCTTTTGACCGATGTGAAGTACAACTTCGCCTGCAATCCTTTGCGGCCTGCGTATGTGATCGCCGAGAGCTCGAAAGATACTCGCGCAGTCGCTCCTATCCGGTGGGTAGGCTTTGGCGAAGGGGTTTACTGGATCGGCCACGACGGCCAGGGGTTTGCCTTCGATAATGAGTCTCCCCGTCATCGGAGTTTTGTCGAACCCTTTGAGCTGGCGTCACGCCTCATCACAAATGGAGAGTATCTGGCCTTCATGGCTGACGGAGGTTATGAACGGCCGGACCTGTGGCTATCGATGGGGTGGGACACGGTCCAACGCGAAGGATGGCGCGCCCCGCTCTATTGGGAGCAGCGCGATGGCACATGGTGGACGATGACGCTCGCCGGCATGCAAGCGGTGCTGGAAGCGGAACCCGTTTGTCATGTCGGCTATTATGAAGCCGACGCCTACGCACGCTGGGCCGAGGCGCGATTACCGACCGAGGCCGAATGGGAAGTCGCGACAGTCCAACTGCCTGTCAGGGGTAATTTTGTTGAGCATCGAACCTTCCATCCCGTGCCCATCAGTGAGAGCGACGCCGGTGTTCCGGTGTCTCAAATGTTCGGAGATGTTTGGGAGTGGACCCAAAGTCATTATTCTCCCTATCCCGGATATGCAGCAGTATCAGGAGCACTTGGCGAGTATAACGG
>DATJUF010000164.1:0-11719 GCA_035502655.1 Binataceae bacterium (SeqCode)
CTTCGCGATAGCGCGCGTGACTCTCGTCAGGGTTGACACCGAAAACGAGATAGGAATAGTTCAGGAAGCCGCGGCCGACGCCATATTCGAGACGGCCCTCGCTCAACACGTCAAGCATCGCATACTCTTCCGCAAGGCGTAGCGGATGATTCAGGGGAACGACCGACACACCTGTCCCGAGCTTGATTCGTTTGGTACGTGCCGCCGCGGCCATCGCAATCACTGGCGGCGACCCGAACGAATAACCGGAATAGTGATGCTCGCCGAACCAGACCGCGTGATAGCCCAGCTCTTCCGCCAGTTCGGTTTGTTCAAGAATCTCCGCGTAATAGCGCGAGGGAGAGCCATGAACTTCGGGATAATAATCAGTATTGTAGAGCAGACCGAATTTCACCATCGCTTGAGCCGCCTGCGATTTTGCGGCGCCCCTTATTGAATCTATTGTTGGACGCTATTTAACTGGGCAGGGCGCAAATGGCAAACGGTCAGGAAATCGCAAAGCAGGCCTGAACTGGCCTGAAATCAATGACGGGCCATGCGACGATATCAAGAACTGGGACTATGCCGTCTGAATTGCGAATAAGCGGTAGAGTTTACGAGAAAGGGAAGAAATTATGGCCACGACATTGCGCGGAATATCCTTATTGCGCGACCCTCGCCTGAACAAATCAACTGCATTCAGTGAGGCTGAACGCGAGGGTCTGGGACTTGCCGGACTAGTTCCTGAAGGAATCGATAGCGAAGATACTCAGATCCAACGGGTATTGCTTCAGCTTGGACAGAAGCCGACTGATCTCGAGAAGTATATCTTCCTTTCCCAGTTGCAGGATATGGACGAAGTTCTCTTCTATCGCCTGCTGATGTCCAATCCCGCGCAATTTCTCCCGTTGGTTTATACACCGACCGTCGGCGAAGCGTGCTTGCAGTTTGGACACATTATCCGCCGCCCCAAAGGCCTGTACGTTGGAATCAACCGCAAAGGGCACGTGCGCGAGATTCTCCGCAACTGGCCCCAACGCGACGTGCGTTTTATCGTAGTCACCAGCGGCCAGCGTATTCTCGGCCTGGGCGATTTGGGGGCCAACGGCATGGGCATTCCGATTGGAAAGCTGTCCTTATACACGGCCTGCGCAGGCGTGCCACCTCAGTACACTCTTCCTGTTCTGATGGATTGCGGCACCAGCAACGAGACGCTTCTTCGCGATCCGCTTTATCTCGGCCTGAGACAAACCCGTCCGAACATTTCTCAATTGGATGAGTTTGCCGATGAGTTCGTAAATGCGGTCCAGGCGGAGTTTCCTAACTGCTGTATCCAGTTTGAGGATTGGGCCGGGGTTGACGCAGTACGGCTCCTCGCTCGGTATCGCGAGAAGGTTTGCTGCTTCAATGATGACATCCAGGGCACCGCGGCGGTGGCGCTTGCCGGGATTCTCGGTGCACTGCGCATCACCGGCGGAAAGCTTGCCGAGCAGAGATTTCTATTCCTCGGGGCAGGTTCAGCAGGAATCGGAATTGCAGACCTTCTGACGGAAGCAATCGCGCTGGAAGGAATCCCGCCGGAAAAGGCCAGCGCGCGAACCTGGCTATTCGATATTCATGGATTGCTGGAATCGACCCGCAGTGATCTCGCTGATTTCCAGAAGCCCTATGCGCACGATCACGCGCCAATCAAGGATTTTGCGGAGGCAATCGAGGCGCTCAAGCCGACCGCGATCATCGGAGTGAGCACCGTAGCCAAAGCGTTCAATCAAACAGTGATCGAGGCCATGGCCCGAATCAACCTGCGCCCGATTATCTTCCCTTATTCGAATCCGACATCACATTCCGAGTGCACCGCGGAGGAAGCTTACCGCTGGTCGGACGGGCGAGCAGTCTTTGCCAGCGGCAGCCCGTTCCGGCCAGTGCGTATCGGTGATCGCACCATGGTGCCGGGACAAGGAAACAATGTCTATATCTTCCCGGCCATTGGAATGGCGGTCTATGCGGCCAGCGCCAAGCGCATTACCGACGAGATGTTTATCGCTGCTGCGCGCGCCGTTGCGGATCAGGTGACGGAGGCCGAACTGGATGTGGGACTCATTTATCCGCCTCAATCCACGATACTGAAGACTGAGTTGTACGCGGCACAACGGGTGGCGGAAGTCATCTTCAAGCGCGGGCTTGGCCGGGCCGCTCAGCCGAAAGACATCGCCGCCTTCATTCAGTCGCAAAGCTACAAACCTGAATACCCGGCGCTGCTCTGAGAGACTGTAGCGCCGAGCCGCGGCCAAGCCGAAATCAATTACCTGGTTCGACAGATAGAATCGCCTTTGCTTTGATTCAGATCGCATCTGTTCAAGGCAACGGCGGCCGTCAGCACGGCAGCGGCCCCACGTTTGCTCCTGGCCTTAGAATGATTCCCACCGTTGGTTCATCGTCTTGCACAAGCTTGGGAAAGGAGAGAACGCGCGGCGAATAAGAATGGCTTTGACAGTGTTGAGATAGTTGAGACTTGATTTTGCCACACGGTCCTTTGAGAATTCCCTGGCAGGAGGTTGGTCCCATATTGTGCTGAACCATCCGAGCATGTCCCATTCTGGAACTCAGGCTGACTCCGCGTTGGCTGCTGCCAAGGCACCTTGGGCGCTGCTTTTGACCGCCGGAGTTTTTCTTATAACCGGCCAGTCGGTATGGCTCGCTACAATCTTCGCACACTCGCCGTTGCGCCAGTCAGGCATCGTATTGGGGCTCGCCATCTTTAATGTTCTGCTCGGCGCGGCTCTGGTCGTGACCCTTCGCTGGCGATGGATGCAGCTTCGCTGGCGCATGGTGACTTTGCTCACCTGGATTTCTTTCCTCTTGTCTTGTGCAGCAATCGATCGGCACACCGGCGAAATCGAGCTATTCCTCGAAATGGTCATGGGCGTCGTGATGGTGAACGCGGTGATTTGCGAATGCAGCCGCCGCTGGCTCGGCTCTCTCTGTGCGGTCAGCGTGGCCTCATTCACCTGGCTCGCGCTTTACTGGCCGGCGAGTCCGGTGGATTGGTTCATCCTGATGGTCGCGATTGCAGCCGCGATTTCAGGCCGCGAACTCAGTGAGCGCTACCGGCGCGATACGGAAGCGGCGCGTCGTACCCTCGAGGCCAAGATTGGCGAACTCGCTGCTGCTGAACGCCGTGCGCGGCAAAGCGAGGGGACGCTCAAACGCCTCATCGAGTATGCCCCCGACGTGATCACAGTCAATCGCTATTCGGACGGCCGCTATATCTCAGTCAACCGCGAATTCGCCGCCCACTTCGATGCCAAGGGCGCGATCGGGCGTACTCCACTTGAAATCAATTTGCTTGATCGTAGTGCCTTGAAGGAGATGCTGCCGAGGCTGCGCGAGAACGGCATCATCCGCGACATGGCAATCGACTTTCGCCATCGCGACGGGACCATCCACCCCTACCTAACTTCCCTCATTCTAGCCGACATGGACGGCGAGAAATGTATCGTTGCGTTTGGGCGTGACATCAGCGCAATCAAAGAAATCGAGCGCAAGCTGCGCGACAATGAAGCGATGATGCGCGAGATTTTCGATCAAAGCTTCGATCCGATGTCAGTCGTTGATGCGCAAAGCGGCACTTATGTAGACGTCAATCAAGCCTTTCAGCGTTTCTATGGATTAAGTAGCAAGCAAAGTATTATCGGTTCTTCGCCTGAACGATTCGCGCCTACGGAGACCTTGAAAAAAATCTATGACTTGCTCGCGCGCGACGGTCAGATCGTCAGCCAGGAGTTCGACTTCCCCGACAAAGACGGCACTCAGGTTTCAATGCTGTTCTCGGTCTCTCCGATGGAACTCAGCGCGCGCAAGTGCCTTGTCACCACAGCTCACGACATCACCGCGATTAAAGACGCCGAACGCAAGCTGCGTGAGAGTGAAGCGATGCAGCGCAGGATCTTCGAGGTCGTCCCCGATGGCATCACGATCGCACGTCTATCGGATGGAACCTTTCAGTCGGTTAATGACGGCTTTGTCCTTCAGTTCGGTTACACGCGCGAAGAGGCGGTTGGCAAAACCCAGATCGAACTAAAGTTATGGGCCGATCGCGCGCAGGGCAGAGAGGTAATGAGGCGCCTGCTCGAAGATGGCGTGATAACTAGTATGGAACTCAGCCTCCGCCGCAAAGACGGGACGATTGCGCCATTCCTGATTTCGGCGGCAGTAACGGAAATCCGCGCCGAACAGTGCGTCGTTGCGATTCTCCGCGACATCACCGAGCTGAAACGTGCCGAGCAAGAACTGGTTCTTGCGCGCGAGGCGGCGCTGGCCGCCTCCAAGGCCAAATCCGAGTTTCTATCCAGCATGTCTCATGAGATTCGCACGCCGATGAACGCGATCCTCGGTATGGCGCAATTACTTCAGGAGACCCCGCTCGACCCCGATCAGAAAAAATACCTCGACATCATGGCCGCCAACGGCGACGCGCTGCTTGATTTAATCAACGGCATTCTCGATCTCGCGAAGATTGAAAGCGGCCGGCTGTCGCTCGAGCAGGCCGGCTTCGATCTCGAAACCGTAGTCGATAGAACCGCGGAAACTTTGAGTGTTCGCGCCCATCAGAAGGGACTCGAACTACTGACCCATGTGATGCCTGATGTCCCGCTCAAGCTTATCGGCGATCGCCTGCGGGTTGGACAGGTCCTACTCAATCTGATCGGCAACGCGATCAAATTCACTAGCCAGGGCCAGGTCCTTCTTACGGTCGAGTGCGATCAGGCGTCTACTGTTCCAGGCCATCTGCATTTCTCCGTCTCCGATACCGGCATCGGCATACCTAAGGACAAGCTAGACGATGTGTTTACTGATTTCAGCCAAGCTGACTCTTCCACCACGCGCCAGTACGGCGGCAGCGGACTGGGACTGGCGATCGTACGGCGGCTGGTGTGCCTGATGGGCGGCCGCGTTTGGGTCGAGAGCGAACTCGGACGCGGCAGCGTATTTCACTTTACCGCGCAATTCCAGGTTCAATCCGAAGCACCAGCCGAGCGGCCTCCGGCGATAATGCTAAGCGGCGTTCGCGCGCTTGTGGTTGACGACAATTTCACCAATCGGCTCATCCTGCGCGAGATGCTCTCCAGCCGTGGCGCCGAGGTTGACGAAGCCGAAGATGGGCTCGCCGCACTTGCGCATCTCGAACGTGCGCACGCCAGCGGCGTCCCGTACAAGCTTATGCTGCTCGACTGCCGCATGCCCGGAATGGACGGCTTTGAAGTGGCGGAACGGGTGAAGGGAAAGGCCGAACATAGTTTGACTGTGCTGATGCTGTCGTCGGATGATTTCACCGCCCAGCCGAGGCACGTTCATGACTCTGGTATCGATGGCTATTTGGTAAAGCCGGTTCGCCGGAGCGATCTGTTCGACGCAATTGGATCTGCCCTGGCCGCTCAGCCCTCGTGCGCGGACACCGCCGTGATGCAGCCTCGGGACGCTAAAGCTCTTCTGGACAAGCCGCCCCTTACTCCAGTTACGCAACCAGATCTTTCGTTGAATATTCTCTTGGCCGACGATTCGAAGGACAATCGCCTGCTGATACATGCTTATCTCAAAAACACTGGCTATCTGCTGGATGACGCCGAAGATGGCGCAATTGCAGTCGCCAAGCTAAAGGCCGGCAATTACGATCTGGTGCTTATGGATATGCAGATGCCGGTGATGGACGGGCTCGAAGCAACGCGCACCATTCGCGCCTGGGAACAGGAACGCGGCCTGCCACGAACTCCCGTGCTCGTGCTTACCGCTTCGGCGCTAGATGAAGATGTTCGCCAAGCGCTCGGCGCAGGCGCCGACATGCATGTTAGCAAGCCGATAAAAAAAGCCACGCTGCTCAGTGCTATCAGCGCGATTCTGGCATCCAGCCTCAGTCCTCACGCTACTAAAGGGCGGCGCGATGCCGCCGCGTGAAGGCACCAAGAAAACAGCGATTTTATTCGGCAGCGGATAGTCCGATAATCGAACTCGTGCTCAATTTTCTTTTTCGCGCAGCCGGAAACGAGATTTGATATAATCGATGCTTGCAGGGCTGGAGCCCGGCTCCAGCCGATCCATGTTGTTTATATAAGGAGGTACTTTCATATGAGCGGCCATCAAACGCATGATCAGCACTCCCACGCGCACGGCTCAGGCTGCGGACACACTGCGGTAAAGCACGAAGGGCATGTCGACTACTTGCACGATGGGCATCTTCACAGTGCACATCAGGGGCACATAGATGAACATGCACTACAGGAAGGCGGCGCGAATCCTTCCAATTGCACCACGAGCCATGCCTGCGGTGCACATGACGCTAATCATAGTCATGGAGCTAGTTGCGGACATGAAGCGATTCCACATGGCAGCCACACTGACTATCTCGTGAAGGGCCATTTGCATCATGCGCATCAGGGGCACTGTGACGATCATGGGAAGGTTGACCTCGCGTAAAGCGGCCAAAATCTGCCAGCCTATTCAAATCGGCCATTGGTTTGCGCGCGATGGTTATAACGCAAGGATTTGGCTGCGGCTCTTCCTCGGCAACTATTCTTAGCCGCGCCGTGACGGCCTAAACAACATAAGGAATTATTAGTTGCCGGACTAATCGGACAATTAATAATTTCCATCAGCTCGGAGCAATTAGCTTCTGAGTGACAATGCTGGCGAGGCCCTGTGTTGACGCGGGGCCCCTGCCGATTCGCTGTTCCCTTAGATTAAACCTTGCCCTTTTTCGACGGTTCGTCAATCTATATTCAACTATGTTGAAGCCTTCGGCCTATTGGAGGATTCCAAGGTTCACGGTTTGCCATTCGCCGGGCTTTGCCATCGTAATTGGAATGCGAGCGATTTTCGCGAAGACGCATGTATTGCGCGATGATGACTGGCTGAGCGAGGGAAACCGTCATGCAGATTTCGCAGGATTGAAGCTCGGTTAGTAGTCTCTGATATAAAAACCTTGTACCGAGATCTGCTCAAGCCATTCAAACTGAGGTCTGAACTTTTGCATTTCGTCGATAACCTGAACCCTGTGCTGATGCATCTGGGGCCTTTGCAGATTCGCTGGTACGGGGTGATGTATGCACTCTCATTCATCATCGGCTATTACCTGATCTGCTACCTGGCGCCGAAGCGCGGCATACCTTTGGATAGCGATGGCGTAGCGGAGTTGATTATTTACCTAGCGGCAGGCGTATTGTTCGGCGGCCGATTGGGATATGTGCTCTTCTACAATTTGCCCTATTACCTGCAACATCCCGTTCAGATAGTGGCGGTCTGGGACGGCGGCATGTCCTTCCACGGTGGGCTGATTGGGGTGACGCTGGCCGGGCTGCTGTTTTCACGGAAAACCGGTATCTCGTTTTGGAGCTTGACCGAGTTAGTCGTGCCAGTGGCTCCTTTAGGACTGTTTTTCGGGCGTTTGGGCAATTTCATCAATGGGGAACTCTGGGGACGTCCTTCCAATGTTCCCTGGGCGATGATCTTTCCCCGTGCTCCATTAGTGCATGGGATGATGGTGCCGCGCCATCCGTCCCAACTCTACGAGGCCATTCTGGAAGGATTGGTGCTGTTCACGATCCTCTGGATTCTCGCGCGAAAGCCGCGGCCAAAAGGACTACTGCTTGGGACCTTCTTGATTTTGTACGGCTTGTTTCGCTGTTTCGTGGAATTTTTCCGTCAGCCGGATGCGCAATTAGGCTATATTGGCGGGGTCATTACGATGGGACAGATCCTTTCCATTCCTATGATCCTGATCGGCATCGGCATTATTGTGTGGGCTTTTCGCAGGCACCGCTCGGCCGCGAAAGACTTGCCTAGGCCGGGCAGCCAGCGGCATGTTCGTTGAACATAAAACATCCTGCCGAGCGGCTGGCCGTTAGTTGCTACTGAACGTGAGCTACGCCGTAGAATAAAAAATGGTTGGTTGGTCTTGCAACCAGAAGCATCGACGTCAGACCCTGCTGGAGCTGGACGGCCATCGGCAATTTGGCTGAGCTGCTCGTTGGAGATCTTGTTATGACGGCAGATCCTGTATCATCCGACAACGAAACCCAGGCACGTTGCGCGAGGCTGCTATTGCGACATAGCGCCATGGCCGCTCTCGCCACCAACATGCCGGGGGCACCCTACGCCTCGCTTGCGCTGGTCGCTGCCGACCTCGACGGCAGCCCGCTTCTGCTCTTGTCGGATTTGGCTCAGGCCGCCCGCAATCTAAAAGCTGATCCACGGATTTCGCTGATGGTTTCATCTCCAGCAGAGCGCGGCCGCGACCCGCTAGACTCACCGCGACTCAGTTTGCTCGGACAAGTGCAGCCGGCCAGCGAGCCGCGTCATCGCCGGCGCTTTCTTGCGCGGCAACCGCAAAGTGCTCTCTACGCCGATTTCGGCGATTTCCATTTCTACCGCATGATATGCGAGCGCGCACATTTCATCGGTGGATTCGGGAAGATCCGATGGATTGAAGGCGCGGATTTTCTCGTGACGGAGGCCGCGGCAAGGCTCGCTAAAAGTGAGTCAGCAATAGCTGAACATCTCAACCGCGACCAACGTACTGAGCTTAACCTATGCGTTAATCATCTGTGCGGACGCGACGGTGAGAGGTGGCAGGTCATCGGCATCGATCCCGACGGTTTGGATCTGCGAAGCGCGGACGATACCGCACGTCTCGATTTTGCCAAACCCGTATCGGACGAAGAGGCCTTCCGCGCTGCTTTCGCCGATATCGTTGCGGCAGCGAGCCGTGCTCCGGCAGGGTGAAATCGGACAGAGGTCAGTTTGTCTATCTCGAATGCGCCCAGTTTATCGCACTTCGTCAGGGTTCCGCAGTAGCCGGCCCTGCACCCTGATCAGCAACCGGAGCGCGTTCCAGTGGTGGTCCGTCGGAATTCCAGATTTCATCGAAATTCCCAACGGTAACCGTCGAGCCATCGGGGTCGCGCATCACGAGGTCATGATAGCCGACGTTAACCGTGTTGGGGTCAAGGCCAGTGGCCTCCAGCTCCGGCGAGACACGGCTCAGGAAATAGCAGGGAAGTCCACTGTAGTAGACCAGAGCCGGCAAGGGCACCCCGCCGAAATACAACGTGTCGCCACCGGAATAAGCGGCCCTTGCCCTTGCCTCCATGCCGAGAATATAGCTCGGGCGGCTGGAGTCACGCTGATTTTGGAATACTTGTTCGATCAACTTCGACTGGCCGGGCGCCTGCACCAGGATAAAGGCCAAGGCCGCAAGCCCGAGTGGCATACAGTAGCGGCGGCTCGCATCATCACGCATAATCGCGGCGCCGAGAACGACGCCGCCGAGCAAGGCCACCGGAATCAACGAAGGGAGAATATACCATCCAAGCTTGGTCTGGACGGCGCAAGCCGCTCCAAGGGCCAATACGAACCATAACGACCAAATCGCAATTGCCGGTGGCAACTCGCGGATAAGCTTGACTACATCCCGGCGCAGGCTCGCTACCGCCAAGCCCGCGAGCGGGAGAAGCAGCGGCCACAGATGGGAGATTTCCCCGCCGAAGGTCAACAAGGTATAGTCCGGTGCCTTTTGTTGGTCCTCTAGATGGCTGGCGATCCGCGCCAGGGTTTCCTGCTTGACGAAAGTCGACCAAAAGAGCGGCATGTTGCTCAGCGCCTGATGAAAGAACCATGGCGCCGCCACGACGGCCGCCACTCCGAGCAGCATCACGACGCTACTGATTCCAGCTTCAGCGAAGGCCGGTAGCCACAGCAGAGAGATTGCCGCCGTGGCCAGCGGGATAAAGCCTGCGAGCCCCTTGCTAAGAATCGCCAAACCGCACGCGGCGCCGGTCAGCACGATCCATCGCCGGTTATCGCGGGCTCGCGTCAGCGCATAGATCGCCAACATGCTGAAAAAGACCAGTGGCGCGTCAGTCGCGCATTCACGGCCACCGCGGGCGATAAAAAAATAGAATCCCAAGGGGAGCAGTCCGGCGCATAATCCAGCGATGCGGCCCGCGACTGCCGCCGCGGCCAGATACATGAGCAGCATCGTACCCACGCCGAACAATACCGACGGCAGCCGCGCTGTCCATTCATGCTCGCCGAGAGTTTTCATCGAAGCCATCATCGACCAGAACAGCAGAGGTGGCTTCTTCAGATAAGGTTGTCCGTTCCAGGTGAAGTCCAGATACGAATGGCTCGCAATAGCCTCGTGCACCACTTCGGCATAGGTCGCCTCGTCCCAATCGACCAGCGGCGCCTCGTTGATATCCTTTGCCAACGCCGCTAATCCCACAATTAACAGGACGATTATTTCCAGCCGTAAGGCCAGCAGCCGGCGCCATACCGTTATACTCAAGCCTCGTACCTCCGCTCGCGGTCGATCATTGCTAGCAGGACGGGCAGCTTGGTGGAATCGAGTTGGTATCGATTAGGGGCGCTAAGCTTTTTGGCTAAAGCTCAGCAAGTTCACGGGCTGCCGGTCGAGAACCAGACGAATGCAACCGGCGTTCCGTTTCAAAAGGGCCGATTTCCGCAAGCATTGGCGAGGTTTGGCATCTCAGGCCGCACCAGACGCGTTTGCGCGAGACGCAAAAGCGTGATGCCTTAACCCTTTTGCGAGATCCTGAACGCCGTCGCGCGCGACCGGCAAAATCTGCAATCTCATCGGACACGAGGTGCCGGATGTTACTACGCTACCAATTGCCGCTCGCGCAATCTGGTAATTTCAGCCGCCTCGAAACCGAACTCGCCAAGTATCTCGTCGGTGTGCTGGCCGAGTTCAGGCGCATGCCGCCATAACTCGGGAGCGGTGCGCGAAAACCGTACCGGTGAACGGACCCCTCTTGCGCGTCCAGCCTTCGGGTGATCGTATTCAAAGAACGTTTCGTTCGCAACGAACTGATCGTCTTCCCAGACCGTGTCGAAATCGTTCACGCGGCCGCATGGCACATCGGCCGCCTCGATGCGCTCGAGCCAATAGGCTGAGGGCTGCGTTGGAAACAGCGCGATCAGGTTTTTTGCTGAACGCCGCACCCGTTCTGTCCGTGGCGCATCGCCCTCGAACCATTCCGGATGGCCCACCGCTTTTAATAACGAGGTCCAATGGCGATCGGTCAGCGGCGCAATCGTGATATAGCCGTCAGCAGTGGCATAGGGTTCGGGCGTTACGACTGGCGGATGCACCCCGCGCTCATGCGGGAGCAAGGTATGCTTGCTTGCCATATCACCCATCAGGAAGTAGGCCGCCGCATCGATCATGGCGAGTTTGAGATGCTGACCCTGGCCGCTGATTCGCGCCTCATACAGCGCGGCGACCATCGCGAGCGCCGCCGTCATCGAGGTGACTTTGTCGGCCAGAATATTCTTGACCACCCGTGGCCTGCCTTGCGTCTTTTGAGCGGACATCACGCCCGCCCAGCCCTGGATTATCGGATCGTAGGCAGGCTTGGCGGCTGCCGGTCCGCTAAAACCGTAGCCGGCAATTGAACAGTAGACGATCTTTGGATTGCGCGCCGCGACCGCTTCATAGCCGACCCCAAGCCGATCAACCACCCCCGGGCGCACATTCTGGATCACCGCATCAGCCTGATCGGCCATCCGCAGGAACACTTCAGCGGCGCCGTCGCGTTTAAGGTCGAGCACCATCGCGCGCTTGTTACGGTTCCAATTGAGTACCCCAACCGAAATTCCGTTACGCCGATCGCCCCCGCCGATCCCGCGCGTGATATCGCCTTCGGGCGGCTCGATCTTGATTACG
>DATJUF010000165.1:0-22108 GCA_035502655.1 Binataceae bacterium (SeqCode)
TGATGTCCTTCGCCGATGACGGCATTGTAGGTATACCCGGACTGATAATTGCCGCCGTGGCAACACTAGATAGAATACATTAGTGCACCGCGCTTGCCGGCCATTTGCGAGCGCCTGTGGATGTCGGCGAAGGTAGTCGAATCGAGGATCGCAGCAGTCGCATCCCGCACTTCCTTCATCAGAATACGAATGCCACAAGTTTTTTCATCGCGGCATTCGATGCATTTCTCGTAGGCCGTCTTGCTTACACAGGGCAAAGGAGCCAGCGGACCCTCAAGCATTCGCAGCACCAAGCCCACCGAAAGAAGATCGGGCGGCTTACTCAACGTATAGCCACCACCTTTACCTTTTTTGCTACGCAGTATCCCGTGGTTCTTGAGTTCCAGCAGAATCAATTCCAAAAAGCGCTTCGGTATATGCTCGCGCTCTGCAATCTCAGAAATCAGCATCGGCCTATTGCCATATTCTTCGCTCAACACGAGCAAAGCTTGCAGCGCGTATTTCGATTTATGCGAGAGCATCGATAGAAAACATCAATTCGCTGATATTAGATGATCAATCTCTCTTCGTCAAACGCACAAGATAGCCCGCATTCACTCCGTGTCACGTGGCGGCAGCACTGGACCTGCTCAGTTTTGGCTATATGACTTGTCGTAATTGCCCGGAGAGGCGCGATTCCAACAGGTCCCGCTCACCGCAAGAGGCGTTGCTGGGAGCCTCTTGCGCTTTCCTCTTCAGCCTTCGCCGGGAGCCGTGACCGATCGGAAGCGGGCGAGCAGCAGCGCATCGTAAACCAGCTTGCAAGCGCCTCCCAGGATAAGCGGCCATCCGAAGAGTGAGTAATCGAGCAAGGCTCCGGCGGGCAGCGGCGCGATTGCGGCCGCTAGACTGCGCGGGACACTGGTAACACTCGCCGCTGCGGCGCGCTCCTCGGGCGGCACGACCGCCATTACGAAGGATTGGCGGGCGGGCACGTCCATCGAGGACATCGAGGCGCGCAGAAGCAGAAAGGTCAGCGCGAGTCCTGCGTCAGGCATCAGGCCGGCGATCATCAGGCACAGATTCGCGGGAATATGAGTATAGGCCATCGTGCGGATACGTCCGATTCGCGCGGCGAACCATGACGAGGCAAGTTGCGAGAGTGCGCCAAGCAATCCGGCAACAAAGAAGAAAGAGGCGGCGGCTCGAAGCGAAAGATGGAAGCGGCGAAACAGCCATAGTGCGAGCAGCGATTGGATCACCAGTCCGCCGCCGAATGCGTCGAGGCTGAAGAGCGCGGCCAGATGGATTACGATTCCGCGGGATCGGGCAAGCGGCCTCGCGCCGGGCAGCAGCGGTTCGGCTTCGATAGCGGGTGTGAGCGACCAATAGATAGTTGCGGCTATGACGGCAATGATGGCGTACACGATGAAGCCCGAACGTTCAGCGGCGACCCTGTTTGAGTGCATCCGCGCCGCGATAATCGCGGGAAGCGCGCTGGCGAGTGCACCGATTGCTGCGGCTAGTGCGCCGCCAACGTTGTAGCGCGAGAAGATTGCAGTCAGATCCAGGGCCGAGACTGTCTCAGCCAGCGCCGCCTGCTCGAGCGGGAGAAAGAGGCTGACGTCGCCAGCCGAAGGATTGAGCGTGCCGGCGACGGCGATGACTAACAGTGGCCAGAAAGCCGTGATGGTAGCGAAGCCAATGCCCGTAGCACACATCAGGACGCAAGCCGCGAGCATCACGCGCCGGCGTCCGAGCCGATGAGCTGCCAACCCGACCCATAGGGTCAGTGAGGCCGAACCGATTAGTGTACCGAACACGATTGCTGCGATGCGGAGTGCGCTGAAACCGATCGCTGTTAGATAGCTCGGCAGCAGCACGCTGACAGCGCCGTCGGCGAGTCCCCGCAATGCACGCGTCACCAGCAGCCGCTTGCCATCGATGGTAGTGCTGCGCGGATACCAGAGATTCGATGACTTCGGCATTGGAGGCTACAAATTTTTCAACTCGCAAAATACCGTAGCGGCCTTTAGACGCAAATCCTAACGCGGGGTCAATTTGAAAATCGAGTTGGAAGCGGGCACTTAAAACCCTCTTAGATTCCCTCAGGTACGGACTGCTGGTTTCTGCGATCGCCAAACTTAGTCTAATCTCCCATGTGGTCTTTTTTGCAACTCGACCCCGCGACATTCCCTATGTCCTTGCCCTGGACAAGACAGGCGCGATAGCGGCAGTGGACCAGCCAGTGGAGCCTGGAATGCCGATTTCCCAGGACGGGGTGGGTTCGCTATCAACTGGTGCAATTCATCCGCAACGCACGAGCAATTCTCGCCGATCCGTGGCAATAAAAGAACAGATCGCCAGGTCTAGGCGCTAACGCGCGTCTTTCGGCTGGGATATGGAGTTGTGCTCCTCGTGGTCGCGCATAGCGTCGAAGAATGGCGCCATCCAAGTGCCACACGCGCGGATCGCGTCACCGCATGGTTCGCTGTAACTGGTCTCTTAATTTCGGGCCTGCTGCTTCTCGGTCAGTACGTATCCTGCTACTGGCACGTTCACTGTGAAGAAGCGGAACTCAAGGCGATCATGATCGAGATGCTGAGCAACGTTCTTGATAGCGACCACAAGTTCAAGCATTGGCTGAAGACCTAGGCCACCAAGCCGTCTGGTATTTGTCCCGGGAGGCGACGCTGCCCGTTTAGCGGGAGCCTGCACCAAAGCGCGGTAGTGGCCGGGCGTAGCGGTCCTGCCGGGGTCGCAGAGCAGGGCACGTTCATAATGGGGTTCTCCATGAACCTAGGAGATCCTGTCGTCTGCGTCGAAGAAACCGGTGATTGGGAATCCGGTAAATAACCTTTGGCCAGCGAGCGTTGCGCCTTACGCCGGGAGCAAAGTATCCGTATGGTGGCACGCCACAGGGTGGATGTGTTTCGCCCATCCTCGCCAACATCTACTTGCATGAAGTGCTGGATGAGTGGTTAACAAGGCAGGTTGCTCCGCTCGTCGCCCATGCGCACCTAGTTCACTACGCGGATGACGCGGTCATCATCTTTGCGCAGGAGCGAGACGCGCAGCGGGTTTTCGACGGTATCTGCCGAAAGCGGGATCGATGCTTCACCTAAATCTGGTTCGAAGACGAATTACCCGAAGCGAGCCTTGCCCGACAATTACAGGAAGAAACCGCTGCTCAGAGAACTCGACGGCCTCCTTCCATGAGGGGGAAATCCGCTATGTTTTCCGGAAACTCATTAGTGTATGACTGAGGCCGCGTTCACAGAGACCCCTGCGGACAAGAGCGTGGACACTAAGTGAATTGCTAAGCTTAGTGCGTTTAGAGCTGCGCATAGTACATTTATGAGCTTCCGCTAGCATTAAAGCGATGCTGGTATCCCAAAAATGAATCGCTTGACTGGAGACATCCTCGATCATTTCCAATCGAAAGCCAGCCTCCTGAGCCGCCGAAATATATTCCTCAGCATAGCCGATTTGCGCGCACCAATGATGGTTGAATGGAGTTTCGTATTCTGGTTTCCCGAGGTAGCAATCGAAGATGAAAACTTGGCCGTCAGGGCGCAATAGCTTAGAGAGCCGATGAAACCACGGCCTTCGCTCAAAAGAGCTTGAACTATCGATCGCGATCGCCGCATCGAAGCAACTTTCTCCAGGCAACGTTAAAGCGTCCGACAAGAGTGGCTGCACAAGCGATCCCACTCCAGCTTGTGCCGCAAATTCTGAGACCAGGCTGATATGCGACGGCGCGATAGTTACTGCGGTGACATGGGCGCCAAACTCCTGCGCCCAGAAGATTGCGCCCCCGCCGAGCCCGCAGCCAACATCGAGAACTTCGCGAAACGGCGTCATACGGATATTCCAGGCCGTACTTGCGTACAGCAAAATTTGTTCTTGCGAAGCAAGGAGGCTGGAGCGCAGCTCGCTGGCCGAGGCGCTCGGCGATGGAGGCGCGCCCATTATCCCGGTATGATAGTGAACGCGCGGACCGGGACCATACTTATCTAGGATTAGCTGGGTCTTGTTCTCGTAAAATCTTACAAGAGCTTTCATCTATGAAGCAGGATCTCAACTAGTTATTACTCCACATAAGCACCATTTTCCAGTTTGGATTTTCTTTGGTTCCGCGATTGATAAACGCGAACGCGTAGTGAATATTTCTTATCTCATGATTGTCATCCACCCAGGTACCTAAATGCGTAATATATCCGATTTCGTCGTCAACATCGTGCGATATAATCTTCTTGTAAGGCTCTGGGTCAAAGGTTGGCTTATCAATCGCTTCACCTATCAGATAGTGAAGGACGTTAGACTTGCCATATATCGGAGCTCTGCTGCTGTCGGGTAACTTAAGAATTACATTGTCGTCGAGGAATGATCCTACCGCCGGCCAATCGTATTTGTTATACGCCTTAACTGCCGCGAGAAAAGTTGTTCTTATTATGTCTTCCATTATGGATCTCCCTTCTATGAAATGTATTGCTCATTGGACTGGAGCACGAGCGCAAGTAGCTTACTTTGTAGCATCCAATATTGTTTTGGCCCTACGCAAGTCTGCCGTTTCAAAGCCCTCTTTGAACCAGCCATAGCTATCGGCCAAAGTTCGGTGTGCCTCGGCCTTCTTACCTTGTTGCCGCCACAGCTCTGAAAGACTCATGGCCGCTCGCAGCTCCAGAGATTTTTCGCCCTGGCGCGATGCGATATTAAGGGCCTGAAGGAAATATTCTTCAGCTTCCTTTTGACGATTAGACACTGAACCCTGATCGTCACTTTCGAGAAGCCTCAGTTCACCCATGCTCCGATAGAGTTCTGCTTCCCACCAGAATTCATGGCTTCTGGCTATGACGGCTTGCGCCTGAGTGAGTACACTAACTGCCTCTGCGGCCTTTCCGGTTTTTCCCAAAGCCTCGGCTAGCAGACTCAGAAAATAGGGCACCATGACCTCGGCGCCACTGGAGCGAAAGGCTGCGATGCCATCGCGAATTTGGGCTATGCCAATGCCTATCTCGCTGCCTTGAGTCATGCTCCAGCCCTGCATCAGCGAAGCCCACGAGTTCATCAGGCCGAAATTATGCTTGGTGGAAACGTCAATTACTATTTCGGCACACTCGCTGACCGCACCCGCATCTCGGCAAAATTGATGCAGCATGGCGGCGAAGTTAAGCGCGGTCGCCAAAGTGTAAGGATGAGCTAAGTTTTGGGCGAGCGAGACTGCTTGCTGGTTAAGTGCGATGGCACGATCAGGATAGCCGCGGATCCAAGTCGTCCAAGCTGCTTGCGACAGGCAAACCACCTTCGGATCCTGTCCATAGGTGAAGGCCATTGAGCCGTGCAACTTCTGATCATAACGGCTGATGACGTTATGCAAATGCTCAAGGCCTCGCTCAAAATCGGCAAGTCCGGTCAGTGTAATTCCGAGCGCGTGATGCGCCTCCAAAATGAGAATCGGATCTCGGTTCCTTTCAGCCAGGCGGAGGCAGTGTTCGGCTAGCTCATATGCGACCAGGTGATTGGCGCGGGCTGTATAAAACAACCATAGCCCCCAGAGTACCGGGAAAAGCTGTGGAGCTTCTCCGGCTTGATGGCACAATTCGCGGGCACGAGCATACACGGCGCCCACTTCAGGAGAAGCGTAGCCCTTGATGGCGATTAAGGACGTGCCCAAAGCCAACTGGAAAGTGAGTTCCTGCTGAAAGCGCTCAGGTGTGACAGGGAGGGTCTTCAGTACCTCGAGTCCTCTTGTGAGATGGTTGACCGCTTCGGCACTGGCCGAACTTTGCACCGCCATCTGGCCGGCCGCTAGCCACTGCGGAATAGCCAGTTCAGCCAATCCAGCCTCTGTATAATGATGAGCAAGCAACTGTGGCTGAGCGTCCGGATGCTCCGGCGATCGCTCGGCCAGCACTTCCGCGATCCGCGCGTGATATTGCTGCCGCTTGCCGCGCAACAACGACTGATACGCCGCGTCGGCAATCAGGGCATGGCGAAAAGTATAGCTCGCTTCTGGCGGGCTACCGCGCTCGGAAAGTAGTTGCGCCTCCGTCAAGGTCTTAAGGGAATTCGAGACTTTTTCGTCTCTGAGTTCGGTTACGGCTTGGAGTATCTTCCAGGAGAATTCGGGTCCGATCACCGAAGCGACCTGCGCGATTTCGCGCGCTTCACCCAAGCGGTCCAGGCGTGCTAACAGGGAGTCGTACAAGGTAGCGGGAATTTCGCGCCGGACCGAATCATTGCTGCTGCTTTCCACCACTGAACGAGTCAATTGCTCGACAAACAACGGAACTCCGCCACTGCGTTCGACCACCGCCTCAACCGTCGCGGGATCGAGCCTGGCTAGCGGTGCCAGTCCCGAGACCATTGAATGGGCATTGCCAACGCTCAGCCGGTTGAGCGTTAACTGAGTGTGATGAGGGCCCAAAGACCATGGCGCGCGAAACTCAGGCCGGCCCGTGCAGATCAAGAGCACCCGTGCGGCTGCGCCCTGCTCAGCCAACAATCTAATTACCTCAAGGGTTGAAGGGTCGGCCCAATGAAGGTCTTCGGATGCGATTACCAGGGGCTGAATTTTTGCGATCCCGAGCGCCCATCCGGTGATTGTCCCTAAGAGGCGCTTGCGCCGCTGCTCGGGTTCGAGTTCTAACCGCGGATATTTAGCTGGGACCGGCAAGCCAACCAGAGGTGCGATCAGGGGCACGGCTTCGTCCAGTTTCAAACCGGCCAATTCAAGCGAGGCTTCCAGGACGGACAGGTGCTCTTCCGGCTTTTGTTCGGCCGTCAGGTGCAGGGCCTGATGCAGCATATCCTCGACGCCATAGAAAGGCGTGTTCTTGTGCAAAGACGCCGCGGCGCAGTCGGCCCTCATATGAGGGATGCCGGCGAGCTGCCCGCTGAAGTGCTGAAGCAAGCGCGATTTGCCAATACCAGGCTCGCCGATAATCAGCACTACTTGGCCTTCACCAGCCAGCACGCGATTCCAGCGATCATTTAGGACGCGCAGTTCGTCGTCGCGTCCAACGAAGGAAGTCAGACCGGCGGCGGCTGACGCCGCCAGCCTTCCACGCGCACCGCTGGCCTGGATCACACGATAGAGTTGAAGTGGATGTTCGACGCCTTTGAGTGGGCGCATGCCGGCGTCTTCGACCACAAACATCCCGGAAACCAGATGATGAACCGCGGCAGTGATTAGGACGGTGTTAGGAGCGGTTAAGCTTTGCACGTGCGACGCGATATTAGGCACGCTGCCGAAGACGTTGGCTCTGCGCCGCGAACCGTCGGCGACAACTACCGCGCCGCTGTGGATGCCAACGCGCACCGCCAGGTTCCGGCCGGCTGGAATCGCGAGGCTGCTGTTTAACGCTGCTATCGCATCGATAAGCGCGAGCCCGGCCATCACAGCCCGTTGCGGGTCGTCTTCATTCGCCTGAGGGTAGCCAAAGAAAACCAACAGGCCGTCGCCGAGGTAAAGCGCGACGTGTCCACCGAAACGTGCGACGGTTTCCGTTGCGCAGTTATGGTAGCTGGTTATAATCCTCTGCCAGTCCTCCGGGTCGAGCTTTGCCGCCAGCTCCGTGGACCCCGCGACATCACAAAAAAGAACCGTCAGATGCCGCCGTTCAGCCCTTAAACCTTCTGAATTACTGTCATTTTTCGCGTTAGCCGAATCCGCTGGGGAAATTTCCAGAGGCGCCGAGCATCCGCTGCAGAATTTAGCGCCGGGCCGCCCGATTAGTCCGCACGCTGGGCAAGCAGCGGTCGCCATTGGCGCCGCGCACTGATCGCAGAACCTCGCGCCTTCAACATTGTTCGAACCGCAGATCGGGCACTGCATCGGCGCATGCACTCCTCATCAATAGACTGGCGTCTACGAACCCGACTATTTGGACTAAACTTTGCCCATTAGATATGAAATTGCCAGTTATGGATAGTCCTGAGAGAGAAAAGATGCAAGCTTCAACCGAATGCTTTGACGGACCGCTCATGGCTATCTCAAGCAGAGCACCCGCAGGGCTCCTTGAAGGTTGCCCGGCCTGTTTGCAGGCCGCCTGAATTCACGCGGTCGCCGATAATAAATTCGCATCATGCCCCACGCTCGCCCTCGGCACCGGCAAGACCTTCATCGCCTTCGCCTGGAAGCTTTTCACGCCCGTTGAATCTAACCTGGAACCCAGGCGCCGCCCGTGCATCCTATTTCTCGCTGATCGCAACATTCTGGCGAATCAAACCTACAAAGAATTCAGTGGCTTTCGGAAGATGTCCTGCAGAAGCATCAACCCGGACGGCATCCGCAAACAGGGCCGCGTCCCGGCTGACGGCAGCCTCTTCCTGACTATTTTTCAGATCTTCACCAGCGGCCCGCCCAAAGATGGCAAAACAACGCCGTATTTCGGCGACTACCCGCCCGATTTCTTCGATTTCATCATCATCGGCGTATGCCCGTCGGGCCTTTCGTCTCATCTTCTGCTATCAATCCTTAGCGAAGCACTTTAGGGACTCAGATTGTCTTTGCCGAAAGTTCGGAGGCATCTATGGCTACTTCACCAGACGAAGCATATGTAAACCATCTAATCACGGATTCCCGGGCGATGGACGAGCTTAATCAGGGCGTCATTAAGGAATTCCGCGCGAACCAGGGTATAGTCAGCGGTGCGATGGAGGGCATGCCAATCCTCCTGCTGACGATGACCGGCGCCAAAAGCGGGCGCACTTTGACTCGTCCGCTGTGCTATTCGCGCGATGGCGGCCGCGTCATCATCATCGCCTCCTACGGAGGTGCTCCCGGTAATCCGCCCTGGTATCATAACCTGCTGGCTAATCCGCTGGTTACGGTTGAGCTCGGGACTGAGAAATTCAAGGCGCGAGCGGCCGAGGCTCATGGTGCAGAGCGCCAGCGCCTGTTCGACGGACAGGCTCGATTAATGCCATTCTTTAATGATTATCAGAAGAAGACCAAACGCCAGATCCCGGTGATAACCCTGACGCGGATTGATTAGTTTAGGATTTTCGCCGCCGCCCGGGTAAAGCTCCGTTCGTGCGACGGCGGCACAGGTTGTTCAGGCTTTCAACGGCGCCATTAAGGGAATCTTTCTCCCAGATGCAATGGGAATTTTATCATCGAGCCGCAGGTTGCCGTCGAATTTAGATTGAGAATCGAAGGCAGACGATGAGTGTCAGATCAATTCAGGTGAGGGACAATGGAAATCAAGCGAAACGGTTCACGATCTTCCCGCAATGGACCCGCCGAATATTTCACTGGAAGTGTACGGCTCGATCCCCTGTTCGATCCGCCCGAACCAGCCCGTGCTTTTGGCGCCTTGGTCACGTTCGAGCCGGGAGCGCGAACGGCATGGCATACCCATCCGCTTGGGCAGACACTGATAGTCACTTCTGGCTGCGGATGGACGCAATGCTGGGGAGAACCTAAAGAGGAAATTCGGCCGGGCGACGTGATCTGGTGTCCTCCCGGCAAAAAGCATTGGCACGGCGCCACGGCAACCACCGCGATGTCACATATCGCGATCGTAGAAAAGCTCAACGGCAAGGCAATCGACTGGATGGAAAAAGTCAGCGACGAACAATATCAATCGGCGTTAAGTGACACATAAGTGCGCCTTTTTGTAGATGACTGACCGTACTGGGGCGGTGCTTGGAATACAGCAGCCCGCTGACAAACTACAGAGTATGGGGTTGCTGACGGCTCGCGTTCGGCGGTCCCATACTGATGGTGCAGTCGGAGGTTCGCTGACGTTACACAGCGTCTCGGCGACTATATTCTTACAATAGGAGTAATCGGGCGGCAGCCATCAGCCAAGGAAAACACAGGAGGATAAAATATGGCCACATCAACACCGGCCTCAGCATCACCCTTGGAGCGCATTCGAGGAATTGTGCCCAAGCTGGTGGAGCTTACTGAAGACGTGCTTTTTGGCGATGTTTGGGAACGGCCGGGTCTTTCTAAACGTGATCGTAGCTTAATAACATGCGCCGCGCTGGTTGCACTGCAGCGGCCCGATCAGCTGCGCGGTCATCTGGAGCGTGCGTTGCGCAACGGCGTGACCAAGGACGAATTGGGCGAGCTTATCACCCATCTGGCTTTCTACTCCGGATGGCCTACAGCAGTCACAGCAGCTACTATTGCTAAGGAAGTCTTCGATAAACGGCCTTAGCAAGACCTTATTAACTTTAATGAAATCCGGGCATTGGTTCATCAGCCAGTGCCCGAAATCCGATCTTCTCTTCCTTCGATCGGCCAATAGTCAAAGTAGAATAATTACGGCTTCTGATAATTTTTCTCCGCCTCTTTTCCTGTCGGTGGAGAAAACCTGCTCTAGTGCGAGTACGATAGAATCGGCCAGCTATTATAGGAAGGCCGCGAATTAAAGCTGAAGCGGAGCGTAGGCCGTCTTGCGATTATGTCCGGCGTGCAATATTCCTGTTTGTCGGAAACAACGGTAGGCATTATGGATTTCAACTTCAGTTCCCAGGACGAAGCGTTTCGGATCAGGTTTCGCAATTGGCTGGAGCGCAATCGCGATTACGCAATGCCGGCTTTGGGGCCGCTTGCCGACGAGAATGAAATCGGCTGGGAAGCAACCCTGGGGTGGCATCGCAAGCTGTACGAAGGAGGCTGGCTCGGCATCACGTGGCCGGCCGAGTACGGTGGACGCGGCGGAACATTTCTGCAGGAAGTGATCTGCGAGCAGGAGATGGAGCGGGCGAACACCGGTATGCCTTTCACAGGTCCGGGGATTTGGCTGCTTGGACCCACGCTGATTCATTGGGGAAGTCCCGCACAGAAGGCCAGGCATTTGCGCCCGATTCTCGCCGGTGAAGAGATCTGGTGCCAGGGATATTCAGAGCCGAATGCGGGCTCTGATCTGGCGTCGTTGCAAACCCGTGCGGTCGAGAAAGATGGATATTTCATCGTAAACGGGTCGAAAATATGGACCTCGATGGCCCATCGCGCGCATTGGATGTTTCTACTCGCGCGTACCGATTCGGCTGCTCCCAAGCATAAGGGAATCAGCTATCTGCTGATGGATATGAAAAGTCCCGGTATCTCCGTTGTTCCTCTTGTACAGATGACTGGTGCTCGCCATTTCAATCAAGTCTTTTTCGAGGACGTGCGGGTCCCTGCGCAAAACCTGATTGGTCTTAAGAATCAAGGATGGCAAGTTGCTTTAACAACGCTTGCTTTCGAACGGTCCAGCGGACAGGAACGAATCATGGGAAATCGCGTCCGCGAACTCGCTGAACTCGCCTGCCGGCTCAAGCACAATGCCCGGAGCCTGGCTGAGGACCCTTATGTACGCCAGGCCATTGGAAAGTTCGCGGCTGAGGCCGCGGCGATCAGATATACGGGGTTCAGGCAACTCACACGCCAACTGAAGGGATTACCGCCGGGAGCCGAAGGCTCATCGATCAAGCTGAGCGCTTCTGAGCTGGGCCTGCGAATCGCGAGCTTCGCTCTTGAACTCTTGGGTCCCTTCGCACAGGTCGAGCAGGGGGAAATGGCGATCGAGCGCGGCAGATGGACTCGCCGGATGCTAGAAGCCCGCGGTCCGATGATCTATTCCGGCGCGAACGAGATTCAACGGAACATTATTGGCGAGCGTGTTCTAGGGCTGCCCAAGGGATAGATTGCAAGAGATCGCCGTTTCCTGAATTCATGTGGATAGAATCCAGGGCGTTCTTTTAGAAACATTTTGTTATGCTTCAATAGAGACGAACCAATGGAAATCAGGTGGAGGCATGTGCTTTGCTCCTGAAGCACAGGGAAATCAAGTTCTGATCAAAAAGGGTGGCTACGTGGCTGGCCGCCTATATTTAATCGATCCAAACAGGAGCAGCCAACGTCGAGACAATGAAGGCCTAGCCGCTCTCAGCGACTATGTCTTATTGCTTCGGCGCCGCCGATGATCTCTAGCATTTCGGCAGTCACGGCCTCTTGACGCATCCGGCGTTCCAGGCGGCTAAGCTGAATGCTTTTTTTGCTGATGTTTTCGTGTGCCGCTTCCATTGTGTGGAGGCGGGCTGCATTCTCGCTCGCGAACGATTCCATGGCGGCCTCCTCGAGCATCGCAAACATATACTCGGCACCGAGTCGTCGCGCAGCCGCCTCGGCGACAGGTTTATGATTGGCGATATATTGCTCTTTTCCTTTGTAATCAGCGGCACCTCAATCGGCGGCAGCCTTAGCTTTTGCAGAGCCGTTGCCCGCCCGCTGACCTGGTGAACGTACAGCACATCGAGCATTCCGATCTTTTCGGCAACAAACATCCGGTACACTCCGGCAGCAACGCGGCGCGCTGCCGCTGCTGGCCATCTGCGCCAAAACGACTTCACGAAGAAAATGTAGGCCCGGGGACTTGAGGCCACATCAAAGCTACCCTGGAAGCAGTCGCAGCGGTCGAAAATATTTAGTTGAAACGATCGAAGATATTATGGAGTTCTAAATTATATGTGGCCCAGCGCCTTCGGGCGTGAATCCCACCGCGATGTTAAAAGAGAGAAATCGAACAATATGCCGGCGCAGAATAAAGTCGAAACCTGTTTGAGAAATCCATAGATGAAGAAAAAATGGATAATTTTGGCTCTGCTTTCGATTCCGGTGATGCTCGGCGCGCGGAGGCTGATTAGCACTAGGGTGCCGAATGCAATTGCGCCCAGCAGTAAAATCAATCTCACCGCTGCATCTCCGGCGGCCACGCCAGCGCCCAAAGTAGCTCCGCACTGCGTCACTATCAGGAATGACGGGAGAACCCTGATGGTGGTCAACCCTTACGGAGCTTTGAATGAGGTTTGTCCATAAGAATTGGAGCCGATGAATCCGTACTGCTGTACTTTCTTCCCGCTACGGTGAACATCAACCTATCCAGCCCGCGGTTGGGGAAATCTGTAGGGATTTTCCGCAATGTCGTCAGCGGTCCTGATCATCCAGCCGATTTGATCGCGCCAGCCTTGCGTACCAATGACCGCTTTCCTTAATGATTCGGTGCTGGGTGTTGAAGTCACAATAGACGATGCCGAAGCGCTGGCCGTAACCTTCAGCCCATTCGAAATTGTCGGTGAGTGTCCAGACGAAGTAGCCGGGGACGTCAGCTCCGGCGTCCATTGCCCGCCCGGCTTCCGCGAGATAGCGCCGCAGGAAGCTGATGCGCCGCTGGTCCGCCACTCTGCCGGTAGTCGAGACCCTTTTGGTTCACCGCACCCTTACCCTGCGGAAGGATTCTAGGCCACGAGAACGAAATCCGCGCAGCGGTAAGACCGAGATGCGACATCAGTCCGATATCTTCAGGATAACGATGATAGAAGTCGCAGGCCTGGTCTGCCGTGTGACCGTTCTTAATCTTACCGGAGGTATGCGCGAAGCGGTCCCATATCGACTCACCTTTGCCGTCTTCGTTCCATGCACCCTCTATTTGGT
The DNA here is from genome assembly GCA_035502655.1 of Binataceae bacterium (SeqCode). GTDB lineage: Bacteria > Desulfobacterota > Binatia > Binatales > Binataceae > DATJUF01. The sequence continues at coordinate 13,415 of DATJUF010000165.1, forward strand.
AAGCGGCGCTCGCGGCGCCCCAAAGAAAATTGTTAGGAAAAGTCTTCGCCATCCCGCTTGATAGCACGAAGCCGCCATGCGCGCGACGGCCTTCTGGTCAAAGGCCAGATTTGATTCCCTGCTCCTCCGCGACGGCTTTGCGGCAGCGGTGCCCATACTCTGCTCGCTTCTCGCTCGTCTTGCCTCATTCGGCAGCATCTCCAAGGCCATGATTCAATTCTCGTTGCTTCTTGATCGAAGAATTGAGCGGGAATGCATCAGCTTTAGATCGCCACATCGTCAGCGGCGTTCGTGATCCGCGCAGTCTGTGCTTTTAGATCGTCTTCCCAGCCTATAGCCACTTAATATTGCTCTAAATACTTGATAATTGTCAGTATTACGCATTCTTAGGCGTTACTAACAGCTATTCATGCCCGTTAATTGTTCTTGACGGTCATGATAAGCATTGTTATGTTTTAAGTGTCTAAAAGATGCTAACTAATAGTCATCAGCTTGTTCACTAATGGTTAGCAACAAAAGCACAAGAGGTAACGTCTTTGGATTCCATGGTTGAATTTACTGTTGTCGTCAGTAGTATCAACGCGAATTTGGCCATTCCGCCACGAGTTTGCGATCGTTGTCATCACGACGATGAACTGGTGGTTGCGACGATGAAGATTCTGCCATTTGAGCAAGTCTGGTCGTTGTGTGGTCCGTGTGTCAGGGAGATTCCTCGCGGCTACCATCTAGCTTGAGTCAATTTCATGATCACTCGGCATAGCGCTTATTGCCAATTTCCGCACCTGCACAGAAATTCGCACTCATTGTTATCGCTTATTCTTCCATTCTGGCCTGGTGACTAAGTAAAAGGGTCTCGAGACCGGCGTTTGCAAACAGCCTGAGGTTGGTGCGAATCTGGGCTTCGAGTCGACCACGAAATTTTAGACCCAAGGGGAATAGCATGAGCGGCTACAACATAATCGATGTCGATACCCACGTTACTGAGAGTCCGGATCTATGGACCAGCCGGGCGCCCGCGGCGCTGCGCGATCGCGTGCCCCGGATCGAGACCAGCGAGAATGGACGCATGTCGTGGGTTGTAGGTGGAAAGTCGATGCTGGCCAGTCCCGGATTGACCGCCACGGCCGGCGTTGGGAGTTTCAAGAATCCGCCCAAGACCTTTGAAGAGATGCATCCCGGCGCCTACGACGCCAAGGCGCGGCTGAAGTACATGGACCAGATGGGCATTTGGGCGATGGTCATGTATCCGAATGTCGGTGGCTTCGGCGCACAGCAATTCTTGAAACTGGGTGATCCCGAACTGATGCTCACTTGCGTACAGATTTATAATGATTGGCAAACCGAATGGGCGTCCGCCGATTCGCGCCGCCTGCTGCCGATCACCTCGATACCGTTCTGGGATGTCGATGCGGCGGTGAAAGAAGTACGCCGATGCGCCGCGATGGGCCATAAGGGCATCCTCTTCACCGGTGAGCCGCAATACTACGGCAAGCCGCTAATGGGCGACCGGCATTGGAATCCGCTGTGGGAAGTGGCCTGCGAACTAGACCTGCCGATCAGCTTCCATATCGGTTCGGGCAACATGGAAGAGGGTCTGTTGCAGAATAAAATGAAGACCTACGGCAAGATGGCAGCGTTTGCCGAGCTGGCAGTCGATATCTTCTTGCGCAACGGCGTGCAGTTGACCGACTTGCTGATGTCAGGTGTGCTGGCGCGCTATCCGAAGATTAAGTTTGTCTCGGTTGAGAGTGGCATCGGATGGATTCCATTCATGCTCGAAGCGATTGATTACCAGTATGGCGGCAACAGCGTGGCAGAGGAGCATCCGGAGTTTGATCGGCTGCCGTCGGAGTATTTCAAGCGCAATATCTATGCTTGTTACTGGTTCGAGCAAATCGCGCCGCGGCGCCTGATCGACAAAATCGGAGCCGACAATATCCTCTTCGAGACCGACTTCCCCCATCCCACATCGCTCTACGGAGAGGAAGTGCATGCCCGCATTAAAGGCGGACTCTCCGACTGTGAAGAGTCGGTGCGGCACAAGATTTTGTGGGCGAACGGGCAGAAGCTCTACAAAGTCGAGTCTCCGACCGCTAAGGATGAGGCGAAACTAGCCGCCTAGTTCGCACAATTCTCATTCCAGGAAAACGAGACGGACGCAGCCGGCGCAAACGCAGGTTGCGTCCGTCCTGATATCATCGACTTAGTGGAAGCAGCAGGTCGTCCGGCTTGGTGTCTTTACTTCGGGCTTGCGGGGTTCAGCGCAACGGCGGCCTCGGTTGTGAGCAGTAGAAAGGTCAGGGACTCCTGCAAGTAGAGAGTGACGTTCGTATCGGAGTGGCTCAAATAACCAATCGAGACGTCCTGACCGAGATGCAGAGCGAAATCTCCGCCACGCGTAGTCAGAATGAAGGCCCCGGCGATCGCCCCCGCCCAGATTATTTCGTCATTAACCAGCCGCTGTATGTGCTGGATTACCGGATAGCCATGATCGCTCGCCTCGCTCAACGCGGTATAAGCGTCAGCGCCCATGACCACCGAATATGGGCCGTTGACGCCGACCAGGCGCAACTGGCTTAGCGCCTCGGCGATCACATCGGGATAATGAATCACGTCGTCCGGCAAGGCCGTGATGGGGTTACTGGTGCCTTGCCGAATGCCTTCGATGGCGCCCGCGGCGTAGCCCTCGAAGATCGCTCGATCTTCGGCAAATGCGATGCGCTTGGCGGCGTCTTTGAGCGGCTGCCAATCCGAGTCATTGGCGCCCCGTTCCACATCATCGATGCTGTGGCGATCCAATATAAACGGCACACGCAGCTCGACGATCGGCTTGACCTGGCGCTGGCGCGCGATGATCCCTTCACTCGGTGCTTCGATATCGCGCAGATGGCCAGTGCCGACTGCGGATAGCATACTCCCATCGGGTCCCTTGACATCCACGACTCGCCGGCCGGCCAAGTAACGCTTGAGAGTGCGCGCGGCTTCTTCCTCGATTTGAGCCCACGCGCCGTCAGAAATCGGGGCAAGCTCGCGGTGCAGGTTATTCATTGCGGGGTTCTCCTTTGAGGGAGCCTATGCCAAGCGAACCGTCGCTGATTCGCGGTGTGGATGATCGGGATTCGGCCGCCGGTGCGTCAGAAGCGTCAACTGCAGGTGACGCTTCGCCCTGAGTAACGCTTTCGAGGAACGTCGCTGAAGGAACGAAAAACAAGCTACCGGTGACGGCGCGGCTGAAGTCTAATATGTGGTCGTAGTTACCGGGCGGCCGTCCGACGAACATGTTTTGCAGCATTTGCTCCGTCCGGCGCGGCGTGCGCGCGTAACCGATGAAGTAGGTGCCGAACTCACCCTTGCCCGCTTGTCCGAAGGCCATGTTTTCGCGAAGGATTTTAACCTCGGCTCCATTTTCCTCGATCGTCGTTAGCGAATTGTGTGCGGACGTTGGCCGTACGGCGTCGTCCAATTCGACATCAGAGAGTTTGGTGCGCCCGATGATGTGCTCCTGAACTTCCGTCGGCAGCGCGTTCCAACCCGCCAGATCGTGCAGATACTTCTGCACTATAACATAGCTGCCGCCCGCGAACGCCGGATCCTCTTCGCCGACCAATGCCGATTCGAAGGCAGCCTGGCCGGCCGGGTTTTCCGTACCGTCCACGAATCCGAGCAGGTCGCGGTCATCGAAGTAGCGGAAACCGTCGACCTCGTCGACCGTCGTGACAGCGCTGCCCAGCTTCATCATGATTTGTGTTGCAAGCTCGAAACACAGATCGTGCCGTCCCGCGCGAATGTGAAACAGGATATCGCCGGGCGTTGCAACGGCATGACGTGCGCCGGCACGGATCTCACGGAACGGATGGAGTTCCGCCGGCCGCGGTGATCCAAATAGCCGGTCCCAAGCCTCGGAGCCAAAGCCGATAACGCAAGTCAGGGCGCTATCCAAATCGCGGAAGCCCACGGCGCGTAGTAGTTTCGGCAGGTCACCGCAAAAAGAGCGGACTTGCACCACATGCTCTGGACCTGGATTGATCGTTAAGACCAGAAAGATAGCGGCCCGTGTCGGCGGCACCACAACTGTCTGCGGCGCGACTGGAGGCGGGTTGGGCACAGCCACATCACTCATCGTGCAGTCACCGCAGGAATCCCTGCATTACATCGTTTGTTGTTTCGCACTAATCGAATTCGGGGTTTAATTCGCTGCATCAAGGCAATCCGTTGACGGCCGCCACAGGATGCCATGCGTGCGATCGTGATCCAAACGGCTAGAACCCAAACGGTAGAATTTGCCAGCTAATTCGTTCGCGCACTGCCGCCCGGCACTCCTGAAGTGACGATCGGCCACAACGAGCGTTGCGGCTCAGCAAGCACCAGTTCGCCGATGCGGCGGTTCCAAAAAGCGGATGCCCCGAATTCGCCACGCCATGATTGGATACGGCGGGTGAAGCGATGAAGCTGGTATTCCTGCGTGAAGCCGATCGCGCCATGAACCTGATGACCGATACGAGCAACATTGGCAGCCGCTTCATTCGCGCGCGCCTTGGCGATGGCACAAGCAAAAATCTCATTCCGGCCGGTTGCCAAGGCTAGGTAGGCCTGTTGCGCGGCGACTCGGGCCGATGCGACCTCGCCAGCGGCCGCAGCCAGTTGATGCTGAATCGCCTGAAAGCCGCCGATCGGTTTGCCGAATTGTTTACGCTGGCCTGCATATTCCACCGAAATTTCGAGTACGCGGGCGGCGGCTTCGGCAAGCTGTAGCGCACGGACGGCCGCAGCCCGGGCCAGCGTCTGCTCGTGAACGGCTGCACCGCCTATCGCCAATGGCGTGGCCATGTTGAAGGTGAGGGTATCGCGTGGTTCGTTCGCCATGTTCATTCCAGAAATGACGCTGGAGGACCGGGGATCGAGGAGTGCCAGCCTGCCATCTGCAATCGCTACGACCCCAGTTGCATGGCGTCCCCACGGCACGCGCTCGAGTCTTCCGCTGACGCGTCCGCCTCCATAGGAGAGAGTTTCGTTCCTTGAAAAAGAAGCCAGCGAGAGCACGCCGGCCGGAACCTCAATTCCTTGCTGAGTGAGGAGCCATCCCCCCAGCGCTGTTTCCGCGACTGGTAAAGGCAATGCCGTCGCGGCGGTTGCACGGAGAACCGCAGCTTCGATTTCAAGTCCTTCGCTGGCATCGCTGCTTGCGGCAATCGCCGCGGGTTGCAGTAACCCTTGAGCCTCCAGCCGCTCCCATATCGCACTAGCCCAGATGCCATGCTCGGCAGCTTCGATCACTGCCGGCGTCAGCCCGTCGGTGATTATGCGGCGCACAGTATCTTCGATCAACGCTATGTCACTCATCAGCGTAGCCCCAGGTCGCGGGCGATGATGCCGCGCAGAATCTCGCGGGTGCCGCCGCGGATCGAAAATGACGGTGCGTGCAATACTGCTTCAGCCAACAAGCGCTCGAACTTGTCTTTAGATGCTGGATCTGCCGTGGGGACAATCTCGGAGAGCAGGCGGTCGCCGACATCCTGCTCGAATAATGAGCCCATTTCCTTGACCAGCGCGGCTTCAAAGTTCGGCATCGCTCCTTGGCCAAGCTGGACGGCGATCGACATCGACATCCCGCGCAGCGGCACCAGCCGTGAAATCATCGAGCCGATCAGGGTGGCGCTCTCCGCCGATGGATTATGCCGGGCTTGTTCGGTGAAGGCGTCCAATAAAACAAATGAGGACAGGAAGCGCTCAGGGCCGCTGCGCTCGAAGGCAAGCTCGCTGATCACCTGATTCCAGCCCTCGCCCTCTTTGCCGAGCAGCGCGTCGGCAGGAACGCTAACGTCCTCGAACAGCAATTCATTGAAATCATGCGCCCCGGCCATATTGATAATCGGGCGGATCGTCAGGCCGGCCGAGTCGAGCGGCACCAAAAGCTGGCTGAGTCCTTGCTGGCGTGCTGCCGGGTTTTCACTGGTCCGGCACAGCATCAATACGTAGTGCGATTGATGGGCATACGAGGTCCAGATTTTCCGGCCATTGATTATCCAGCGATCGCCTGAGCGCGTGGCGCGGGTACGCACGCTGGCAAGGTCCGAGCCGCTGTCCGGTTCGCTCATGCCGATCGAGCAGAAGCATTCGCCGCGCGCGATCGCCGGCAGCATCTGCTGCCGCTGCTCCTCGGTGCCGAGCCGCAGGATTTGCGGGCCAGTCTGCCGATCAGCAATCCAATGGGCCGCCGAAGGCGCACCTGCTGCCAGCAATTCTTCGATCACCACGTAGCGCTCGAGCGAATTGCGCTCGCCGCCGCCGTAGCGCTTTGGCCACGTCATGCCAATATAGCCTGCGCGCCCAAGACGCCCGCTGAAGGCAGCATCAAAGTGGCTCCATGAATCGGCATGCGGCGTTGACGTAGCTGGGTCATTGGCGAGGAACTCACGAATCTCAGCCCGTACTTGCTCCAGTTCCGGGTAATTCATGCGGACGTCGAAATTCGGCGTTTTCATCTAAACCTCAGGTCGTTGGATGCCAAAAGCTACTTGCCAGTGAAAACGCCAGGGCGGCGCTCGGCCACCGCCTTGATCCCTTCACGATGGTCAGCGGTCTTCATCAGCCAGGTCTGCTCCTTGAGCTCATGGCGAGTCTGCGCCTCGATCTGATCGGCCAGTTTATCCCGCAGAGTTGCGCGCGTCGAAATGACCGCGAGCGGAGCATTCTCGGCGATTTCCGCAGCCAGCGCATAGGCGTCACCGCGGACCTTGTCGAGCGTCGAAAGCTGATCTGCGAGTCCCCATGCAACCGCCGTTTGGCCGTCGACCCGGCGTCCCGAGAGCATTAGCAGGGCGGCGTGTTGCTGACCGATCAGGCGCGGAAGCGCGAAAGTCAAGCCAAAGCCCGGATGGATGCCGATCTTGACGAAGTTGGCGGCAAACCGCGCCTCAGGCGCGGCGACGCGGAAGTCCGCTACCAGCGCGAGGCCGAGGCCGCCGCCAATCGCTGGGCCTTGAATGGCAGCAACGACCGGCTTTTTCGCACGATAGAGCCGGACGGCCTCGAGATAAAGAGGATTACTGCCAGCGGTCTGCTGCTGATTCAAAGGATTTTGCTCAGGACGGCTCTGAAAGTTCGCGCCAGCACAAAAGGATTTGCCCTCAGCCGCCAGCACTAGCGCCCGGCAGTTGGGATTCTCATCAAGTGCTTCGAAGGCATCTGCAAGATTGCGAATCAGCGCATCATCGAAAAAGTTGTGCGGTGGCCGATGCATTTCCACCACTGCGACATGGTCCTTGTCGTTCAAATCAACAGTTACGTCTCCGTATTTATCCATCCCAGGTCACTTCCTATGGCGAAGGCTACAAGTCCGGCTTGTGGATCTGTGCCGAGAATTTGCGTCAGGTTAGCACAGCTTCAGCGGCGGGAGTTATAGGGATAGCCGGCCAAAACATCAGTGCACTATTCCGTAAAGGCCCGGCAAACGCCGATCCTTGGCATCGAACCGATGGTCTGGCAAAATCTAGGAGCTAAAGTTCAAGCGCGGTTTTGAAAAGCGCACCGCGCCCGCCCGCCGAGGTGGCGAAACGGCAGACGCAGTGGACTCAAAATCCACCGTCCGTAAGGACATGCGGGTTCAAGTCCCGCCCTCGGCACCAAATAAATCAATAGGTTAGGAGATACCCGCTCAGCGCGTCGCGAAAAAATTAGGGCAAAGTTATGACAATCGTTATTGCCTCTCGTGTGCCATAGCCGTAGAGTGCCGGCATGGGAGCGGCGGCGGCTGCCGTGGAAAAGTCGTCACCCATGTCGAGCCTGCGGTCGCCGCCGTTTCCCCACTTAGGAGGCTTATGGGTAGCGGGATCAATCTCGACGACGGGTTCGAGCTAACGATCACTGGCGACGATGGCTCGGTCACTCGCTACAGGAGCCGCAAGCGCAAGCGGCCACCTAAGCCGCCGAAGCCCGCACCGCCGCCGACAGCGTGGAACCTCGACATCAACGACTTGATCGTCCGTACCGGCAAGAGCCGCCGCTGGCTCTTTGAGCATAGCGATGAACTGCCTTTCATTCGGCGCGTCACGAAAAAGACGATCATCGGCAACGCGGTTCGGCTTGAAAGATGGCTCGACGGCGAGCGGCGGCGATGAGCGGTAGTCACTACGGGCAAGGGTGCGTCTACCGTCAGCGGGGCACGACGCGGTTTACCCTGCAATATATGGTTCACGGGAAGCGGGTTCGTGAGGCTACTGGCACGTCATCTCGCAAGCTCGCGATGGAGATGCTCGTAGCGCGTGTCGCGGCGGTAGGTGCGGGCAAGCCGATAGAGCGGTCCTCGACGACGTTGTCGGATCTGGAGCGGTTAGTTTTAGACGACTACAAGCTGAACGGGCGGAAGTCGATCCGGCGGGTGCCGTCAGCGTTTAGGCATCTCGCCGCCTATTTCGGAAAATCTAAACTGGTACGTGAAATTACGTCTGAGCAGATCACGTCGTACAAGCTACATCGAAAGGCGGAGAAGCACCGGCAGGGCGACGGCGCATCGAGCGCGACGGTCAACAGAGAATTAGCGGCGCTGAAACGCGGTTACTCGCTAGCCATCGAAGCTGGCTATCTGACAAGCCGGCCCATCATTAAGCTGCTGTCTGAGGATAACGCGCGCCAAGGTTTCGTTGAGGCTGGCGATCTGGCGCGACTGCTCGCTGAGCTACCCGGCTACCTGCGCGG
>DATJUF010000166.1:0-3830 GCA_035502655.1 Binataceae bacterium (SeqCode)
TTCTCGAGATTGTGGTGGCAGGGCATTTCGTGGCGCTTGCCGCCTTTCTCGCGCAGGCGTACCCACTGACGGCGGCGCTCGTTATAGACATCGCCGACTTTCATGCCGAGGGCGGCGCTGACGCGGGCGAAGCTGTAGACCATCAGGCCGATCAGCGCGCGATCTCGCAGGCCGACCGCGGTAGTGGCATCGATACTATCCAGCAGGGCGCGGGCTTCGGGCGGTTCCAGCACCGGGGGTCTTGCCCTTGCGCACGATGTGCTTCGGCCCGCACACGGAGGAAGCCGGATTGACCGGCACAACCTGGCCAACCACCAGCCAGTCGAAAAGGTGGCGGATAGCGGCGAGGCGCTGCTTGACGCTCGGTGCGGCAGCCGCCTGGGCCTGAGCCTCGATCCAGGCGGCGACGTGAAACGACTCCACCTGCGCAAGTGAAGGCATTCCGTGAGCATGGCACCAGCGCAGAAATTCGGTGACGGCGCGGGCATAGGCTTCACGGCTATGGCGGTTGCGGATATTGGAGGTGAAGAAATCGATGAAGCGGCGCGCGGCCGAGGGGCCGCTAGCGGCCACCAGCGCCGGCAGCGCCGAAGGAGAAATACTGGCGGGGATGAGCTGTTTCATTCGGCACCTTCCTCGGCAGCGCTAGCGGCGACTTCCGAAATCCCGGCGAAGCGGTAGGGCTCGTACTCTTTGACCATCTCGGCGGACAGGCGAGTGCGGGAATAAGACCCGTCCTTGATCCAGGAATTAGTCTGAGTCACGCAGTGCCGCTCGCCTTCTTCCACCATCTGGTCGTGTGGAACTAGGTACCAGCTGCTGTCATGTGGAAAGGCGATCCAGATATCGCGGTCGACGTATTTCCGGTCGATGGTCCAGCGCGCCTTGGGCTGAACCTTGCGGAGCTGGCCGTCACGCTCTCGATGGAGAACGAAATCGATCCCGCCATCGTAGACCGGCAGAAAGGCGTTGAAGCCCTGCGCGAGGGCGAGGCTGAATAACAGTGTTGCGGTTGATGACATCGGTAACCTGGCTGCGATACTGGTTCATTCGTCTCTGCCCTGCGTTCACCGCCCATTCAATCCTTTATGAGAGATAAAAGAAGGTGCCCAAACGGGCAGGTTACCGCCGCGCGCGGCGCTCGAAATAAGGTGACGGCGGCAACTCCGATGAAGCCCTCGATGCGCTTGCGGTAGAGATGGCCAAACTCACGGGGAGTCTAGACCGTTCGTGGGCCTGTGTACTGATGGAGCGGCCGCCCAAGCCGCTACGGCTTCGAGCGAACAGACACCTGATCAACTCATTGGAGCTAAGATATTGAATACGATATGATATCGTATGCGGTGTGAGAGTGATACTCGACACGGACGTGATCGTGGCGGCGATGCGCAGTCCGAGAGGTGCGTCAGCGGCGATTCTTCGAGCGGCGCGGCGGGGCAGGCCAACGCTGTTGCTGACGGTGGCCCTCGCCTTGGAGTACGAAGCAACCTGCGGGCAGGCGGAGCACCGATTGGCCTCAGGCTTATCAGCGCAAGAGGTTGAGATCTTCGTGAACGGGATAATCGCGATGGCAGAAGCGGTCGAGACGCATTTTTTGTGGCGGCCGCAGCTTCGCGATCCCGGGGACGAGATGGTGCTAGAAGCGGCTGTGAATGGCCGGGCTGACGCCTTGGTTACGTTCAACGTTCGAGATTTCGGGGCGGTACCCTCGCGATTCGGCATCGAGGTGCTGCTCCCGCGAGAGGCGATAGGGAGAGTGAGATTATCATGAGCGAGACAAACACATATCCTTTGCGCCTGCCCCGCTCGCTTAAGGAGGCGGTGGAACGGCTCAGCAAGCAGGATGGCACGAGTATAAATCAGTTCGTCGCTACCGCTGTGGCCGAGAAGGTGTCCGCCCTGGAAACCGCGCGATTTTTTGAGGATCGAAAGAAACGGGCGGATTTCAAGGCCTTCGACCGCATTATGAAGCGCCGCGGCGGCTCACCCCCGCGTCCTGGAGATGAAATGCCGGACTAGTAGCCCGCCTTCGCGCTTAAACGCCGCTTCACCGACAGCGTGACAATCGACCTCACCGCTGTCGAGAAGATTTACGGGCAGCAGGCGTTTTCACGGCGCCGCAGCTGGTTTGGCCGCTTGCTCCAGCGATAGAAGGCTGTCACTTTCCGAATTAAATGGCGTAGAACTTTCTCCGCTATTCGGCGTACGCAATTCTAAGCGCCGCTGTCCTGCGGCGAAGCGCAACCGATGAGGTCTTCCCGTCCTGGTCCACTTAGCCCTCATCGATGAGCAACTCGGCGCCTGGCCCAGCGTTATTCCGTTTCAGCATCGCAGTAAAAGTAATTTCCTCGTTCAAGTTCGACGCCCATAGCCGCATCGACGATCAGATATCGCCCCTCAAAAGGGTTCCCGAAGCAGTATTCTGGCGCGGGCCATGATGTGTTCGGGCGTTCGGTTTCGATCACTACAACCGCTTGGTTGCCTGGTTCATCCAACAATCTTCGCGAATGTTCTGCCTCGGTACTATATATTGTCCGATCGCAGTCCTCTTCTCGCCACCGATCTTCCCTTCGGAGCCACTCCACGCTGGTGATTTGAAACCGCAATACCTTCGCGTTCGCGAAATCCGGATCGTCATTGATAATCTTCCATATCTCTGGCAGATCGATCTTCCAATTTAGTAAGGCCGGATGCTCGTCCTCGGCCTGCGGTGGTCCTCGCCAATATTTCGGTGGCACGTATTGGGCGCCATGGCAATTTCTCTTGCGAGGAATGAACGGCGCTAGCTCAGGGACAACTGCGTCATGGTCAGTATTAACCACCTCCAGATACTGCGCTGAATTCTCTGGGGTTGCGTAGGCCATGCGGGGCGCTGGTCTAAATGACTTAGGTTCCAGAGAACCCGTCTTCAAATCCATTTTTATGGCGAATAGTTGCGGGTCAATCATAATCCGCTTTGCGATCGCGACAGAGTCTTTTGCGTATTGATGCAATGAAGTGGCTGGCGGATGCGTCATTCGCAGGCCAATAATCTGCTCATCGGGCAACAAGAATCCGGCGCTCGGCGTCGCCGAAGGCGCCGACCCTGCGGCCAGCGCATAACTCCACGTCGCCATCACCGCGACCACGACGATCAACCATTGCTTGAAGGTGAATTCCAACCGATCCCAAAGCCGACTCTCGGTCATCCGCCGAATGCCGGCTAATGCATCCATAGTGAAAGGTTACACAATCCTGGAGCGCGGCTCCCGCGCTAATAACCGTGAAACGGTGGCGGGATGCACAGCGAATAGACGTGCGGCATCGGCCGCGGTCTTACTTCCCTTGGAAACCATCCGTATGATCTCAGCCTGCTGTTGAGGCGTCAGCTTTGGCCGGCGTCCGCCAATGCGCCCTTCCCGACGGGCAGCGTCCAGACCAGCTTTCGTGCGCTCCCGAAGCATCGCACGTTCGAATTCGGCAAACGCGCCGGCCATCTGCATCATCATGCGTCCAGCCGGCGTGGTGGTGTCGATAGCCTCGGTCAGGCTCCGGAACCCGGCTTTGGCCTCGGCCAGTCTTTCCATGATCGTGAGGACATCGCGGAGCGAGCGCGAGAGCCGGTCGAGCTTCCAGACCACCAGCACATCGCCCTTGCGCAGCTGATCCAACAGCCGATGAAGTTCGGGACGGTCCCAGCGTCCGCCAGACGCTTTCTCGCGATAAATTCGTTCGCATCCCGCGGCTTTGAGCGTGGCCACCTGCGCGGCTGTCTCCTGTTCGCTGGAGGAGACGCGAGCATAGCCAATCAGCATTGCATAAACATATCGCCAATGCTTTCAGTAAAGCAA
>DATJUF010000167.1:0-7108 GCA_035502655.1 Binataceae bacterium (SeqCode)
CCGCTCAAGGTGGTCGAATGCTTTCGCGTACTGCACGCACTTTATCCCGGGCGGATCGATTTGGGTGTCGGGCGGGCGCCCGGAGGCACCGGGCTAGATGCCTACGCGTTGCGGCGCGATCGCGACCATCCGATGCCCGACGATTTTCCGCGCCAGCTAATCGAGCTACTGACGTTTTTGCATGGCGCGTTTCCAGCCGGACATGCTTTCAGTCAAATCAAGGTTTCGCCGTCGATGCCGGGCGGTCCTGAAGTGTGGCTATTAGGATCGAGCCTCTGGAGTGCGTCGGCCGCGGCGCAACTCGGATTGCCCTATGCGTTCGCGCATTTCATCGATCAAAATCCGACGCGAGCGGCGATTGAGCATTACCGCTCGCATTTTATCGCGGAGGAAAAAGGCGCGAAGCCGCGCGTGATTCTTGCCCTCGGAGCGATTTGCGCCGAGACAGATGAAGAAGCGGCATATCTGCTGTCCTCCGCACGATTATTTCGCCGGCGTATCCGGCAAGGGGATTTGCGCCCGATTCCGTCGCCTGAAGAGGCGATGCGCGAACTTGGCGTGACGCGCGAACCGTTGCCGGAAACTTCGGAATGGCCGCGCTATTTCGTCGGCAGCCCCGAGACGCTGCGAGGCAAGCTCCTCGATATGGCGAGCGTGCTGAATCTCGACGAGCTGATGGTCGTGACGATCGTGCATAGCCATCGCGCGCGGATGCGCTCGCATGAGTTGCTGGCTGAAGCGTTCGAGTTGAAGCCGCGTCCCGCGGTCGCGCCCAATGCAGATACGGTGGTTCCGGACTGATTCATGAGGGCGTTCGGCTGCGATATAGTCACGTAAAATTAGCGAGTGGGGTAGAACACGATGGCCTTTCCGATAAACCGGCCGCGCCGGCTGCGGCGCAACGAAACGCTTCGGCGGATGATCCGTGAGACGCGGCTCGCGCCTGACGATTTTATCCAGCCCTATTTCGTCTGCCCCGGACGCGATGTGAAGAAGCCAATTGGCGCAATGCCCGGTGTGGCACAGATGTCGGTTGATAATGTCCTGCGCGAGGCGCGCGAGACTCAGGCTGCGGGCGTCCCGGCGATAATCCTTTTCGGAATCCCGCCGCGCAAAGATGCGGTGGGCAGCGAGGCATGGAATGAAAACGGCGAGGTGCAGCGTGCGGTCCGCGAGATCAAGGAACACGTTCCCGGGCTCGCTGTGATCACCGACGTGTGCATGTGCGAGTACACCGGCCACGGCCATTGCGGGGTGATCAAAGACGGCGACGTTGATAATGATACAACGCTGGAACTGCTGGTACGCGAGGCGCTATCGCACGTGCGGGCAGGCGCGGATATGGTGGCGCCTTCCGATATGATGGACGGGCGGGTTGGCGCAATTCGCACTGCCTTTGACGATGCGGGTTTCGCGGATAAGCCGATCATGGCGTACTCGGCGAAATTTGCTTCGGCCTTTTATGGGCCGTTTCGCGAAGCGGCGGAATCGGCACCCCAGTTTGGCGATCGGCGCTCGTATCAGATGGACCCGCCCAATGGCGACGAGGCGATGCGCGAGATTGCGCTCGACCTCGAGGAAGGCGCGGATATCGTGATGGTCAAGCCAGCGCTGGCCTATCTCGATTTGATCTATCGCGCGAAGCACGAGTTCAACGTGCCGATTGCGGCCTACAACGTCTCGGGTGAGTATTCGATGATTCGCGCGGCCGGAATCAATGGATGGCTCGACGAGGAACGCGCGGCACTCGAAGTGCTGACCGCGATCAAGCGGGCAGGCGCGGATATGATCCTGACCTATTTCGCGACCAAAGTAGCCCAGAACCTGCCTTAACTCTATGGCCTAAACTTTCAGGCGGGCTTGCGCAGATGCGCGTCGTAGTACGGGCGCATCGCGGCGAGGGCGCGGCGATGATGGTACTCCAGTTCGTCATCGGGATAGCGATGTTCTGGGCCGATCACGCAGGCGGCGCGCGCGTGACATCGGGAGGCGCAATCGGCTTCCACTTCAATTCGATGAGTGAGACAGCGCGGGATATCCCAGCCGCTTGGGAACTTTACCGCTGACGCCGGACAGGCATTGATGCAACTGCGCGGGACGCATCGCGGACATGGATCGAAACCTGCCGCCTCACCCGGTTGATCGAGCGTAACATCGAGCAGAAGCGCGGCGCGGAAAGCGATCCACGGGCCGTAAACTGGATGAATCAGGACGCCGAGGATGCTGGGTCCACCGAGTCCTGCGAGCTTGCCGAGGCCGATAAAGTTCAGCGTCGCCTCACCTAGGAAAGGAAAGATTGGAGTGCATGCGAGACCTTGCTGTTGCACGACCGGCACGATTTCGTTTGAGATTATTTCGCGGGTGAAATCGTCGAGCGGATGGGTGCGCTGGCGCCATCCGCGATGAGCCTCAGCGTACTTCTTAAATGCTGCCCAGAAAGCTCCACCGCCATTGCCGATGACGACGATCGACTTAGCGTTGGGCGCGAGCGTGCGCGCGCGCATCGAAGGCGGCGCGCTGGCGTCATAGCGATCGGCAGGAACGGCGGCGATCAGGTTGAGGCCATAAGGGGCGGCGGCAACTCGAATCTTGCCGAGCAGCGAATCAGGTGACGCACTCATGCGATCTTGTACGTGACCAGCGCGTCTGCAATCAGGGCTGACTGATTGTCGCGAATTTCTACATTGAGGCTGGCGACGCGGCGGCCAATCCTGCGCACTCGCGCGGTCGCCACGAGATCGCTGCCGACCCCCGGCCCGGTGTAATTGACCGTCATGGAGATCGTGGCGCTGCGCTGGGTTTCGGGCATCGTCCAGACCGCGGCGCAGGCGGCGAAATCAGCAAGTGTGGCGATGGCGCCACCGTGGATCGGCATCGCCGGGCCGCCGAAGTTGAGCAGTCGCAAATCGAAAGGCATCCGCGCGACCGCTTCACCTTTAGAGGCTGACTCGATCTTGAGGCCGGCCATCAGCGAGAATGGCGCCTGTTCGAGGCTGGCCAGCGCGGGATAGCGATCAAAGATGGCGTTCATCGCGAACCTGGACTCATTTTGATTCGCGCAGCGCGAGATCAAAAGCTCTGATGACGGCAACCTCAGGCGTTGCCGCGTAGTGAACGCCGGCGATCTCGCGCCACGCGGCAAGGGCGACAACCGGCCGCCCGATTTTGAGCGCGAGGCCGATTTCCGAAAGTGTTCCAGCCTCACCGGGCAGCGCGATGACCGCGGCGGCGCTCGCGACGACGATCGCGTTGCGCGCTTGCCCCATCCCGGTGGCGATCACGAATTCGATGTAAGGATTGGCGGAATTGCGATCGTAATTCGGCAGGATACCAATAGTATGGCCGCCTGCCGCTTGCGCGCCCTCGGCAGCGGCCTCCATCACCCCGCCACGTCCGCCGCAAATCAGAACGGCGCTGCGCTCGGCGATAAGCCGCCCGGCCTCGCGTGCGAGAGAGAGCGTATCGGATGAGGCGCCATCACCTGCCCCGATTACGGCGATCGCGAGCCGCCGCGGCATCATCAGACACCCAGCAGCGCTGGCAGTTCCGAGAGATCGCGCACGATGAAATGCGGCGCAGGAATGCCTTCTGGAATGGCCGCCGCACCCTTGCTGATCCACGCGGTATGCATCCCGGCGAGAAGCGGACCCTGCACATCCTCGCGTGGTGTATCGCCGGCGAAGAGCACATCGCTGGCGTCGAGCTGGAGCATCTCAAGCATCTGCCGGTAGATGCGCTGGTTAGGCTTGCGCAGGCCGACTTCCGCCGAAATGATTACTGCTTCGAAGAGATCGGCGACGCCGCTATCGAGCAGAACTTCCCGGCCGCACTGCGCATCGTCGAAGTTCGAGAGTAGGCCCAACCGGTAATGCTGAGCGAGGCGGCGTACCGCCTCGGCGCGTTCGGCGGGCGCCCACGTGACCGCGCGCACGCCATCCATATGTACGCGCGTCAATTCGCCGGCCAGCCGCCGCAATTCGAGCGCGTCGCCGACGTGATGGGCCGTGTGGTAGCGTTCGAGGATGCGGGCAAAGCGATCAGCGCAGGTGATTTCAATCCACTCAAGCTCGCGTTCTGCGTTAATCTCGTTGACCGTCGCGGTATAGACTTCGATGAAATGCTCGCGCACGAAACGCTCGCCCAGCCGCTGGCTGAGCATGGGGAAGACAAACGGCATTGTCGTACGGACACTGCGCCCGTCAAGTTCCATCAGCGGCAGACGTTCGGGTTCCCATTTGACCAGGGTATCGAAGAGGTCGAGCACCACCGCCTTATAAGGATGCTTAGACATAGCGGGTAAGGGCGGTCGCCGTGCTAAGCAGCGCGACCAGATTGAGCGCAATCACGGCGCCGTTGAGACGGACCGAAAGCTGATGGAGCCGGTCGAATTCGGCCTTGCGCGCCGGATCGGGATTCGGCTCCTCGTTGACCGTTCGGATGGCGTCTACTTGGGGCCGGATGATCACGCCCGCGTAAAGGGTGAGCGCGAGGGCCGCGACGAGGCACAGGCTCGCGAGAGCCCACCAAATGCGCGGATGGGCGAAAGCGAAATAAATTGCCAGCAGGCTGGCGACAAAGCCCGCGATATAGCCGAGCAGATAGTAGCGCGGGAAGAGTTGAGACAGGACTTTGCCGGCCTCATGCAGCGGCAGCGCGCCGAAAATCGTCGCCGTGGTGACGATGAAAAAGATCATGCTGCCAAGCCAGCTAACAATCGCAAGCAGATAGATGAACAGGGTTATGGCCATCGGAGGTGGTCAGCCGTCAAGCTGGATTAGTCGAGTGACGACGGCGAATCGATTGCATTGTCCGTGAAGAGGGACTTCGCGTCAAATTTCATCCGTAAGGGCGGAGGGCGGGACGCCGCGTTAACGCTGGGCCAAGGATGGCCAGGTCCGCCGTTCGAGATGAAGCGCCGGTCTTAGGCTCGGATCAGTTGAGGTAAGGCTTCGAGGCGTCGGGCAGCGGGCGGCGCTGGGCGAAGCCGGAGTCAATCGCATGCCAGGCGAGGACCTCGCGTTCTCCGTACTGCCAGCAGAGGAAGACGATGTCGTCACCAATCTCACAGGCGAAATCGATGAGTCCCAGGTCAATATCCTTAAGGAAACAGCCGAGCTCTTCGATTTCGCCTACGACTTCCGCCATCTTCGCCGCTGCGCCCTTGAGCTCGGGATGCAATTCGATGATTTCCTGAAGGCGCATCGAATCGATTTTATCGTCAGCCTCAGCGAGTTCGGCAATACGGCTGCGGAGGCTGCCAGCGTTGGCTTGAAGCTCGCGGACTAGCGCTTCGAGACGCGGAATAAGCGCGTTCGCCTCATGGGCACTGAAGAGCTTTGGAAAGTGCTGACCCGCCAAAATTGGCCTCGCATGCTGGCGCTAATCCACGCTCGTGATTAGCTTCTTTTTCAAGGAGTCTGCCTTGTTCATCCCCTGCCCGTATACTACGTTAAACCCAAGTGATGGGGAAAGCGAAGTGGTGATACCGATCGCCGTTCGCGGGGGCGGCCCAGGAGTCTATGTCAGAAAAAGAAAAAGGGGAAAAGCGTTTCGAAACTGACGAAGACCTGACAAAGGTTGAAATTCCCGAACTGCTGCCGGTGCTGCCACTACGCGGCATCGTGATCTTTCCTAGCCAGATTCATCCTTTTTTGGTCTCGCGCGCGGCTTCGCTCAAGCTGATCGAAGATGTCGGCGGGACCTCGGCGATGATTGCATTGGCGGCGCAGAAGAATCCCGAAGAAGAAGTACCGGCTCCGGACGGGCTTTATCCGCGCGGTACTGCCGTGCGTATCCTCAAGATGCTCAAGTATCCCGACCAAAGCGTGCGGGTACTGGTGCAGGGATTAGCGCGTATCGAGATCGGGAACTTCCTTCAGCGTGAACCGTACTTCACCGCGAAAGTTGCCCGTCTTGAGGAGACTTTCGTCCAGGATCGTGAGACCGACGCGCTCCAGGCGAATCTCGTCAGCCAATTTTCCAAATTCGTTTCGCTGGTGCCCTACCTGCCCGACGAGCTCCAGGTTATGGCGATGCAGGTGCGGGATCCGGCGCGGCTGACGGACCTGGTCGCGTCGTACCTCAAGATTGCGATCGAAGAGCTGCAAGATATGCTGGGGACGCTCGACGTGCGCCAGCGGCTCGAGAAGCTGATCGTGATTCTGGGCCGCGAGATCGAGCTGCTCGAACTCGGTCATAAGATTCAGTCGCAGGTGCAAACCGAGCTCAACAAGAATCAGCGCGAATACTATCTTCGGCAGCAGCTCAAGGCGATTCAGAAGGAATTAGGCGAAGGCGATCCGCGCTCTTCTGAAATCGAAGAGATCGAGAAGAAAATTGAGTCCGCCAAAATGTCTGAAGAGGCGCGTAAGGCGGCTGATAAGGAACTTGAGCGGCTGCGCATGATTCCGCCGGAATCGGCCGAGCATACAGTGGTCCGGACCTATCTGGACTGGCTGGTGGCGCTGCCGTGGGGAGTCTCGACGGAAGACAATCTCGATATCAAGAATGCGCGCGCTACCCTCGACGAGGATCATTACGACCTCGAAAAGGTCAAGGAGCGGATTCTCGAATTCCTTGCGGTACGCAAGCTCAAACAGGATTCCAAGGGGCCGATTCTCTGCTTCGTCGGACCGCCAGGAACCGGCAAGACTTCGCTCGGGCGCTCGATAGCCCGCGCGCTGGGGCGCAAGTTCGTGCGCCTGTCACTGGGCGGCATCCGCGACGAGGCGGAAATCCGCGGCCATAGGCGAACCTATATAGGCTCGCTGCCAGGACGCATCATCCAAGGACTGCGCAATGCAGGCTCGAACAATCCACTGTTCATCCTCGACGAGGTTGACAAGCTAGGCGCCGACTTCCGCGGCGATCCGGCGTCGGCGCTACTCGAAGTGCTCGATCCCGAGCAGAACAATGCCTTCTCCGATCATTATCTAGACGTCCCGTTCGACCTTTCAAAGGTGCTCTTCCTCACGACCGCGAACGTGCTCGACACGATTCCGCATGCCCTGCTTGATCGCATGGAGGTGATCGAGCTTCCTGGCTATACCGAGGAGGAAAAACTCGTCATCGCCAACCGTTACCTCGTGCCCAAGGAGATGAAGGAGAA
>DATJUF010000168.1:0-8198 GCA_035502655.1 Binataceae bacterium (SeqCode)
GCCAAGTCGATGCTCGCCGACGAACTATGCCGCCGTATCGAGGGTGCCAATTACTTTCAATGGCTGTTGACCAAATTCAGCACCCCCGAGGAGATTTTCGGCGCCGTCAGCTTAAAAGGCCTTGAGCAGGACGACTATCGCCGCGTCACCGACCATAAGCTGCCCGAGGCGCATATCGCCTTCCTCGACGAGATCTTCAAGGCTAATTCTTCGATCCTTAACGCGCTGCTGACGTTGATCAATGAACGCTTCTTCCACAATGGCCGCCAGCGCTTTACCGTACCGCTAATCACGCTGTTCGGCGCCACCAACGAATTACCTGACGAAGACGAACTGACGGCCCTGTTCGACCGTTTCATGCTGCGCTTTCTGACCGATTACATCACGGAGGACTTCCGCTTCCTGAAGATGCTCGAAGGAATCACGCCTATGGAACGCAGCCTCCTGAGCTTCGCCGAGCTAGGCAGCTTGCGCGCACAGGCCGCCACCCTTCCTGTCCCGCCCACGATTCTCCGCGCGATTGCCGAATTGCGCCGCGCTCTCGCCACACAGCAAATCATCGCGTCGGACCGCCGATGGCGCAATGCGCTTGCGATTCTCCGCGCCCACGCCCTGCTGTGCGGACGTGCGCAGGTCAGCGAGGACGATCTGCCTTTCCTCGAGCACGTCCTCTGGAAAGATCCCGAAGAGTTGCCCAAGGTGCGCGACGCTATCCGCCGCCTCGTCAAGGGCTATGAGGATGAAGCGCGTGAGCTTCTCATTCAGGGCCAGGAACTTGACGAGTACGCGCGCCGCCAATGGGAAAGTGACGAGCTACGCAAGCGCGCCGTTATTGAAGCCCACACCAAGCTCGCCAATATCCTCATCAAGTTCGACAATCTGATGCGCGAAGCTTCCGGCCATGGCCGCGAAACCGCGAGTATCGAGACGATGCGCTCCAAAGTTAAAGCGATCCAGCAGTCGATGCTGCGGCTCGCGATTTAGGCCGCCGTCGTCAGGATTATCCTATGCATAAAGCCTGAATCTCCATGCCGGCCGAGGAATCCACTCCCGCGGTCGTGCTCCGCGTCCGTGACTACGCCGAGTCCGATCGCATTGTCACCCTGCTAACGCGCGACTTCGGCAAGCTCAGCGGTATCGCCAAGGGCGCCAAGGCCTCGCGCCGCCGCTTCGAACGCAAACTCGAACCTTTCTCCCATGTCACCCTGTTTTTCCGCCGCCGTCCTCACGGCCAACTGGTTTTCATCACGCGCGCCGAGGCCGGTGATCTGCCGCCGCTAACCGCCGAAGACGATCTCGCCCGCTTCGCCCTCGGTTCTTATATGCTCGAACTGACCGAGGCGCTTACCTCTGAAGAAGCAGAGGCCGCCGCTGCCTATCGAGTTCTCACTGAGGCGCTCGGAGTGCTCCTCACCGCTAATGCGACCTTGGCGGCCCGCCAAGGCTTCGAGCTCGCGATTCTGCGCGCGGCGGGATTCGGACTCGAATTCTCGCGCTGCCGCGCCTGCGGTACCTTCGACAATGAGCACACCGAGGCCGCATATTTCATCCCTTCGCGCGGTGGCATCGTTTGTCCGCGATGCCGTCCCGCATCGCCCGAGACCGCCGTCCGCCTTACCCCCGCCAGTGCCGCCGCGATGGCCCGCCTGAACGAAGCCGCCCTGAGCATCCATGCTAACCTCGGAGATGGTGGCCCCGACGGCGCGCAGGCCCTCGCACGATTTCTCGCTTCCGTCCTCGACCGCCGTCTACGCTCCGCCGCTTTCCTCGACACTCTGCTGTAACCCTCGGTTGCGCCAAGGTTCGCTGCAAGCCCGTCCAGATTGCGGGTCTGCGCGCCAGATGCGCTAAGACTTTTTCTGTGTCCCGCCGGAGAATCTCAAGCGGGCGCGGCCATTTCACCAAGCCCTAAATCTTCCGATCCCTCGATTCGTTCGCTGCCGGTACGCCTTACCTAGTCTTCGATAATCCGCGGCAACTCGAAGCGTTCGCCGTCGTGCTCAATCAGCACTATTCCGCAATTCGGCGGCAGATGGGCTCCATGCCATTGGCCAGTGATATGCGCCCACATCGAAAGCATCACGCCGCCATGGCTCACGACCACCACCTCATGCTCTGGGAAGCGCAGGCGTAGCCGGTCGAACGCCGCAGTGACACGCACGCGCACGTCTTCGTAGCTCTCGCCGCCCTGCGGACGCCACAGCCATCCTTGCTTTGGATCGAAGTCCGGCGCCAGCTTTACCAGTTCGCGCAGCCGTTCGTATGACTCCCCGCGCAATTCGCCAAGGTCGCGCTCGTGAATGTCCTCGACGACCTCTACCGGCAGGTTCAATTCAGCCGCGATTATCGCGCTGGTCTGCCGCGCCCGCCGGAATGCACTCGAAATTACAAGTTCCGGCTGGAACCGCGCCTTCAACCGCCGCGCTACTTCACGCGCCTGTTCACGGCCCGTCTCAGTCAACTCAACTTCAGATGAGATCGAAAACCGCCGATCGCGATTACCCTCGCTCTCGCCGTGCCTGACGAGAATCAGCCTTCCAGCCTTACCCATCTGCGCGTCACTCGCCTCGCCAGATCATCACGACAGGACCATAACGCCCTCACCGCTCTCTGCTAAGCCGCACGAACTTCGTCAACCTTGATCCAACCCGCATTCGCTAACTGCACGAGCATCGCAGGCAGGAATTCACTGCCGTCTGGCTTGAGAATGTCGTCCCCGGCAAGGGTTGCCCCTGCTCGCTCGTCGCGTCAATCGGCAACGCGCCTATCGTTCCACTCTCTGGCGCTGCCACACCCTGTGGCGCTGCACTTTGGGGCGAAGCACTGGCCGGCAGCGATGGCAGCGCGCTTTGTGACGCGAGTGAGGGAATCGCCGGTTGCGATGGCGATCTCACGTTATATGCAACGCAGGCTCCCTGGGCCGTTTGCTGCGCGTTGAAATAGCTGGTGCTCTGGACCTGGCCCATCCATGCCGTCGGACTGCCGGGTCCGTAGCAACTGCAGTTGAACGTCTGTACCGAGGGCGTCGGTGTAGGGGTGGGCGGCGATGGCGGCAGGACCAGCGATGGCGCCACCTCGACCGTCACTGGCGCCGCTAGCGTTGCTGGTGCGCTCGGCGGCGCCACCGGCGCAATCAACGGATTAGGCGCCGGCAATTGCGCCCAAACATTTACTCGATCAGGCGGCCAGCACAGCGTGCCGATGAAGCCCACCCCGATCATTGCTGCAGATGCAAGCTTTAGAATGCGAAATGCCACATTACCTCGGACTCACTGGTCACTATCTTGGAGAGGTTCAGCGCCTTTGGCTATAATCGCGCCGGCGATAGGTTGCAAGTACGCCGCCTCTGGCCGTGTTCCAGGGCCGGCGGGCTGTGGTTTCTTACCTGCCTGTTTGCGTTTCAAGACTGGGTGGAATAAACGCCCGCTCTGTCCACGGGTTAGTATTCAAGGAGGCTCCCAGAAGATGTCAAGGTTGAAATACGCTCCGCTCCTGTTGCTTGCAGTGGCCGTCGTCGGCCTGCCGTTGGAACGGGCCGCAGCTCAATACCGCTCTTCGTCCGCCTATGGTACCAGCGGGGTGCAGGCGCCTTCCATCAGCGGCCTCAACGCACCCACGAACGTCCCTCAGCAGGAAATGGCGCTGCCAGCCGTGAATGTTCCCGCCAGCTCGGCCGATCAATTCGAGAGCAATCCGATCCTCTCGATTCCCGAGGTTTTCGCGCAGCAATGGTCGCCGGCCCAGCACCTCGCCCCGGAAAGCCTGAT
This sequence comes from Binataceae bacterium (SeqCode), assembly GCA_035502655.1. Classification (GTDB taxonomy): domain Bacteria; phylum Desulfobacterota; class Binatia; order Binatales; family Binataceae; genus DATJUF01. The sequence goes on from DATJUF010000168.1 coordinate 3,768, forward strand.
CAGCGAACGCTATCTGCGCTCGGCCGACAATTTTGCCCGCAAACTTACACTCAAACAGGCTATCTATATCGCGATCCGTAATAATCCTGCACTTAAGGCGACCGAACTGGTTCCTATCGCCTCGACCGAAGGCGTACGCGAGGCTAACGCCGCTTTCGATCCCGACCTTACCTCGCAACTCGACATAATGAAGGATGTCACACCGACCTCGTCCGCCCTCCAAGCGCCGGGTAGCGAGGCCTACACCCAAAAGTACTACGATTGGGATTTCGGTATAGCCAAAGTTCTTGCTACCACTAACGGCACTTTCGGCCTCACCTTCGACAACAGCCGGGCCTCGAACAATTCACCCTTCACCTCAATCGATCCGGCCTATCAGCCGACCCTTGAAGCATCGCTGTCGCAGCCACTATTGCGCAACTTCGGATGGGATTTCGCCAGCATCAATGTACGCCTGTCTGAATCTGCACAGCGCACCGCGCAATGGACTTACGGTTCTAACCTCATCTCCTTCGTCCAGCGCATCGGCCAGGACTATTGGGGCCTGGTGGGTGCCGAAGAGAATCTTCAGGTCACCGAAGCCGCGCTCAAATTCAACGCCGACCTCGTCCGGGTTAATCGCATCAGTCTCCAGGTCGGCACTCTCGCCCCAATCGATTTGGAGGAGGCCCAATCTGCCGCTGCTACCGCCGAGGCAAACGTCTATTCGGCCGAGGCCGCACTCAAAAGTGCGCGTTCCCAACTGCGCCAGGATGTGATGCTCAATCCGGCCGGAACCTTCATACCCGAAGGCATCGAACCGGCCGAGCGTCCCAATCCCAATGTTCGTATTGACGAGAATGAAGAGAACGCCCTCGAGTTGATGGTCGAGTACAGTCCCGCGCTGGGCGGTCTGCGCGAGGCGATTCGCACCGCCTTGCTCCAGGTGCGCTATTCGCAGAACCAGGTAATGCCGCAACTCAATATCGGCGGCGAATTCGGCGTTACCGCCCTCGCCGGCCATAGTCGATGCTCGAATGTAAGCGGGTTCTCGCTTCCCGGTGTTAGCATCCCTGAGAATTGTGTCGTGCCCGGAACTACACCAACACCTCCCGCCACAGTCAACGGCTTCCGCCTCCCCTTCGGCGGCATCTACGGCGACGCGCTCAACCACATGCTGAATGCGCAATTCTACAATTATGCAGGCGTTATCAATTTCGAGATGCCGCTCGATAATGCATACGCAAAGGCCGCTTTAGCCCAAGCCCGCATCCAGTACGAAGAGGCGCGCATGACCTATCGCGCCGCAATCTCCCAGTCCGTCACCAATATCGAAGCGGCTCTCGCCAATCTGCACGCCTACGAGAAGAGTGCTCAGGCCACCCGGGCTGCGACCTACTACGCCGAGGAATCATTGCACAACGAGCAGATCGAGTTCCGCGTCGGCCTCGCTACCACCCACGACTTGCTCCAGTTCCAGAGCGAACTCGTCACCGCTCAAGGCAACGAGGTGACGACCGATATAGGCCTGGAGAATGCCCGCCTCGCCCTATGGGCCGCGGAGGGCACTCTGCTCCGCGAATTCAATATCGATTTCGAGGTCCAGAATCCGAACGAGTCTCCATGGTACGCGCGATTCTAACCGCCGCAACTCGAGTGGGCGGTATCACGGTGTAAGCGGCACGCATCGGCATCCCCGCTGAGGCTGTGATCGTCCGCGCATCAGGTGTAAACCACCTCGACCGTGTCGAGGAACGCGCGCAGTTCGGCGGCCCAACGCTGGGCCGCCGCCGCATCCTTAACTAGGGCTGCCTCTTCGATCGCCGCGCCCATCAGCGTGATCGCATCGAGGCCGTAGCTGCCGCCCTCACCCTTCATCTTATGCCCTAGCTGGCTGAGCATCGCATAGTCGCCACGCTCGATCGCCACCGCAATCGTGCGCACGTCTTCGCGCTTATGCGCTAGAAACCCAGGCACCAGGTCGCTCAAATCAGCATCGATCTCGACCACGTTACGGATCACTCTCTTCTCTCCATTGGCAGAGCACGCTGCGGGCACATCTGCGTCCGTGCCATTCATGGACAACTTCTTTGAACTAATCTGCTCGATCGCTTGCAGCAACGTCGCTCGTTTAATCGGCTTCGCCATATGCTTGTCGCAACCGGCGGCCAGGCTCTCATGCACCGCCTCGTCCTGCGCCGACGCCGTCAATGCAATCACCGCCGTCCGAGTATCGCGATTGTTCTGCTCCCATTGACGGATCTGCCTGACCGCTGTGTAGCCGTCCATTACCGGCATATGGATATCCATCAACACCAGGTCGTAGCGCTTGCATTTGAACTGCTCGACCGCCAGCTTGCCGTTCTCGACCGTATCAAGCTCATAGCCAGTCGCTTTGAAATACGCTTCGATCAGCATGCGGTTGTCCGGCGAGTCTTCCGCCAACAGGATCGTCATCGGCCCAGGCCGCTTCTCATGCTTCCCTGCTCCTGCGGTCACAGCCCCATTACGCGGCGCTCCATTGGCCGGCCCCGTCAGCCGTGGCGCCTGCGCCACTCGTGGCTCGTTCGTCACCGCCTTCACCGGCGAGCCTTTACCCCCCAAGCCTTTGCCCTGATTGACGACATTGGTGATCGCTTCCGCAAGGTCCGCCAACCGCAGCGGCTTGACCACGTAGCGAAATTCCGCCATCTGCGCCAGACCTATCTCATGGCATCGCGCCAGCGCCGGATTCAGCGCGTCCGATGTCAGCATCAAAATCACCGCGCCCGCGCGGAAACGCATCTCATCGTCGCGCACCAGCCGCCGCGCCGTCTCGATCCCATCGAGGCCGGACATCCGTCCATCGAGCAGCACCACCTCGAAAGGTTCTCCGCTCTCCAGCGCTTCAGTCGTCATCGCCAGCGCCTGCTCACCGCTGGCCGCTTCAGCTATCAACGCGCCATGCGCCTCGAGCATCTCGCGCACAATCGTTCGGTTGATTGCACTATCGTCCGCCACCAGGATGCGGCGTCCACTCAGGTCGGGCATCGCACTGCGGGCCGACGGCTGTTCGGCACCCGTCCGTGGAGCAGCATTCGCCCGTTGTGTACTCACCTCAGCGTTGGTTTGCAGCCGGAACGGGACTGTGAAACTGAATGTGCTGCCCTTGCCCGGCGCACTTTCAACCGTCAGCTTCCCGCCCATCAGCTCTACCAGCCGCTTGACAATCGCCAGTCCGAGACCGCTGCCGCCATATTTGCGCGCGGTTGACGATTCAGCCTGGGTGAAACTCGCGAATATTTCATCGATCCGATCAGGCGCGATTCCGATCCCGCTGTCGCGCACCACGAAGCGCAACTTCTGCTGCGGCTGCCCGGTAACTTGCTCCCGCGATGGCCTGCCCTTAGCACGAGTGTCTTCGCCAGCGTTCTCGATTGTGAGCACGACCTCGCCACGGTCAGTGAACTTGATTGCATTGCCGATTAGATTCATCAGGATCTGGCGTAGGCGCGTCGGATCACCAACCAATTCCAACCGCACTTGCGGATCAATTCGTCCGGCCAGCTCCAGCCGCTTCTGATGGGCCTTGACGCCCAGCGTTTCAAGCACACGCTCAACCAGCTCGCGCAGATCAAACGCAATCCATTCCAGGCTCAACCGCCCGCTTTCCACTTTCGCCAGATCCAGGATGCCGTCAATCAAGTCCAGCAGTGCATTGCCGTTGCTTCGAATCGTATCGAGATAACGCCGCTGTTCTGTCGTCAGCGAGGTTTCCCACAACAGATCCGTCATTCCCAGCATCGCATTCATCGGCGTACGGATTTCGTGCGACATGCTCGACAGGAAATTCGATTTTGCCTCCGAAGCTGCAACCGCCTCTTCGCGAGCGGCTACCAGTTCCGCCTCGATTCTTTTGCGCTCCGAGATATCCTGTGCGATTGCGACGACGCAGTCCTCGCCCGCGATCTGTACCATCTCGGCCGAAAGCTCCGCGACCAGCGTTTTTCCGTGCTTGGTTCGCACTTGCGCTTCGAGATTGCGAACCCGGCCTTCCTCCCGCAGCCGCCGTAGATAATCTTGCCGGTCGGACTCGTTGATCCAAAGATTCAATTCTGGATTTCTGAGTCCTATGAATTCCTCCTCCGAGTAGCCGTACATGCGCCTTGAGGCCTCATTGACCGCAAGATGCTTTCCATCCGCCAATCGAATCAGCGACGTGGAATCCGGGGTTGCGTCAAAAATCTTGCGCAGGACCGTTTCACTCTGCTTCAGCCGGGATTCACTTTCACGCGAAACCTGTACCTGCCGCGACAACTCTTCACGCGCTGCCAGCAATTCCGCTTCATCCCGTTTGCGCGCCGAGATATCGTGCGCGATCGCCACGATACAGGGCTCACCGCCGACCTCGGCGACTACCGCCGAGGTAATGTGCGGCACCAGGCTGCCATCCCAGCGGCGCAAATTCGCTTC
>DATJUF010000169.1:0-13986 GCA_035502655.1 Binataceae bacterium (SeqCode)
CTTGCTGGTCTACGCGCGCCGCCTCAGCCTGCTGGAATTTCTACGCGAGGGTTTCGCACGACCACTTGCCGATCGGCGTGAATTCGCCATAGGCCTCGCGGTTTCGCTCGGCGTGATCCTGATCCTTTTCGCACTGACGGCAGCAGCCGGATGCGGCAGTCTGCTGCCCATCCTTCCGCTGGCCGAACGCGCCCTCAAATACACCGCGGCGGCGCTCCTGATTGCCGTGATCGAGGAGGCATTCTTTCGCGCTTTTCTGCTCGCGGGAATTAGGTTCGAATACGGCCAGCGCGCGGCGCTGATTGCTAGTGCGATGGTTTACGCATTAGTGCACGTGCTGCGCTCACCGGCACATATCTATTTGAGTGGCTACCATCCGATGGCCGGTTTCCAGAATCTCGCGCTCAGCGCCGCGCGGCTGGGCCATCCGGTAGAGGTGATGCCGGTCCTGATCGGCCTGTTCGTGTTGGGGATTGTGCTGGGCGAAGCTTTTATCTTGACGGGCAAGGTCTACTTATCGATTGGCCTGCATGCCGGCTTTGTTATCGGCGCCAAGACCTGGCCGCTGGTAGTTGGCCATCAGGTGCCTCCGCGATGGCTGGCGGGGCCGGGTCCGGTACCGCTGATCGCCGCTCCGGCCGCTTGGACCGCGGCGATAATTATCGCCGCGGTGCTGCCCTTGATATACAGGCAAAGGGTTGAGTCGCGCCTGGCTGCGCGACCGGCGAAATTCCGTCTCGGCTAGGCGTCATAGACTGACGGCGTTCCGCGCGGACGGGTGCGGTAGCGGCGATGCGTCCAGAGGAACTGCTCGGGATAGACGCGAACGATATCCTCGATAGCGCGAACGAAGCGGCGGGTATTCTCCATGAGATCGGCTTCGGCGTCGCCGCTTCGCTGCACCGGCACCTCTTCCTGCGCCTCGATCTTGTGCGAGCGGCCGCCGGGCTGGCGGATAATGACGACCGGCACCACCGACGCGCCTGAAATTGCGACGAGCCGGGCCAAGCCGCTGGCCGTAGCCGCAATCTCGTTGAAAAACGGCACAAAGATCGCCTCGCTGCGCTTGGCGTTCTGATCAAATGGGATACCCACCAGGTCGCCGCGCCGAAGCGCTCGAAGGACCCCGCGTGCGGCCGAATGTTTGCGCATGATCTCGACGCCAGCCCGCTCCCGCACGAAGGTCATCAAGGCGTCTCCAGCAAGGAAGCGCTGCGTATGATGAACGAGGGTAATCTGATAACCATGCATCGCATGTGCGGCCGGCAACAGCTCAAAATTGCCGAAATGAGCCGACAGGATCACGATCCCTTTCTGTGGATTACGCCGCTTTGCCGCGGCCAGATTTTCGATACGGCTGTAGGTCACCCGGTCTTTGAGGCGCCAGTAGAAAAATCCGCCCAGACGGATGTATTCCGCGGCGCCGCGCCCCAGATTCGTATAGGAAGCGCGCAGGATGCGGCGGCGCTCATCCTCGCTGCGCTGCGGAAAGGCGATCGCCAAATTGCGCATCCCGATGCGGACGTGGCGCCGGTCGAGCGCATAGGCGATTAGTCCGCCAGCCACTCCAAGCGGATAGAGTATAAAGTCAGGGATTAAACTGAGCAGGTGAAGCGTAGCCGCCATCAGAAAGAACAGCAGGCGGCTAGCCATACCGATAGGAACGGCGGACGGGACGATTGGCCGCCGCGGCGGCAAGTTATAAGGGGTTGGATCGGGAACTGAATTGTTGGGGGCGTGAGTGGCGGATTCGGGCATCGTGGTTCGGGTGGCAGATCGGGCTCACATGAACGGACTGGTGTCAGATTTTGGAGCCTTGGGTATCACTACAATACCCGACTCAGTAACAAAAAAACGCTTGCGATCACGTTCGAGATCGTAGCCAATCTCCTCACCGTCGGCGACGCGCACGTTCTTGTCAATAATCGCACGGCGGATACGCGCACCGCGGCCGATTTCGCTGTAATCCATGACAACGGAATCGTCAACCTGGCTATAAGAGTGAACAAAGACTGAGCGTCCGAGAACCGAGTTACGAATCGATCCGCCCGAGATGATGCAGCCCTCCGAAATCACGGAATGGAGAGCTTGGCCGCGGCGCGAGTCCTCATTAAAGACGAACTTGGCAGGGGGTTGATTATAATAGGCGCTGCGGAGCGGCCAGAACGGATTATAAAGGTTCAAATGAGGACGGGCATCGCGCAAATCCATGTTGGCTTCGTAATAGGCCTCGATAGTGCCGACGTCGCGCCAATAACTGAAATTTTCTTCAGAATCACCACGGATGCGGTTGGTCATGAAGTTGTAGGCGTAGACCGGGACGCGCTCAATCAGCGATGGAATCAGGTCGCGCCCGAAATCGTGATGGCTATTGTGATTCTGCGAATCCTCGATTAGCGCAGCGCGAAGCACGGCCGGATCGAACAGATAGTTGCCCATCGAAGCCAGGCACTGGTCGCGCGACCCTGGCATCGGGCGGGCGTTTTTTGGTTTTTCGTCGAAGCCAGTGACGCGCAGGCCTGAATCCACCTCCAATACACCGAATTGATCAGCCTCGTGGAGGGGAACCGGCAGAGTCGCGACAGTGATTGCGCCCTTACGCTCGTTGTGGAAATCAATCATCTGAGCGATATCCATCCGATAGATATGGTCAGCGCCGAAGACCGCGACCAAGTCGGGGCGGAAATCATCAATCAGGTTGAGGTTCTGAAAAATTGCGTCGGCGGTGCCTTGATACCAGGTCTCGCCGAGCCGCATCTGGGCTGGGACAGGCACGATGAAGTTGTCGTGGAGAATGCGCCCGAACTGCCAACCATCTTTGAGATGTTCGATCAGCGATTGTGAACGCCATTGGACAAGCACGTAAATGGAATAAATTTGTGAATTGAGCAAGTTTGAGAGGACGAAATCGACAATGCGATACTTGCCGCCAAACGGGACGGCTGGTTTGGCGCGGTCCCGCGTAAGTGGATAGAGGCGAGTTCCCTGTCCGCCCGCCATGACCAGCGCTAACGTTCTCATCCTGCTCAGGCTAATCCCAGTGCGCGAAGTTTACCCAAGTGGTCATAGCACAGCGAGGCCAAAAAGGGTTGGCAGTGCCAAATAGTACGGTCCTTCAGGCTGTGTTCATAGGTTTCCACCGATCGATTGCGGCGGTAGCTTACAAAATCGGCGTGAGAAGCCCGATTCAGGACAATCCGCGGAGGGCGAGAGGAATTTTGTACCAAATTTGAAACATCTCTGGTTAAGAGCTGCGCCGAGCGAGGCATCACGGAAATGATTGTTTCAAAATTTAGTCCAATATCACATGGATTTGCGATTTGTAGTGAACATTATTAGATTTCGGCACATCTGTTGCTTGAAACTTAGGTCCAGTTCCTACGTCTATATCAAGTGCAATGAACGAAAGGCGCGCCTCGAACGAGCGCGGGAGGCCGAAAAAATGGAAGCTGCAACCGTTAATAATCGCACCAGCAAATCACTGCCTGGGGTAGTCTATCGCACTGAGTGCCAGAACCCAGGCTGCGGGCATAAATTTGATCTGCGCATCACGCCAGAAAACGCAAAGCTGCTGAGTGGAACCTTGCCTTGTCCACGATGCCATCGGCACGGTGGCATGCTGAAGTCACAAGGGCGGCTTGGCGATAAGTTGTTCGCGGCCAAATTGATCTATCGTGTGACTGGGGTTGGCCCGCGTTCGGACGAAGAGGATGCATACTCGGAGAGCAGCGAATTGCGCTACTAATTCAGGTGGAATTGTTCTAACGTTAGCCCCGCCATCTCCGCGCCCGCGGACAACCGCGAGCCGCAACGCGCCGTCCGGTGGATAACCGGACGGCGTACTTTTTGGAAGATATGGCGGGCGTCACCCTGGCTTGGGATGAGTTTGAAAGTTTTGGGATATGCTATACGCCAGCTAGAGTTTCCAGCGTCAAGCCCTGTAAATTCTGGATGCTACTGCGATCGAGCATGCGCCGCAGCCAAACCTCGACGTTAGGCCTGTTCAGGCCAGGGTCGAAACCGAGCTCTCTCAAGACGATTAGACGTGGGGCAAAACCGATATCAGCGACGGAAAACTGTGTTGCGAGAAACTCCTGGCCCTGCAATTCGCGATTTAGGAAATCCAAGGCTCTTTGCACACGCTGAATGCGCGCGGGATCGCGTTCGGCTTCCGGCTTTTGCATCTCGCTCATCAACTGCCCAACCTGGGGAGTGAAGGAAGTGTCGGCAAAATCCTCTAAAATGCGTGCACGTGCGCGCAAGGCACTGGCCCCAACGGCTGGCAGAAGAGGCGGCTCTGGATATTCGTCCTCGAGATATTCCGCAATAATGGTCGAGTCATAGATGACAGTGTCCTCGTCCACCAGCACGGGGACGCGGCCAAAGGGATTGAGACGCAAAAAGTCGGGACGGCGCTGCTCACCCTGAGCGAGATCGATCTCGACTAATTCGTATGACAGTCCCTTTTCCGCGAGCGCAATCCGCACTTTCTGACCGAAGGGGCAGGGGAGATAGTCATAGAGCTTCATCATTGATTGCCAGCCCTCACCCTTCCGCCGCTACGGTAATTTTCAGCTGCGCATCGACTTCGGCGCTCAGTTTGACGGGCACGGTAAATTCGCCCAGTTGCTTAATCGGTTCAGCCAGAATGATTCGCCGCCGGTCCACCTCAACTCCCTTTTCGCGCAAAGCACGTTCGATATCGATATTGGTGACTGAGCCGAACAACCTGCCCTCTTCGCCCGCCCGCGCGCCAATGGTAATTGCCAGCGCTTCGATCCGCGCCCTAAGACCCGCGGCTTTCTCCTGCAATGCCTCGCGCTTGAGCAGGGCGAGCCGTTTCTGATGTTCAAAGGCGCGCAGGTTTTTGGGGTTCGCTTCCACCGCCAGATTGCGGGGCAGCAGGTAATTGCGAGCGTAGCCAGCGCGCACCTTAACCACGTCCCCCGGACGGCCGAGATTGGCCACTTCTTCACTCAAAATGATTTGCACGTTCATAAGCTTAAGCCTGCCTTGTCGAACCCGGTTTCACAGGAAATCACCAAGCTTGCGAGCCTCCTGACTCGGCGGCCGGAGCCGTCGGAAATCGATCCATAGGTCGAGTACGCCCGCAGCACAGACCAGAATAGCAAGCACCGGCTGGACGCTGGTGACGAAATAAATAAGGCCGCGGGCCAGCGCGGGCATCGCGAGCACCCTGAAGTAGAATGCCATGATCGCGAGGCCCTGGCAGAAATAAACCGCGACAACGCAAATGAAACAATTGAGCGCGATGGTGCCTAGCACTTTTATTGGAATAAAGAGGCCGAAGCCTGCTGCAAGTAGCGCCCAGATCAGCCATTCCGGCGCCGACCATCGCACGAGGTCACCGAAAAGGGCATAACCGACGCGCTCCTGACGGCCACCCAGCCGCCAGAACAGCCCCAGGTTGAAGATGACGGTAAACGCGGCCGAGAGCGAGGCGAGCGCGGGAAACAGCCTGATCGTGCCTTCGACGATCGTAGCGCGGGTTTCCGGTTGCAGCACCGTATCGAAGCCGACGGACTTATAGAATTTCTGGCCATTGTTGAGCGCGAGAGTCAGGCCGTCACGGAGGCTGTCCGCCAAGGCGCCCGCCGAACCGGCGGTCAAAATCGCTGCAAGCGCACCAACCACGATCAGCGCGGCGGCCGTACAGGCGGTAATCATCTCGAACGAATAGCGCCTGGTGAGCATGTAGCTCATGATCGCCGCAGCGAGACCGGCCGTAGCGAGAAAGACGCCCGCGGCCATAGGTCCGGCGGCCAGTGCAACCAGGCCGGCAGCCAAGGCGATCGCGGCTGCGAGGCGCAACGACGCCTGCGGACAGTTGACGGTAAAGAGCAGGAGCGGCACCGGGGCAACCATCGTAGCGAGCGCGCCGACGATCGGAATCAATCCGCCCGCGATAAACATCACGGCCGAACTAAGCGCGGTTCGCAACAGCCCAAAGATGTCCTTGCGGGTCATCAAGCCTCTTAGATTCCCAATGTCGAGAACGGCAGTAGCGCGATAACGCGTGCGCGCTTGATCGCTACCGCGAGTTGCCGCTGATGCTTCGCGCAATTACCCGAGGTTCGGCTGGGCACGATCTTGCCGCCCTCAGTGATAAAGCTCTGCAGTGTACGGACATCCTTGTAGTCGACGGCCAGGGTTTTGTCGGCGCAGAAGCGGCAGACCTTGCGGCGTCCACCGCCGCGCCGGCGGGCGCCGCCGCGATCGCGTCCGCCACCTTCGCCACGGCCGCCGTCGCCTTGCCGCTCCGCGTCGGAACGGCCGCGAGGCGTCCGTTCGCCCTCGCCGTGTTCATGTCGATCGTCATTAGCCATGGTCTATCTAATCCTACTTAAACGTGCTTGAGAATCTATGTTCTCAAGTGTAAATCGCTAATTTTGCCAGACGGAGGCCGAATCCGGCTCGCTGTGGAGGTGCTGCTGAGCAGAACTACCGACTAGCGGGCTTCGATCAACCGGATCTCGTGGGCCATAATAACGACTGCTGGTCCATTGGAACTACGTACCGGCGATTCCTTCTGAACGCGCAGAACGCCGGTTAGGCGGACCATGCTGTTCGCCTTGAGCTGAGCAGCCAGGATTCGAGCCTCGCGGCCGGCCATAAGCACCGCCATCACGAGTTCCCCCGGTTGATCACCGCAGTCAATCCGCAAGCGCAGCAATGGTGTTCCCGCAGGTGTAACTCGCAGTTCCAACTGACCAACGACCCGCCCTTCCAGTTCAATTCTGTTGCTCACCTTCCGGCTCGTCAGCGGCCGCTTCGGTTTCGGGTCCCTCAGTGGTGATCATATTATCCGCCTCCGCGGCGGTTGCTCCCGCAGCTTCTGCGACGGGCGCGGCTGCCGCTTCCTGCGCAGCAGTTTCGCCCTCGTGGGCAGCAGCTTCGGCGGCAGCAGCCCGTTCGGCGGCAGCAGCCGCGGCGCGGGCTTCGGCGGCAGCACGAGCTTCGGCCACTCGGCGATGACGTGCCTCAATCTCGGCGCGCACTTTCTCCATATCGGCGTCGCTATCAACGAGTACGGACATGTAGCGAAGCACGTCGTCCGAAATCTTCAAATTGCGCTCGACCTCGTTCATCGTGGCGCCATTACCGCCGTAGTCGAGCCGGACATAAAAGCCGCGCCGCTCACCTTTGATCCGGTAGGCGAGCTCGCGATAGCCCCATTCCTCGGTTTCGGCCATGTCGCCGCCGCTTGAGGCAATGATGCCTTCGTATCGGCGGATAGCGTCTTTTTGTGCTGACTCGCCCAGATCTGGACGAAAGATCAAAATAGTTTCGTAGCGCCTCACGCGCTTGAACCTCCTTTCGGTTACTAGCCCCAAAATCAGGAGCAAGGAGCAAACGCCCAGAGTATCAGCCGGCTATATGCTTCACAACGTGCCGACCGGGCAAAAACTTCGGAATCAGACGCCCCAGGCCTTGCGGATCGTCGCTTCCCGATATTTGGCGTCGTTGCGGGAGGTGTTTCACGATAGCTTGATCACGCCCGTTGATGCTGATTCGATTGAAGGCGTTGCGTCAAGACAAAGAGGTTGATCACGAATGGCAAAGGCGAAAAGCATCAAACAATCAACGGCAAAGCCCAGGAGGCAAGCGCAGCCGTCCAAGGCCAATGTGACCCTCAAGAAGAGCTCAAATAAGCTCCGTTCGGCCAAGCCGCTAGTCAAAGCGCGTAAGCAGACGGCGGCGTTAAAAACCTCGGCGAAAGCTAAGTCAAAAGTCGTACCGAGATCGAGAGCAAAGGCCACGCCGCGGCGCCGGGCTGCCGGACCTCAACTGCCGCGCCATGCCGATTTACCGATTCGCGAAGGTGCGCCGCAGGGAGCAGCGTGGGGTGTTTTTGGCGAAGACGATCAGATCGGCACGATCAATCTGATGACACCCGAGCGGGTGGTCGAGGCGGCCGGCTCGATTCGCAATGGGAAGGTCTTTTCACTCAATTTACCGATCAATATCCCCGACCCGCCGCTGTTTGGCCGCGGCAAACACGTCCATACGATCAAGCGATACGCGAGTTATATTCTCGACGATTATTTAGACAATTTCTATCCGCAAGCCTCTTCGCAATGGGACGCCCTGAGCCATGTCAAGCATCCGAAGTTCGGCGGCTACAATGGCTTTCCTGATAGCGAAATCACCGGCTATGGCGGGACCAAGCTCGGTATCGATAACCTGGCGCAGCGCGGAATAGCCGGGCGCGGGGTACTGGCCGATATCGGACGTCATCACGCGCGGATTGGCAAAACGATCAGTTTCACTGCCAACGAATCGATCCCGTTTGAGGATCTGCTGGCGACTCTGAAAGAGCAGCGGACGACGATTCGTCCGGGCGACGTTCTGTTGATCCGGATCGGTTGGACACTCGCCTACCTGGCGATGACGCCCGAAGAAAAGCAGGCATTGGCGGCCGAGACCCGCTGTCCCGGTATTGAGGGTTCGGGCCGTGTCGCACAATGGCTGTGGGACAACCGGATCGCCGCGGTCGCTTCCGACGCACCGGGACTGGAGGCTATTCCACCTCCGCGCCCGGCCGATCCAGACCAATCTCCCGATTTCCTCCACTTCCACATGCTCTCATACTTTGGGATGCCGATTGGTGAAATGTGGGACCTGGAAGCGCTGGCGGAGGATTGCGCGGCCGACCGCCGCTACGATTTCTTCTTCACCTCGGCGCCATTGAATATTCCGGGAGGGGTCGGCTCACCGCCGAATGCGCTCGCGATTAAGTAGGCTGCGGGTGAGCGCCGGGCGCGGCAACTGGCAGTTGTAAGCCATTTACAAATCCCGCCGGTAAGCGACGAAGTTGCCGGTGACACGGGCGCCCAGGCTTTCGGCGGTGCGGCGTGACGGCCAATTGTCATCAAGGACCAGGGTGTAGCCAGCATAGCGCATATGGTTTTGCGCCATCGTGAGGAATGACTGCGCTGCCATTGCGCGCGCGATTCCACGTGAGCGTGCGGATTCCAGCACCCCCACATTTATCAGTGCGCCGCGGTTACCACCGCCGCGATCAGGCGGCAGGCGTTTACCGGGCTTCACCTGCGCCAGTGCCGCGCTTAGATCGGGTACCGAGAAGACCGCGCCCACCGGTTCGCCATCGATCAGCGCAAGCACCGAGAGATCAGCCACCAGCGTGGGGCTTAATGGGGTCAACATGGGCCGCACCTCGCGGCGTGTGATCGGATTCCATCCCCAATGGCGAACGAAGGCGGCATTAGTAATGTCGGTCCAAACATCGATGGCGGCGAGGAAGCCATACTCACGCCAGTTGCGGATAACGACACCATTGGCCCGTGCTCCGGCGGCAATCGAGCGATAGCGCTCAAGGATTTCCGGAGTCAATTCGGCGGTATAGTCGACCTGGCCTTTTTCCGTCGCAAAGCCGGCGTTCTTCAAATAGCGATGGTAAAAGTCGGGATTTCCGCGCAGCAGAAATGAAGGGAGGGAGTCGTAATTATCGATCGTATAAGGATAGTCGAGAAAGGCGGCGAAGCCGCTGCGCACTGCCTTCATACCCCGGCGGCCGAGCCAGTTGACCGCTTCGTCGAGCAGCGCATGGAGAGCGTCTTCTTCGTCCGGCAGGGCCTCAAAATGGATTAGCTGGCCAATCTTCTCATTCCAGTGCTCGTTGTAACGGTAGTTCACCACGGCGCTGAGGCGCCCGACGAGGCGATTATCGCTCCATACGCAAAATGGGTTTAGATCGAGGTGCCCAGTGATTAGCGCACGGCCCGCCAGCAGTTCGATCTCGTTTTGGATGTCCGGAGGCCACCAAGCCTCGCGATTTTCGTAGACCCGATAAGGCAGCCGCGCGAAGCGCTCGAAGCCCTCCCGCGAATTGACTTGCTCTACGCGAATTTTATGCAGCGGCAATCGCGCCACCTGTAGTCAGTGCGTCCCGGCACTCAAGTCACAATGAAAGCCGCTAGGCCGGTTCATCTGCTGACGTGCTAAGCTTAGCATCCGGTAACCTCTGGTTCACCAGACCATTGAGATGAGGATAGTGTTCTGGCGCGGGGACACTATAAGACCGAGCTTGCGCGGCCCTAGACGGAAGTCAGGTTTTCAGCAGAAGGCCGTCGCCGAGCCAGCGCAGCAGCAAGTGATTGATCAACTGAGGCAGGTCGTCGTTAGTTGCAGCGCTAATCGCCTCGCAAACCGCGGCAAAATCAGAGCCTTGCTCGATCAGGCTGAGCGCGACCGCCTCCAAGGGTTCAGCGGGACGGTAGAAAGTTTGCGCCTGCTTACGGCAGACAATCAGCATAACCGGCTCGGCAACCGCCGGAGGCTGCCCGCGCTTTTGCTCGAACGCACGCACGATTTCATCAACGCGCCATTGCAGCTTGAGGAGACGGGCTGCCGGATGAAGCTTGAAGCGAAGGACCGGCCATGTATCCGGCGGAATTGACTGGAGCGCGAACCGATCAAGCGATGGCGCATCGGAGGCGTGAAACGAGTCAATTAAGCCTCGCTCGAGCCGGGCTAAATCGGCGATAAAGGGCCATCGCGCTATGATCGGCGAACTGCCGAGATAATCAGCGAGATAGCGGCCAGCGTACAGGAGCGAAGGCTCTGAGGGAGGATAATCGACCAAGTAGCCGGTAACTAAATTATGAAATTCATCATCGCCGGCAACCGCCAGAGTGACTGGAAAATCCTCCCGGAGCGTTTCGAGTAAGCGATAGAAATAGGAGTTGGCGTAGATTCCAGCGCGGGCCAAAGCGGTCATGCGCTCGTCGCCAACGATGATTTGATCCAGATCGATCGCGCCGCGATCGCGAGCAATCGCGTCCTCGACGCCGTTTGGAGCCACAATCAAACGGTAAAGTAACTTTTGAAGTTGCTGCAGATCGGGGGCGTCAGCGGGACTCATTTTACGGCTGGATCAACGGCATTATCATCCGGGAAACGTGGCGCATGTGATCCCCTCATAGCGATCAAGGAGGAGCGATCAAGCGCCTCACGCGCGATCATGATCGCGTCCGCTCGGTCATGCGCGGTTCGGGCCACCGCAGCTAAGTCCGTAAAGCTGGGAATGCGGTCGTCCCATTCGACTAGCGTAGTGATCGGCCCGAAACGTTGCACGGCGTAGTCGTAGAGTTCCCAGACCTCATCACTCACCGGATGATCGTGACTATCGAGCAGGTAAGTTCCACAATCGCGATGGCCGGCCAGATGGAATTGGGCGATGCGATCGGCCGGAAGCGTGTCGAGATAGCGCTTCGAATCGAAGTGATGGTTAAAGGAGTTCACATAAACGTTGTTGATATCGAGCAGGATGCCACAATCGGCTTGCTCGGCGACTGCCGCGAGAAATTCCGCTTCGCGCATCCGCGAGGCGCGATATTGCAGATAGCTGGAGATGTTCTCGATCAGGATCCGCCGGCCAAGGAAATCCTGAACCTGCCGAATGCGGCGGGCACAATGGGTAACGGCGTCGGTCGTATAGGGCAACGGTAAAAGGTCGTGAAGGTTACGGCCGCAGATACCCGTCCAGCATAGGTGATCGGAGATCCAGGCTGGCTCAAAGCGGCGGGTAAGCGTCGCCAGATCGCGCAAATAGGCTTGGTTGAGCGGGTCGGCCGAGCCGATCGAGAGCGATACGCCGTGCATCACGATCGGGTAGTTAGCGCGGACACCTTCAAGCACTTCAAGCGGACGCCCGCCTGCAACCATGAAGTTTTCAGTCGTGATCTCGAACCAATCCATTGCGGGAAATTGCTCGAGGATCTCCGCGTAATGAGCCCGCCGCAGTCCGACACCCCATCCTAAGCATGGAAACTCGTCGCGTATCATTTTTTTAGCAATCGGCCCGCTAAGCCCAACGTTGAATTACGGCCGGCTGGCAATGAACCGTCGAGCTTCAACCCGTATCAGGATTCGGATTTGTCGATCTGACCGCCCTTTTGGGTGCAATCGGCCGAGGTGGTGGTAATCCAGCCCTTGCCTTTACACGAATTCTGACCCTTGCACGAGTTTAAGGCGCTCGCGCAAGCGCTCTGGCCCTTGCACGAATTGGCGCCGACACATTTTACAGTGGCCGGTTGGCTGGGATTGTCCTGGGCGAAAAGTGGCTGATTGGCGAACATCAGGCCGACGACTGCCGCAAGAACCGCACCCGATACTTTAACCTTACTCATGAAATCTCTCCATCAAACGGCATTATGCCCCGCTTGGGGCAGTAGTCAGGCGGCCAAAGCAGAAACATTAAATACTAGCAGGCCGATTCATTCAGGGCTATGCAGGCTCCGCCTTCGGTAATGGACGGTTTTGTCATCTCACAACTGGGACGCACGGCCATTCTGTCACCCTCGCGCGTGGCGAAAGCCTGCCCTCGGCAAGGACGCGAAGGGTCGCGGATTCCGCGATTCCTCAGAGTTTTAGGCGGCTGGCTCGCAGACTCACATCCGCACGGCCTCGCAAGCGAGCCCTACCTTGCGCACCAGGCATACAGACGCGCGGAAATGACAGATTGCGCAGGACCCAAAACCGCCTATTACTCCGCCCTCACCGAGACAACCTACTGTAAGGGCCTGCAAGAACCAAATCCAGCAAATCAAGCTCCAGAGGGAAGGCGACCAGCCGGATTGGAGCCGATAGCTAATATAAGTCCACAACCGGACTAATAGCTGCAAGCCGCCGGGAACCTATTTGATTCAGTTGGTATTTAGTTAATGGTGGGTGCTATGGTCGATTCGTTAACGTATGTGGGTCAAAGAAACCAAACCGTTGGGCAAGCGGTTGCTCTTCGAGCAGGTTGTCTTGCCGCATCTCGACGCTATCTACAGCGCGGCGCTCCGTTTAGTCCGCAATCGCGACGATGCCAACGACCTTGTGCAGGAGACTATGCTGCGGAGCTTCCGGTTCTTCGATCAGTTTGCCGAGGGGACGAATTGCCGAGCCTGGCTGCTTTCGATTCTCTACAACAACTTTCGCGATCATTACCATCGGAGCGGCCGGGAGCGCCCGTGCAATTCGGGCGAGATCGAACTGGAGTTGGAGGCGCATACTCTGCTTGCGGACATGTCGCTCAACAATCCAGAGGAACTGCTGGAAGATCGGATGCTGGGACGGCGTATCGGAAGAGCACTGAACGAACTTCCGGAAGAATTCCGCCAGGCATTGATGCTCGTAGACGTACAGGAATTGAATTATCAGGAAGTGGCGGACGTTCTCGGCGTTCCTCTCGGAACGGTCAAGTCGCGGGTCTCACGGGGACGCGCCCTGATCCGCGCCAGCCTGATCAGGTCCGACTGTATCCGCAGCAAAACTGGTACTTGACAGCGGGCGGCCTTGGACATACTCGACGAATAGCAACCGGCTCAGGCTTGGAACCAGCAACGCTAGCGAGCGGTTGTGGTTGAACCGTGGACTGCCTGGAATACATAAGTGAGTATCTAGCGGCTCATGCTGACAACGAACTGTCGCTCGTGGAGCAGCATGCGGCGGAGACTCATTTAAGCGGATGCGCCCAATGCCGGGGGCGTCTGATCAGCGAGCGGGTGCTCAAGCGGGCGATCCTCCAACAAGCCGGCATAGCCAAGGCACCGGCCGAACTCCGGCTGCGGATTCGTGCCGCGCTGAACGACCCGGCCGGGGTGCCGGCCACGACCCCCTCGAATGGTGGATGGCGCCGATTGGGACGGCGCTCGTGTGATATTCCGCGTCGCGCGCCGGTTGAACCGGCAGCAGATCGGCGGCAGCGGCGTAAACGCGTGTGGATTCCGATCGGCATCACGAGTTCGGTGTTTGTATTGCTGGCACTCCTATCAGGCCAGGTAATCCGCCAGTCCGGCGCGATGGATAACAGAGCCGTGCCCGCATTCGATATCGCGATCAGCAAATACCTACAATTCGGTAGGGAGTTTCACCCCAACGTACCGCCCGAAGCCTACGATAGCAGCAATGGCGTGCTCTACGCCTGGGTGATGGATCGGAATTCAGTCCAGCAGG
>DATJUF010000170.1:0-4554 GCA_035502655.1 Binataceae bacterium (SeqCode)
CATGATACGACGGTTCATCCTTGGTCCACAGCTCTTTCATCAATTCGATATACTCGCGTGTCTTGAGCGCCCGATCCTTGAAGCTCGCGCCGGTCACCGCGAATTCTTCCGCCCACCAGCCCACGCCGACGCCAAAAATCACCCGCCCATTACTCAGCACGTCGAGCGACGCCACTGACTTCGCCGTGGTGATCGCGTTGCGCAACGGCACCACGAACACCCCCGTCGCCAGCTTGATTTTGCTGGTTACGGCGGCGGCATACGTCAGCGCCAGCCTCGGATCGTGAAACGGCACGTTGAGCGGTGCCGGAAACGCCCCGTCCTTCGAGTACGGATACTTCGACTCCGACTTGACCGGGATAATCAGATGCTCCCCGATCCAGGCTGACTCGAAACCCAGCTCTTCGGCCTTTTGGATGTTTCGTGTGATCGAATCCGGCTTGAGGCTAGTGACAAAGGTTCCGAATTTCATTCTGGCACCTCTTTAGTAGGGCTTGCTCGCAAGCCCGTGCATACGCGAGTCTGCGAGCGTTATGCCTAAGAATCTGAGTTCGTGCGCAGCGGAAAGAAATACGGCCGTGCACGTCCGCTGCGCAACTCCTCGCACAATTCCGCGATGGTGGCGACCTCCCGTTCGAGTTCCGTCGCACAGGTCAGGAACCATCGCGGCGTTACGAAATGGGCATCGCTGCCGCCGACCGCCGTCAGCCCCAGCTTCTCCGCCGCCGCGACCGCCGACGCATTCTGCTCGCGCGAATTCTGGCCGTTGATCGCCTCGACCGTACTCAGCGCCGGCCCCAGCTTCGCCAGCAGATCGTCGAGCCGATCGCCGTAGCCGGAATCGCGAAACGGATGCGCGGGGATCGCAATTCCACCTTCACCGTGGACCACTTCGATCAGATGCTCAGCCTTGAGCAGCCGATCGCTCAAATCGAAGCGCCGCCGAATCTCCTGGTTGACCCCGAAGATCAGCAGATGTCCCAGCTTGGTATCCGCCTCGATGCCCTTGAAGATGCGCACGCCGAAGCGCTCGGCCAGTTCATCGTAAGTTCGATCAAGCGCTTCGTCCGCCGGATATAGCCGATGCTCCGTAAAGCAGATCGCGCCCAGCTTCGGCTCCCGTTCCGCCGCGGCTGCGAGATATTCTTCTGCCGCCACATTCGCATCCGACGACAGCTTCGTATGAACATGCAAATCGACCAGCATACGCCATCATTTCACATACTTGCCCTCGTGATGAAAACCCCTTGCTCTCCAAATCCTGTACGAATGCCTTGGCGCGCCGGTCGATACTCCCGGTTGCCAATTCCTCCGGGCGGTCGCTAGACTCCTCGCCATGGCCGCCGATTGCCGCATCTATATCGACTACAAAAGCCCCTACGCTTATCTCATCAAGGACCGCGCCTACGAGCTTGAGCGCGAGTTCGGTTTCGAGTTCGCTTGGATGCCCTACGTCCTCAACATTCCCGATTTTCTTGGCACCGTCGCGGGCCGCAACGCCCACCAATGGCGCCGCATTCGCTATAGCTATATGGACGCCCGCCGCCTCGCCAATCGCCGCGGCCTCACCGTACTCGGCCCGCGCAAGATTTTCGATTCCTCCATAGCTGCCATCGCGATGCTCTATGCGCAACGCCTCGGCACTTTCCGCCGCTATAACGATCTGGCCTTCGAGCGCTTCTGGAAGCGCGAGCTCGATATCGAGGATCGCGAGGCCGTCCGCCGCGTGCTCGACGACAGCGGTACTGACAGCAAGGCATTTTTCGATTTCCTTGAAGGGCAGGGCAGGGTGGAACTCGACCGCATCAACCTTCAGGCGGAAGATCTTGGAGTCTTCGGTGTTCCGATGTTTGTCATCGCCGGAGAGCTATTCTGGGGCGGCGACCGGCTCTGGATGGTTCGCGAAAAACTGCTCGCGCTGGCTGATGGTAAATTGCCTCCGCCAGCCGATCGCTAGGGACCAGGGTCCGTCTCCTCGACGTGGATCTGATCGTTCATCGGCACCATCCCCACGCTTCCCATCGCCATCATCTGGACCATCACGCGATCACTTTCGTGCGGTACCGTTCCCCACAGTACCAGTACGCCGTCATGCATCTGGCATTGCACCGATCGGTATCCGCTGGCGTAGAGCATCGTACGCAGCATGTCGAGATTCGGCGCCAGCATCCCGGCGTTGGGCGGTATTCCCGCTTCGGCCACTGGCGGATTGACCGCGCCGGGTTCCGACGAGCCGCTCTCATCTGGCGATGGTGAGGATTGGGCCATCAAATGTATCAGCCGGGCGCCCAGCCATAGTGCCGCGATCAGGCTTATCCACAGCCATGGCCGCCGCCGCATTCGCCGGCGCCGTTCCCGCCGAGCTTCCCGCCAATCGCGGCTTGGGTCGCGATAGCCCGAGGAACCGTTGCTGCCGCCCCCCGTCCGCGCCGCGGGGTCGGGCAGGATTCGTGTCTCCGCCTCAGGATCATTTCCGAGTGCGATTGGAGTCGCGTGCCCATTGACGCTTGCCGCACAATATGAGCAAAAGCGCGAATCCGCCGGGATAATCCGGCCGCATTGCGGACAAGCGATCTCACTCAGCACCGTAACCGTGGTTGGAGCATTCGCCTGAGCCATCGGATCGCTGGCCACCGATCCGTCATTTCCTAACGTACTAGTCGAAGCGGCGCGTCCTTGCGTAAGTTCAATCGGCGTCTTGAGTGGCAGCCGCATCTGCGACCGCGCGGGATTCTGAGACGGCGCCACCGCGATTGGCACTCCCGTCCTGATTTCGATCAGCCGCCGCTTGAACTCAGTCGCATCGCGCATCCGGTTGACCACGTCATACGCCAGCGCTTGATCCACCACCGCCGCCAGCGCCGGGTCGAGGTCCGGGCACAATTTGCGCAGCGGTGGAAAACTGAAGGGCGGCTCATTCGCCGGATCGCGTCCCGACAGCGCCTGATGCATCGTGGCGCCGAGCGCATACAGATCCGATCGCACTTCGGCCCTGCCGCGGTACTGCTCCGGCGGCGCATAGCCCTGCGTTCCGATCATCGTCGCGTTGGTCAGCGGCGCGAAATGCCGTGCGATCCCGAAATCGATTAGCTTCGCCTGTCCTGCAGGCGTCAGCATCACGTTCGACGGCTTCAAGTCGCGATAGATCACCGGCGGATTAAGCTCATGCAGGTATTCGAGCGTCTCCAGCACCTGCACTGCGATATCGATCATCTGCGCTGCTTCGAGCTTGCCACCATGCGCCTTAAGCTCGTCCTCCAGCGTCGTCCCCTCGATATACTCCATCACCAGATAGTGACGGTTAGCTTCGCTGAAGCGGTCGAAAATACGCGGAATATGCTCGTTGTTGAGCTGCGCGAGCATGTCGGCTTCGCGCTGGAAGGCCGCCACCGCCTGCTGCTGCATCTCGGGACTGGTGAAACTGTCGACCATCTCGGCCAGCGCGCAGCGCCGCGCCGATAGCCGCAGGTCCTCCGCCAGATAGACCAGCTTCATCCCGCCGCCGCCGAGCGCCCGGCTCACCCGGTAGCGTCCGCCTACGATTGTTTTTTGTGCGATCATCTATTCGGCGAGCCGTCGCCGCTGATATCCGCAGTTACGCCCGTGGTCCCGTCGCCGAAAAGCCACTCCGGCCACGCGTGAATGCCGTCTCCCTCACCGATCCGGCCAGCGCAGCATTGGCTGCGCATATCAGATGCAGCAAGAAGCCGATCGGCGGCGCCGCAGTATACATAATTGATACGCCGCCAAACCATAGCAGGGCGCGCCACGGATGGCCCTTATAAAACTGCCCGAGTCCCGGAATTATGCTCAGGATCAATGCCACCAGCGGCCGCCAGCTAAGCTCCTGATTCAGCCGTACCGGCGCAGCCAGCGGTGCGCCACATTCCTTGCAGAAGCTCGCATCGTTCACGCTTAGCCGCTGCCCGCACTGTGCGCAGAAACGCGGCCGGCCGGTGCCCTGATCAGCTGTCACGCTCATTTCTTTTACACGGCCGGCTCGCCGCGCGGACCTTGGCTATGAAAGGTAAGAACGGCATCCCCGAATTTCATCATGGCGCCGTCGGCAACTGCCGCGTCGTTCACCAGATTGCCATCGATAAACGTGCCATTCTGGCTCCCGAGGTCGCGCACGCGATAGCCGCGTCCATTGCCTTCAATCTGCGCGTGATGGCGCGAGACCGAAGCATGGTTAATAACAACGTCGTTGTCGAGCGCCCGTCCAAGCCGCGTAACCGCACCGTTCTTGATTACATGCCGCTGTCCGTCGCTACCCATCAGGTAGGCGCCGACTGATATTGGAGCGTTCCTCCCCGGCGGTGATGCCGCACTCGAAGACGGTGCGATAGCGGGTCCTGTGGCTTCCGCCTGATAACCGGCCGGAACCGCTGGCCTAACCCCGGGGATCGCGACCCGCTCGGGCCGTGCGCCAGCCCGCTCATGAAAAACAATCTCGTAATTGCTGATACCGATACGGTCGCCGTCATGTAGCGCTGCCGTTTCGATCCGGTTTCCATTGACCTTCGTACCCTGAGCAACCGCCAGATTCTTCAG
>DATJUF010000171.1:0-11092 GCA_035502655.1 Binataceae bacterium (SeqCode)
CCTCACGAGGCTGCGAATTCACGAGTTGTGGGAGTCTGGAGGATTTCAACCAAGCAACCTACCGGAACCGAAATAGACTTCTGCAGAGCTGCCGTCCGCGAATGGCTCTAAAGGGTCGCGGGCCCGGTCATACGGACGAGACTGCGTGTGAAACCACGGCCAATGCTAGCCAACGTCTACTAACGCCCTGCCAGATGCGACTTAGAAATCAAGTTGGCCGGCATTGGCCATCATCGGCGGGAGAGTGGAGCGGGCGATGGGAATCGAAAATACCGCTGGCGCGCCCTAACCATTTGCAAACATGAGGTTGCAAGCGCGAAGGGCGCTGCGTGCGATTTTTGTGTGAAAAACGGTGCCATACGAGCCAACGCCAGCCAATGCGACCATAGGGGACGAGCACCGATTAGGTAGACACACGAGAGCGAACGGTCCTCAATGACCCGAAGGCGACGGTGGCCAACGGCGACGTCGGCGCGAGGCAATCGCTTGCGGCGGACTTACTCAGCACCTTGCAGTATGTATTTAATACATATATAATACGTATATGGGTCCGAAGTTCGATCCAGACAAGGACACAGCCAATATTGTCAAACGCGGCCTGTCCCTGGTTGAGGGGGAAGGTGTGTTGAACGGACGGAGCGCGACGACGGCGAACGCCTAATCTCGGTGCCACAAGCTACTGCGAAGGAGCGAAAAGATTATGAAGGCTGAGTACGATTTTTCCAAAGGGCGGCGCGGGCAAGCGGTGCCAACGAAGGGAAAGACCCGCATCACCATCTACATCGACGATCAGATCGTCGCTGCATTCAAGGCGGAGTCGGCGCGGACAGGTATCGGATATCAGACGCTTATCAACGAGGCGCTCGGCCAACACTTAGGCACCGCCGAAAAGCCGATCACAGCCGAGCAGGTGAGGAAGATCGTTCGCGACGAGCTTGCGCACGCGCGCTGACAGCGAGGATCTGCAGGTGCGGACCAACCTCTTGACCGTCATATCGGGCGAAGGTACGTTCGTGACCCGCAGATGTCGGTAGCGAATCGCAGCTTCACGTAATGATTATGATAGTCCGATAGTCCCCACCCGCCGCTCGAGTCATCGCAGATCAGAATCAAGCAGCACCTTGTGGCTACGAATAACAAGGACATTTCTTAGGATCGCATCGGTATCGATAGTGACTGACCTGGTGCCGGCCATTACGCCGCTGTAGATCGTCCAGGTGCTGGCCGTCCTCACCAGAAATCAAGGTGATCGAGCAAATTAGGCGCTCGCTTTCGGCCCAAGACCCGCCACTTGCGCTCCTCAACTGGTCTCCCCAAACCTGTCACTCAAACATCCCTTGGGGCCCAAGTTGCCAATGCATGGGACATCCATGAACATGTCCAGGAGGTGATGCAGGGAAACAGCATGCCAGAGGAAGAGGAATCGAAAGTCCAGGGGGATCGGGTAGCGCAGCCACCAAGCTCGCTCCCCTCCGCCATTCCCGAGGGCAAAGCCTTCATCAGCTACGCCTCCGCGGACAAAGCCGCCGCCGATTCCATCGTTGCCGCGCTCGAAGGTGAGGGCATTACGTGCTGGATTGCTCCTCGCGACGTGACCCCGGGTGTGTTCTACGCGGACGCCATTGTCCAGGCGCTCAATGCGGCCCAATTGCTAATCGTCGTGCTGTCAGCGCATTCGGTGGGTTCACAGCATGTCTTGCGAGAGGTCGAGCGGGCCAGCTCCAAGAAGAGGCCGTTAGTTGCGTTTCGACTCGATGCAGCGCCGCTCCCGCCCGGACTGGAATACTTCTTGAGCGCCTCACAATGGCTGGACGCATCCGCTGGCGCGATGCTGGCTGCCTTGCCCCACCTGATAGAGGCCGTACGGAAAATGCCCGCACTGGCCGCGCCGAGTGCAGCACAGCTTCCGCCTTACGAAACACCCCCCTTACCGAGCATCTGGCGACGCTTCAAGCAGAACAAGGTTGCGCACTGGACGCTCGCCTACGCGGCGTTTGCATTTGCTTTTCTGCGTGCGGTTGCTCTGCTCATCGATGCGCTTGCTTGGCCGCACGAGGTACAGCGCATAACGATGGTCGTGGTGCTGATCGGACTGCCGATCGTCTCGATCCTTGCCTGGTATCACGGCGTGCGGGCGCTCAAGCGCCTTAACGGCTCGGAACTTCTCCTGATTGGCCTACTGTTGGCAATGGGTGGGAGCCTCCTGTGGTTCGTCCCCCGCCCTACAGCCGAACGCACCGGGACTGAAACAGCGAGCCTACCCAAAACACCAAATGCGAAGCCAGCCAGCGGGACAGAGGTATTCTCTCCGCCGGCCCGCTCCGTTGCGGTGCTGCCGCTCGTGAACCTGAGCGGCGACAACAAGGACGCCTATCTCGGCGACGGCATCAGCGGGGAAATATTGTCCGCGCTCTCGCAGCTGTCAGGGCTCGAGGTCATCGGTCACGCGTCCTCGTTTCAGTTTCGCGATCGCGATGTGGATGCGGCGAAAGTAGGCAAGGCGCTGAACGTACGCAGCCTGCTTACGGGTACAGTGCAGCGCGCCGGCGACAATCTTCGCATTTCGGTCGAGCTGATCGACACGAGGAGCGGCGTGCAATTGTGGTCGCAGCATTTCGATCGCAGCTTCGAGAATCTGTTCGTCTTAGAAGATGATATTGCAAATGCAGTCAGCGCAACGCTGGCGGTCAAACTTGGCATGGCGGCGGGGCGGCCGCTTGTCTACGTTGACACCGAGAATCCGCATGCACACGACCTCTATCTGCGTGCCAGGGAAGTGCTTTATCGCACTGACGAAGCCAGCGTGAACCAAGCGATCGCTCTGTTCAGCGAGGCGATCGCAGAAGATCCCAATTACGCGACGGCATGGGCCGGACTCGCGTATGCGTACATTGCCCTCGCTGACGCATATCGCTCGCCGATCGATTTGCTGCCCGCCATGAAGGCGGCCGCGGAAAAGGCTGTGACGCTCGATTCCAAGCTTGCCGAGGGTCACGCCTACTTGAGCTACATCCTCATGAGCTACGAGCGCGACTTCGCGGCGGGAGAGCGTGAATCGGAGAAAGCAGTGGCCCTAAGTCCTGGTTCTGCGGACGTACAGTTCTTTCTGGGGATGGATAGGGTTTATACGCGGCAGGCCGCCTCCTCGCGATCTGCTTTCCAAGTGGCGGAAAAGCTCGACCCGCTTAATCCTTTGATTCCTTTCTTTCAGATCTTGGCGGCTACTGCGCTAGGTGATTCTGCGACAGCGGTCCAGCAGGCACAGCGGACGCTCGAAATCGATCCTGACTTTTTCTACTCAACCGATCCACTGGTGCTTGCGTACGGATCGTTTAGCCGCTGGCAGGACTGCGTCGCTCGCTTTGCCGCGGCGCAGGCAGGCACAAGACTGGGCAGAGAACCAGACTATAAGGCGGCGGTTTGCTACGCACACGTTGGGAACAATGCGTACGCACGCCGCATGTTGGCGCAACTCGAAACGGCCGCGCGGAAACGCTATGTTGATCAGGCGAACATCGCCGAGATTCATGTGGCGCTCGGCGAGAAGGACGCTGCACTTAAGGCGCTCGACCAGGCCTACCATGATCGCTCGCAGCCCTTGGCGCTCGTGTGGTCCAACCCGGAGTTCGGACCGCTGCACGACGACGCGAGGTACCAAGCGCTGATGGCAAGAGTCCACCCCGGTATGAAACCGAACGCGGCACCATAGGCACGTCCGGACAGCGGACACGCCGCTCGAAAGCAGACAGTCGCGACCGACAGCGGCGGGTCGGTCATATGGACAAGACTGCGTGTGAAACCACGGCCAGTGCCAGCCGGCGTCTGCCAACACTCTGTCTGATACGAGGCTAGAAGCCAAGTTGGCTGGCATTGGCCAGCGCTGGCTGGAAGTGGAGCGGGCGATGGGAATCGAAAATACCGCTTTTAGTGACTAATCCTATGAAATCCATACGTTACTGATCTTCCGAGCGCTGCGTGCGATTATTGTGATAAAAGTGCCGCCATACCAGCCAATGCCAGCCAGTGTACCAACAGCCATTCACGTAGCGTATCCACTCGTCCAGCGAGCCGTTCCATCGGATAATCGCCTATTTACGCGTTGAAGTCCTCGCCCTTCAGCGTCGCAATGCGCAACATAACTTCTTTCGCCGTCTTCGCATCTAAATGGTCGAGCCCCCCCCCAACAGCTCGCTTTACAAGCACTTCCTTCGGCATCGCCGACACCAACTTGTCACTGGCAGCCCGATCTAGTTTCTTGAACGAAAAATCGATGTGATCCTTCCCGGGGATCGGAGTCTCGTCATACTCAACGCCCTGAGCATCGGCCACTTGTCGCACCAGATGCGTCGTCCCGGCGAAAGTTGTGATCCTGCAGGGTGAGTACCTGGGTCTTTTCGTCCGTATCATGGCGAATGAGCCCACATCCAAATACGCAAGTTAGGTGCGTGAAGGCTGACCGAGCACCCACAGTTTTCGGCCGATCCAAGCTATCACCAGCGTACTTCCGCTCTTGGCCGCAAGCCGCCGGATGCTGCGCGCCTCGAAATCGTAGTTTGCTACGAAATGCTACGTTGTGCTACAGTGACATTTATGAAAATCCGTACTATCACCCAGCGCGAACTCCGCAATGATTCCGGCGCTGTACTCCGCGAAGTGGAGGCCGGGCGAACGATCATCGTGAGCCGAAACGGTACGCCTGTCGGGGAGCTGAGACCAATCAGGCGACGCCGCTTCGTGCCTCGCGCGACGATCGCGGATGCGTCAGCGCACGCTGCGCGGATCGATGCCGGGCAGTTCCGTGCGGATCTCGATGCAGTAGTGGACCCCCACCCTCATGACTGATCCGAGCCGCGGTGTCCTCGACACATCGGTTCTGATCGATCATGACATCATCGCGGCTGAGCAACTTCCCGATGAATCCGCAATTACAGCAGTAACGCTGGCCGAGCTCGCCGCGGGACCACATGCAACCGAAAATAAGGACGAGCGCGCCAGGCGCCAGGATCGATTGCAGTGGGCGACCGCCACCTGGGATCCACTGCCTTTCGACGCGGACGCGGCACGGATGTACGGCAGGGTATTCGCTGCCGCGAGAGCAGCCGGACAATCCAGCAGGGCGCGCCTCGCGGACTTGCTTATCGCTTCAACGGCTGCAGCCAATGGATTGCCGCTCTACACCAGAAATCCCGCCGACTTTGCGGCGCTGAAGCGCATCGTCAAAGTTGTCAAGGTCTAGTTCGCTGTCGTTGGCCGGCGATGGCTGGAGGCGGAGCGGGCGATGGGAATCGAAAAATGCCGCCCCGGATCCACTAATCTCCTGAAATCAAAGCGTTATGCTGCCGGTGGCGAACGATGGCTGTGGGGCTGGCCGAGATCGGCTTCATCATGAATATGTGGAAAAATCACGGTGGAAAGCCCGGTTGAAGCTCTCAGCTACAGGCGTATACTTGGATTGTTGAATATTTCAACAATTAAGGTCGCACATGGCAACCGTCAATTTTAGCGTACCCGATGAAGTCAAGATGGAGTTCGACAAAGCATTCGGTGATCAGAACAAGAGTTCCATCATCGCGGATTTGATGCGGCGGGCTGTGCGTGAGCGCAAACTCCAAATCAGGCGGGACCGACTGTTCCGCCAATTCCGTGTTGCGCGTAGCGGTCGGCCCACTTTCACCAGCGAGGAAGTACGCAGGGCGCGATCCGCTGAACGGCCGTGATCGTCGTCCTCGATGCGAGTGTGATTCTCAAATGGCTGCTCGAGGATCCTGCACGAGAACCTGATACCGAGAAGGCATTTGCCCTCGTCGAATCCGTTGTGAGCGGCAGACTGGAGATCCTGCAACCGGTGCACTGGTTGGCCGAGGTGGCGGCGGTTGCTGCACGCCTCGTTCCGCAGACAGCCATCGGTGATGTTGAGATGCTCGCCGCATTCGAGTTCCCTACTACCGACAGCCCTACGGTAATTCGACGGGCAACCAGCCTTGCGATCGAGACCAATCAGCATCTTTTTGACACGCTGTATCACGCAGTTGCGCTCGAGCACGAGGACGCGCTGCTTGTGACGGCGGACGAACGGTACTATCGAAAAGCCGAAGGCTACGGAACGATTAGGGCATTGCATAAGTGGCAAGAGGGATCTTGATGGTTGCGGTTGACTCGAGGCTGAAGCTCGAGACCGACCGCTTCCCGCAGGCTAAATTGCGGTTCCCCGCGGGCTCGGTGCGATCCATCGGCCATGCGATGCCGCAACTCACCGAGGCGAATGCAAGCTCTCGCGTGCCCCGTTAGGAAACACGCAGCCTTGGCTGGCATCGGCCGGCGATGGCTGAAAGTGGAGCGGGCGATGGGAATCGAAAATACCGCAGGTGCGGACTCGCCTTTTGGAATCATGAAGTTGCAAGCGCGGCGGGGGCTGCGTGCGATTTTTGTGTGAAAAACGGTGGCACACGAGCGAACGGCAGCCAATGCGGCCATTGGGGACGGGCACCGATTAGGTAGCAATGAGAAAGCGAACGGTCCTGAATGACCCGAAGGGACGGCGGCGAACTGCGAGGTCGGGCGCGAAGTGATCGTTTGCGGCGGGGGTCAGTCAGGACCTTGCAGTATGTATTCAGTACATATATTATACGTATATGGGTTCGAAGTTCGATCCCGACAAGGACGCCGCGAATATCGTCAAGCACGGCTTGTCGCTGGTTGAGGGCGAAGGTGTATTGAGCGATCCGCTAGGTCTGACAGTGGAGGATGATTCCTCTGCAGGAGAGTCTCGCTGGATCACAGTCGGGATGAACGCCGGCGGCGAAAATTGGTGGTTGTTTGGACGGAGCGCGACGACGGCGAACGCTTAATCTCGGTGCGACGAGCAACTCCGAAGGAGCGAAAAGATTATGAAGGCTGAGTACGATTTTTCCAAAGGGCGGCGTGGGCAAGCGGTGCCAACGAAGGGGAAGACCCGCATCACCATCTACATCGACGATCAGATCGTCGCTGCATTCAAGGCGGAGTCGGCGCGGACGGGTATCGGATATCAGACGCTTATCAACGAGGCGCTCGGGCAACACTTAGGCACCGCCGAAAAGGCGATCACAGCCGAGCAGGTGAGGAAGATCGTTCGCGACGAGCTTGCGCACGCGCGCTGACAGCAAGGATCTGCAGGTGCAGATGGTCGCGGCCTGAATCGCGCCGCGCTCGGTGAGGGCGAGCGGGCGTCTACGGCGTACCTAGTCGTTGAGCCGCCGCGTCGTGCCGGCCAGCGTCGCTACCTGGGGAAAACCGGTACTAGCGCACACTGGAATGCTTGCCAGTAAGCAGCCCTTCGCAGCTTGCAGTAAGCTGAAACGATGTTTAGCGATCCACACATACAGTATCTGTTCGCCGCCGCGCCTACTGTTCTCTTACTCGCGATTATGGTGATCGGAGTCGTACTTGCCATCCTTCACCGACGGCACCAGCCGTGGTCCGCGCGCCTTGTCATCCCAGGCTTAGTTGCGCTTGCTGTAAATACTATTGGATCAATTGCCGTTCGCTCGTACGCCCGGCGCCTATCATTGATTACAGCAGCGGCGTTCGCGAACCGTCCTCAATTCTCGCCGTAGGTACAGGTTCTCGAGAACGAGCGCGCGATCGACTAAGTAGTTACTCGCTATCGTCGGCCAGCTTGGCGGTGAAACCAATGCCGCGGCGCGGCGAATCTCGTGGGCGCATGAGTTCGCGGATTGCCGAGAGGATCGCGGCGATGGCTTCGTCGTGCTCCGTGAGCTTGTTATCCAGGCGTGACTCAAGCTGTTCGAAGCGCCGAGCGAGTTCGCTGTTGGTATTGAGCACCTCACGTAGCTTCACGAAAGCACGGACCACGTAGACGCTCATTTCGACCGCTCGAGGGCTGTTGAGGATCGTCGCGGCTTGGATCGCGCCGTGCTCGGTGAAGGCGAGCGGGCGTTTGCGGCGGCCTCCCCAACTTGATGTCGCAAAACGCGACTTCAAGTTCGCAAACTCCTCGGTTGTGAGCTCGAACAGGAAGTCGTCTGGGAAGCGCTTGCGATTGCGGCGTACCTGCTCGTTGAGCCGCCGCGTTGTGACTCAATAGAGCACGGCCAACTCGGCGTCGAGAAGCACCCGTCGTCCGCGCAACACCAGGATCGCGCGCGTAATGTCTTCTACCTTACCTGAGGCAGCCTTACCAACAGCCATTCACGTAGCGTATCCACTCGTCCAGCGAGCCGTTCCATTGGATAGTCGCCTATTTGCACAGAAATGCCGACCACCGTCCCAACCCGGCCAACTCCGGCCGGTGGGGCACTTGGAATCGGTCGCCACTAAGCGGCCGCGCGCGGCTTGCGGTACGCTACCTGGAAGGCCGACAAGAGCGGATATGGCCGATCGAGCGCAATCACAGAATAGTCGTTCTCGCGCTCCAGCGAGGACACCGTGACCAACCCTGGGAAGGCGGTGTTCCTAAGCTATGCGTCGCAGGATGCGGAAGCCGCCCAGAATCTTTGCAATGCCTTGCGTGCCGCAGGCATCGAGGTCTGGTTCGACCAAAGCGAGCTTCGTGGCGGCGATGCCTGGGACCACAAAATCCGGCGCGAGATCCGCGACTGCGCGCTCTTCATTCCGATCGTTTCCCATCATACCCAGGAGCGACTTGAGGGCTATTTTCGGCGCGAATGGAAACTCGCCATCGACCGTACACACGACATGGCCGAGCAAAAGCCCTTCCTGGTGCCGGTTGTCGTCGACGGTACCCGCGATCAGGAGGCCTTTGTCCCGGATGCGTTCCGAGCGGTTCAATGGACGCGCCTGCCAGCAGGCGAGACACCCCCTGCATTCGTTGAGCACGTACAGCGCCTGCTATCGGCAGAGCTATCGCCGTTTAATTCAGCGTCCGGGGGCACATCGGCAATAAGGGAGCCAATTAGCTCCACCCGGCGGTCAACGCCTGTGCTGCTTGCGATCGTTGCAGTCGTTGTGTGCGGGGCGCTAGCGTACTTTATGGCAGACAGGTCCTGGCTCTCGAAGCACACACCTGCTGAGAAGCCCGTTGCAGCCGCGGCACCTGCGTCGACGCCCGCGATGCCGACTATTCCTGAAAGGTCCGTCGCGGTTCTGCCATTCGTCGATATGAGCGAGAAAAGGGATCAGGAATATCTCTCCGACGGATTGTCGGAAGAACTAATCGATAAATTAACAAACGCGGCCGATCTAAAAGTTATTGCTCGCACGTCCTCTTTCCAATTCAAGGGAAAAAATGAGGACATACGCACGATTGGTCAACGCCTCGGTGTGGCCAATCTGCTGGAAGGGAGCGTTAGAAAGTCAGGCAACGCTCTGCGGATTACAGTGCAGCTAGTACGAGCGAATACTGGTTACCACGTCTGGTCCGAAACCTATGATCGCAACGCGGGCGATATTTTTAAGGTCCAGGACGAGATTGCCGCCGCGGTGCTTCAGGCACTTAAGGCATCCTTGCTCAGAGGCTCCACCTCCACGCCAACTGGTACGCGGAACTTGGAGGCGTATAACCTGTATCTGCAGGCGCATGCGATTTATGAACACGGGGACACGGCGCCGGAATACAAGACAGCGATCGAATATATGCGGAGGGCAGTTGAAGCAGATCCAGACTATGCTCAAGCGTGGGCGCAACTTTCTGATGCTCTATCCGAGCAGGGGGAAAACGGATATGTGCCCCTGGACTCAGTGAGGCGGGAATCCCGGCGCGCGGCCGAACGGGCTCTTGAACTGGCACCTGACCTGGCGGACGCACACGTGTCCATGGCGCGATTCCTAATCGTGGACGATTTGAATCTCCCGGGCGGCGAGCGTGAAGTCCGGCGGGCCCTGGAGCTTGAACCAAACAACCAGTGGGCTCTTGGTTGGGCCGGCACGGTGGCCTTTATGAGGGGTAATTTCCTAGGTGCTGAGACATTGCTGCAGAAGAGCATAGTCAGCGACCCGATAAACCCCTGGAGGTATCATGATCTGGCCCAAAATTATTATTTTTCTGGCAACTATTCTGAGGCCATGAACACCTTTCATAAGGTACTAGATCTTGTTCCTTCAATCAGCGATAAACATATTTTTCCGGGAACAGTAATGTTGGCCCAGGGTAAGGCCCAGTCCGCATTGAGGGAGATTGATCGAGAAAGCGATGAAAAAGTTCGACTCGGCTGCAATTGCCGTGCGCTTGCACTGGATGCTTTGGGCCGCAAGGTGGAGGCAGATTCGGCGTTGACATACCTGATTAGGAATCACTCAGAGGAAGGTGCATACGGAATCGGTGTTGTTTATGCATCTCGAAGGAACCTCGATGAGGCATTCAACTGGTTTGAGCGGGCTTTCCAGCAGCACGATTCCGATCTGCTAAACGCTAAGGTTGATCCCCTTCTTAAAAACGTCCAATCCGATTCGCGATTCAAAGCCCTCCTAAGAAAACTGGGGCTGCTCGGGGAGGCGCCGTAGGGCTAAATGGAATGCCAGCTTGCCCGGATGCCGTCACTCGCCACCGGCTCTTTCGGGTCGCGACGCGACAGCCGGTCAGTGCGCGCTCGGCTAGGGTTGCGTTGGAGATACCATGTGACAGGGGGATTGTGATGGGTAAAGGTATTGCTCTAGTCAGCGCTCTCGTTCTCTTCACATTGGGGAGTACTTGTTTCGCCGGACAGCCGATCGCCATGCCGAGTGCAAACAAATGCTATGCACTACAGAATGCGGAGGCGACAAACTGTCTATTTTCAGTGGCCGAGGCACTTGAGCCTATTCTTCAGCGGTACTACGAGGCGGCGCGGTCCTCCATTGAAACACGGGCGGCAGAGGAACATGCCATTATCGCGGATGATCTCCATGAAGCGATCAGCGACTTGGAGCACGCGCAGTCCTCGTGGAGAGCTTACCGGGATGCCCACTGCGCCATGGTCTCCGAACTTTTTATGAACGGCTCAGGTAAAGCAGCCGGTGGAGCCCAATGCACAATTGACCTCACGAGGCTGCGAATTCACGAGTTGTGGGAGTCTGGAGGATTTCAACCAAGCAACCTACCGGAACCGAAATAGACTTCTGCAGAGCTGCCGTCCGCGAATGGCTCTAAAGGGTC
>DATJUF010000172.1:0-4380 GCA_035502655.1 Binataceae bacterium (SeqCode)
AGTCCAAAGCCGCGCAAATCCACGGGAGTGATGATCTTGAGAATGATCTATGAATAGGGAGGCTCGTGCGCGTTCTATTTTCTGGATATGAAAATTCATAATTATTCGCGATTTTACGATCTTTTGTGGATATTTACTCTAGTACTGTGTTGACAGCCTCGCTTTGAACTCCGCGTGGATGTTGCTGTTGCTGTATGGCACGGAATGTGTGTCCTATCTCAAAGCGCAATGTCCATCTCGGAGTATTAGCGATGAGCATCAACGTTCTGATGATTGCTGTGAGCGTTCTCGCATTAGTGGGCTGCGGTCCAATTGAAGATGGCTCCGTACAGCGCAGCCCCACTGGCGCGACAACCAGAGCTGAAATGTCTGTTACCCCCTTCTCGCAATACGATTACTATCCAGAGCAGGACGATAAACCGACCGACCTTCCGTACTATATGGTGAATGGCAAAAAAGTAGACGAGCCAGGTTGGTGCGGATGCGGATATGGGTACGAATGAAGGAGTCGCAAACTTGAGTGAAATGAGTCGTCATATAAAAGCGTAGAGTTGCTATTTCTCGCAAGCATTGCTGCTTGATCGGCAACCACGGTCGACGGTTTTTTCAACCCTTTCTAGGCGATTAATGACGTCATCTGATTACCCGCCAGCGCGAACCTGCCGTGCTCGGTGACCATTTTGCTTTCCGGCTAGATCGTACTTCCATCGGCCCGAACTCGTTGCGCGGGCAACCTTCAACTGAGCGTCCTGCGATTAATGCCCAAAGTGGTGATGCGGGACGCCAAGGTAGATGGCTTCATGCCGAGCAATTGTGCTGCACCGCGAGGTCCGGATACCCTTCCGTTGGTCTCTTTCAAAGCTCTTATGATGGTCTCGCGTTCCTGGCGCTTTAGTTCGTTCCGCACAGGGAGTGCGCCCATCGCACCCGTCCTTGCTTGTGCCTGAATCTGATCACGTGCCGGCGGAACGGGCAGCTCGAATGTGAGCGGACCTCCACGCCACAGAATGATTGCGCGTTCGACCGCGTTTTGAAGTTCACGCACGTTGCCGGGCCAATCATATGAGGCGAGCTCGTCTAAGGCCGGCTTGCTGATTGGCGGCTCGGGACGATTCATGCGCCGTGTACTTTGCCTGATGAAATGGGCAACCAGTGGTGCTATGTCCCGGCGGCGCTCTCGCAGCGGTGGGACCTCTATCGGGAAAACGCTTAAGCGATAGAAGAGATCCTGCCGAAAGCGGCCCTCTTCTACTTCCATCTTCAAGTTCCGATTGGATGCGGCGATGACCCGTACATTAACTTTGCGCGTGCGCGTGTCGCCCAGCCGTTCAAGCTCCTGCTCCTGCAGGACTCTGAGCAACTTGGCTTGCATCGCGAGGGGTACTTCACCGATTTCATCGAGGAATAGCGTACCGCCATCGGCGAGCTCGAAACGGCCGGCTTTGTCTTTGAGTGCCCCGGTAAACGCGCCTCTGACGTGACCGAAAAACTCGCTTTCGAACAGGCCTTCTGGTACCGCGCTGCAATTCAGTTTAATCAGAGGGCGTTCGCGCCGCCTGCTTTGCTCATGAATGGCTCGCGCAACCAGCTCCTTTCCGGTACCGCTTTCTCCGGTGATCAGAACGGTAGCGTCGGCCGGCGCAACGAGTTCAACCTGCCGCATCACCTTGCTCAGGCCGGAACTTCCCCCGATGATCTCGCCAAAGTTCTTTTCGCTGCGGAGTTCATCGAGCAGGTACGCGTTCTGATCCTCCAGCCGCGCCTTTTCCCGCTCCATCAGCACTTGGTCGGTCATGTCAAGAAACATGATCCGCGCATATTTCCCCGCCTCGCGCTTCGACCACCACTGAACCCATAACGGACGGCCGTCTTCCTTGCGGCGCAACTCGAGCGCCTGGCCGCAAGCGTCAGTCCCGCTTTCGACCAGTCTTAAGGCTTCGCGCAGCCGGTGTTGGGCTTCCGGAGTATCGGGAAATATTGATCGCCAATCAAAACCTGCCATCTCCTCAGGCTTGATTCCAAAGATTCGCGCCGCAGTGCGATTACCCCGGATAATCCCCGTCTCACTGCCAACAACGTAAGCAATTGGGGCCTCCTCAAAGTAATCACGAAAACGTTCCTCAAGCCGCTTGTTTTCCTCCTCCAACAGAACCTGCTCAGTAATATCAAGGAACATGCTGCGGATGTATTTGCCGCCTGGCTCTGGCCTGCACCACCACCGAACCCACAGCGGCCTACCGTCGCTCTTGCGGTGCAGTTCGAGGACCATCCCTTTTTCGTCCGTTCCGGTCGTAAAGAGCGGTAGCGATTCCTGGCCTCGGTGCTGCCCCTCCGGAGTATTGGCCCAGAAGGAGGTTCCAATCACCCCTTCGATCTCCCCAGGCTGGACACCAAGGATCTTCATCGCCGTGCAATTGGCCCGGAGAATGCGCGTATCAAGATCTTGCAGGACGTACGCTATGGGTGCTTCCTCAAAGAGGTCCCGGAATTGGACCTCGCTTTGGGCCAGTCGCTGATTCGCCTCGCGCAGTTGCTCGCCAGCCGTGCGTTCAACCTGCTCGAGGTGGGCGACTTTCTCCGCATAGAGCCGCAGTTCCATTTGATTCATCGCGAGCGCAGCCAAGGCTCTCAGCATTTCGACCTCGCCCGGCAGAAGCTCGCGCGGTTTTTGGTCCAAGACCCAGACCGTTCCAAGATTCAAACCGTCTTGCGTGCGAATCGGAGCAGCCGCGTAAAAGCGGATACCGCGGTCATGGACGAAGGAATGGCCAACCGCTCGCTCGTCAGTGGCGGCGTCTCGCAGATGATAAATTCCCGCTGAGAGCATCGCCGAAGAACACAGTCCAGCGTTGCGCGCCGTCTGCTTGACCTCAATACCGAGTCGCGATTTGAACCAGATGCGATCGTCGTCCACCAAACTGACGCCAGCCATCGGCACCTGAAAGAAATTCGCCGCCATTTCAGCGATGCGATCGAAAGCGGGCTCCGGGGGCGTGTCGAGAATTTGATAAGATCGGAGAGCGTTCAGGCGCTCAGCCTCGCTCTGGTGAATCGCGGGTTTCATCGCATCAATGCCTGAGCTGTCCGCATCTCGCGGATTGGACGCGGTCGCCGACATAAAAAACCATGCTTCTAACTACGGGTCCTTTTTCAGAATTCTCGCCGTTTCAGACACTTTGGGCAATCGATTGGCCGGCTATGGAAGGCGCCTCTTAATTTCGGCTGCCGCAAAAAAAGGCCCAAGGCCACGGCCAACTAACATGCATCGCATCGCGCAATGATCTGCCAGCGTCATTGATGCTTCCGGTGAACTGAAGTTTCCCTATATCGGTGATCGAGATTCACTGATTAATTCCGGCCAGAAACTAAATTAACCACCGCAATGTACTAGACCGCACAAATCGCGAAGAATCGTAAAATTGAGATTTTTCGTAACCGCCGTTTTCACAGGAATTCGGAAAACACATCGTACTGACGCGGTTTGTCAGCGTTCGACGCTTGGCACGAAAAGTGTGCTTACACCCTGACTAATCGACCGGAGCGGCTATGAGTGAATCCAAGAGCCAGAATCGCATCCAGCGAGTCGATCCGGATCAGGTAACCGGCACGATCGGGCAATTCTTTGCAGAGATACGCACGAAATTTGCACTGGTGCCGAATCTGTTTCGCGTTCTCGCAACTGCGCCCGCAGCGCTTGAAGGACTCATCGGATTGACTGCAGCACTCGCCGGCGGAGCGCTCGACGAAAGAACTCGCGAGCAACTCGCACTGGCCGTTGCCGAAAGCAACCTGTGCCCTTACTGCTTGAGCGCGCACACGGCCATGGCGGCGAAGATTGGGCTGAGCCAAGTCGAAATCGACGGCGCAATTCGCGCGAGCGCTTCCAACCTGAGAACCGATGCCGTCCTTAAACTCGCGCGCAGCATCGTCGTTCAGCGCGGGGAACTCACCGATGAGGACTTGGCCCGCGCACGTGCCGCAGGAGTGAGTGACGGGGAAATCGTCGAAACGGTCGCCAACGTCGCGCTTAACATTTTCGAGAACTACATGAGCCACGTCGCGCACATCCCAATCGACTTCCAGCAAGAGGACTCTGCGGACAGATCAGGCGAGGGAGGCAAGCTCAATGGCCAACGTTGAGAGATATGACGATCTAATTATAGGCAGCGGAATCGCCGGCAGTCCTCAATTCACGCACGCCGGGCTTGACGACTTCGGCATCGTTCACGCCAATCTCAGCGGCGGAAGTCGTACGACGAAGGGTCGTCTAATCCCGTTCTGTATGTTCACCGATCCGGAGCTGGCGCGGGTCGGAAAGAATGAAATCGAAGCCCGTCGCGAGGGCATCGAGTATCGGGTGGCAAAGCTACCAATGGCCGA
>DATJUF010000173.1:0-5980 GCA_035502655.1 Binataceae bacterium (SeqCode)
CCTCACGACCGCGAACGTGCTCGACACGATTCCGCATGCCCTGCTTGATCGCATGGAGGTGATCGAGCTTCCTGGCTATACCGAGGAGGAAAAACTCGTCATCGCCAACCGTTACCTCGTGCCCAAGGAGATGAAGGAGAACGGGCTGGAAGGCAAAACAATCGAGTTCACGCCGGAGGCCGTTGGAGTCATCATCCGCCAGTATGCGCGCGAGGCTGGGCTGCGCAATCTTCAGCGCGAGATCGCCCGCATCTGCCGCAAGATCGCACGCGCCGTCACCGAGGGCGAGGCTCCGCCGGAACGGATCACTCCGGATTCGCTCAAGCCCTATCTCGGAGCGCCGAGGTTTTTCTCGGAAATGGCTGAGCATGGCAACGTTCCGGGAGTTGCGACCGGACTCGCATGGACGCCCATGGGCGGTGACATCATCTTTATCGAAAGCGCACGGATGAACGGGCAAAAGGGCCTGACCCTCACTGGCTCCCTCGGCGACGTGATGAAGGAATCGGCACAAGCCGCCCTCTCGTATATTCGTTCGCGGGCCGATTATTTGGGCATCGAAAAGGATTTCTTCGAGAAGTCAGATATTCACCTGCACGTTCCCGCCGGAGCGATTCCGAAAGATGGACCTTCTGCGGGCGTAACGATGGCGGCCTCGCTGGCGTCACTCCTGAGCGGACGGCCCACGCGCTCCGACGTGGCGATGACCGGTGAGATCACGCTGCGCGGCAAAGTGTTGCCGGTCGGTGGAATCAAAGAAAAGGTGTTGGCGGCGCGCCGCGCGGGAATCAAGACGGTGATCCTGCCGCGCCGCAATGAGAGCGATCTGGAAGACATCGCGCCTGAAGTGAGGGCCGAGATGAAAGCGGTTTTCGTCGATACGGTCGATCAGGTACTGGACCAGGTACTGCTAAGCCCTAATGGTGCCGCATCGGCAAGTGACGGTAAGGAAGCGCCCGCCGAGACCGTCAAGACTCCAACCGCCGCGGCGGCCAAGCCTCGCGCATCGCGGACGGCCCTTAACAACTAGTCTCCTTTCGCCCAGCTAACTAACCTCATAAAACGGGCTGTTGCTTATGCAACAGCCCGTTTTAGTTTCATTTAACCGGCGATTTCGTCGCAACACCGACGGGTTGGGCTGAGACGCCACCGGCGGCCTGTTTTCCAATCAGGCAGCCAGTGCATCACAGACGCTTGATTGCTCGCGCGATTATTACTGATTAGCCGCTGGCACTGGCGCCAGGGTGTCATTCTTCGCGAGCTGGAGCTTGTACTTGTTCCAGTGCTCCAGCACTTCAATCGCCCGGTCGAGCTGCACGTCCTTCACCGGCTTTTCCGCTTTAGCTCCAGCGCCGTTCACGGGTTTGACCGGCTCAGGCACGCTGTTAATCGGATTGCTTGGTGATGCCGCACCGGGTTTGGCGGCTGGCTGCTGGCCGTTCTTGAAGTGATGCAGCAGGTCGGCCTCGTGCACCTCATCGTCTTCCTGGTCGAACTCTGCCCCTTCGGCTTCTAGCGCCGCTAGGGTGAGCTTCGGCGGCTCCGAAATAACGTTGGGCGTGATCCCGACAGCCTGGATCGAGCGGCCGTTCGGCGTGTAATAGCGCGCGGTGGTCAGGCGCAGGGCCGAATCATCGTCGAGCGGCAGAATCGTCTGCACCGAGCCCTTGCCGAAGGTTTGCGTACCAACGATGATGGCGCGCCGTTGATCCTGCAGCGCACCCGCCACGATTTCACTGGCGCTGGCGCTGCCGCCATTGACCAGCACGACCATTGGATAGTCGTCGAAGTCGTGCTTTTTGTGCGCGAAGAATTTCTGTTGCTGGCTCGGGTCGCGTCCCTGCGTATAGACGATCAGTCCGCCGTCGAGGAAATCATCCGACACCGACACGGCCTGGTTGAGCAGGCCGCCGGGATTATCGCGCAGATCGAGGACCAGCCCTTTAATATGCCCATGATCCTCCTTCTCGAACTTATCCAGCGCCTTGTCGACATCGTCGTTCGTGCCGTCCTGGAAAGTTGCGATTCGCAGGTAGGCATAGCCGTCCTTCAAGGGCTTGGCCTTAACCGAATCAATCTTGATCACGTCGCGTACAACGGTGACTGTGAACAGGTCAGGAACTCCCTCGCGATGGATCGTCAGGCTGATTTTGCTGCCTTTCGGACCACGCATCCGCTTGACCGCATCGGTGAGCGTCATGCCTTTGGTGAAATCGTTATCGATCTTGATGATCTGGTCGCCGGATTTGAGTCCCGCCTTATAGGCTGGCGTGCCCTCGATCGGCGAGACTACGGTCAGCGTATCGTCCCTGACGGTGATTTCGATGCCCAGTCCGCCAAAACTGCCCCGTGTCTCGACTTCGAGGTCGCGATAGAGGTCAGGCGTCAGATATGCGCTATGCGGGTCGAGCGAGGCGAGCATCCCAGTGATGGCGCCGTTGATTAGCTGCTTGGTTGAGACCGGTTCAACATAATTCTTTTGCACGATCGCGAGCACGTTGGCGAAAGTCTGAAGCTCTTTATAAGTGTCATCAGGGAGAGCCTGCGCGCGCTGGACCTCAAGGTCGCCAATCACGAAAATGCAGACAGCGAGTGAAATCGCCATCGCTACAATTAGCCGGTTGCGCTTTTTTCCTGGCATCTAAAATCCCGCCTGCTGCGGCATGGCCTCCATTGACGAACCGGGGCCGGCCGTTGTTCCTATCCTGTTTTGGATTTGATTAATTCCTGAAGGGCGTCCTGAATTTCGGGATTTGCCCAATCGTACGGGCCTATATGATGGGCCACGATACGGCCCTTCTGATCGATTATAAAGGTCTCAGGGATCCCGCTGACATCGTAGGCCTCGCCCACCTCGTTCTCAGGGTCGAGTAGAACATCAAACTTGAGGCCATGCTTTTCTACGTAAGAGGCGACGGGAGCCCGGCCGTCGCTATCCTGGCTTACCGCGAGGACGACGAAATTCTTGTCATTTTTGAATTTCTCATAAAGCGCCTCGATAGACGGCATTTCCTCGCGGCATGGCGGGCACCAGGTCGCCCAAATATTGAGAAATACCACCTTACCCCGCATCGAGGATAACGAGACCTGCTGGCCACCGAGGGTTGGCAGCCGAAAATCGCTAGCCATCTTGCCCGCAGCAACCGTACTATCCGCCGGCGCCTCGGCTGCCACTTGGTTGGCGACGTCGGGCGATATCTGCTGAATTGGAGCCGTACCGAACTGAAGATACGCGATAAGCCCAAGCGCGACCAGCAAGGTCACACCAGCAATCGCCGACAGCAGTTTGGCGTCCCGGCCCATCAGGCTCTTACCACTTCCCTTGGCTCCTCCGCAGCCTTTGATTCAGGCAACATCAGCCAGATTACCGCACCGGCCATGATCAAGACGACTGAAATCAACTGTGCCTCGCTGAAGCACCATAAAACCCGCGGATTGATACGCCAGAACTCTACGATAAACCGCTCGAGGCCTGCCAGAACCAAATACGCTGCGGTAACCTTGCCGGCCACATGCGGGCGGTGCAGCAACTGGATCAGCACGTAGGAGAGCACGAAGAAGGTTATGGCCTCGAACACGGGAGTCGGCAGGACCCGAACGCCGGGATAGTAGCCCGAAACCAGATTATAGTGATCGTCCAGCTTGAGCACCGATTGCGCGTTCCAGCCAACTATCGCGTGAGGATAAGCCATCGCCCACGGCATCTTTGAGGGCAAGCCCCAATCACCATCGCCGGACACCTGGCATCCGAGACGGCCAAATCCTTGGCCTAAGGACAGTGCCGGAACACATAGGTCCGTAGTGCGGGCGAAGGAAATACCGTAACGGCGCGCCACCACCCAGGTCGAGATGATGCCGCCGGCCAGGCCGCCATAAAAGACGAAGCCGGAACCTGAGAAGATGATTGCCTTGGGATCGGCCAGATAGGCCGGGAGATCGTCGAGCACGGCATAGATCCGCGCTCCCACGATACCCGCGATAGCTGCCCATAGCACCAAGGCGTTGGCGTAGTCGGGGTTGAGTTCACCGCGGCGGCACTCGCGCGTAAGCAGGTAGTCGCCGGTGATAAAGCCGAGTGCCATCATCAGGCCGTAGCTGTAAACCGTCAGCGGCCCAATTCGAAGG
Organism: Binataceae bacterium (SeqCode); assembly: GCA_035502655.1. Taxonomy (GTDB): domain Bacteria; phylum Desulfobacterota; class Binatia; order Binatales; family Binataceae; genus DATJUF01. The sequence goes on from DATJUF010000173.1 coordinate 4,126, forward strand.
AGGACAGGAAACATCGTTCGGACAAGCTTATAGTACCGTGCGGCGCTGCGCGAGAGTCATCAATTTCGGGTTGCGCATTTCTATCGGTGATCATATTGACGCATCAATGCGTGCAATTGTTCAACGTGTCAGCTACGCCCAGGTTACAGTTGAGGGGCGAACGATTGGCCAGATCGGCCGCGGCTTCGTTGTGATGCTCGGTGTCGCCCGCGGCGATACTGAAAAGGACGCGGACTTCATCGCCGATCGCATCGCCGGCCTGAGGGTCTTTGGCAACGCGGCAGGCAAGATGAACCTGGCCTTGGCGGCGGTCGATGGCGCGCTCCTGATCATTTCGCAATTCACCTTGCATGCGGATACAAGTCAACGGCGGCCATCGTTCGTGAATGCGGCTCCGCCCGAGGAAGCTCGGCGGCTGTACGGCTATTTTCTGTCGAATGTGAAACAGCGCGGTGCTAAAGTTGAAGAAGGTGAGTTTGGCGCTCATATGGATGTCACCCTCGTAAACGACGGTCCAGTCACAATAATCCTGGACAGCAGAAACGGCCGATAGTATGGCACGCGCGGGCTTTTACGCAGTCGAATCGGGCAAGATTTCCTTTCGCCACGACGGCAACTGGTACAGCGACGACGAACGTATCGACAACCCGCGTATCGCGATGCTGTTCAGCAAAAGCCTTCATCGCGGCCCGGGCGGCAACTATTACCTGCAAGTTGCGGAAGAGCGAGCGCCAATCACAGTCGAGGATACGCCCTACGTGGTCAAAAAAGTCGATGAGGACGCGAATGGCGGCTTCGTCGTCACCACCAACGACGAGGTAAGCGAGCCGCTCGATCCGGCGACCCTCGAAATTGGCGACCACGACGTGCTCTACTGCCGAGTTAAGGGCGGGGCCTATCGCGCACGCTTCCTGCGCAGTGCCTACTATCATCTGGCGGACCATTTCATGAGCGACGACGGCGAGAGTTTCGGGCTGATCGTCGCGAACCATCGCTATCCGATCAGGATTAAGGCTCGCGCCGGTGGCGTCAGCCAGTCAGCGTGAGATCGGCGCTCGAACTGGCCGAACCGCTGTTTAATGTCGTCCTGGTACGGCCGGAGATTCCGCAGAATACCGGTTCAATCGCCCGGCTGACGGCGGCTACACGCGTACGCCTTCATCTGGTGGGACCGCTCGGCTTCTCGCTCGCCGACCGCTACCTCAGACGCGCGGGCCTCGACTACTGGCCCTTCGTCGATTTCGTCACTTACGACGGATGGGATCAGTTTGCGGCGATCCATCAAAGCGCTGAACCCTCGCGCTTCAAGTATTTTTCCGTGCATGCGCAAGCCTCGTATCATCGAGCCGTTTATGCGGCCGGCGACTTCCTCGTGTTTGGCAGCGAGACCAAAGGTTTGGGAGCGGCGTTTCTGGCGGAGCGGCGTGACTACGCCTATAGGATTCCGCTGTTCGAGCCGGGAGTACGGAGTCTCAATCTGGCTAACGCCGTATCGATTGTACTTTACGAGGGATTGCGCCAGATCGGACGGCTTGAATTGCCTTAATCCGCGCCTCGGGCAACTCGCGGAAGGCAGGCCTCGCTGGTGTGGGGGTGCTGGTGCGAGGCTGCGGGCAGCCGGCTCCGAGTATCTGAGCGGAGCGAGCAGGCGACCCTGCTTGCTGCGTCAAGAATCAGATAGGTTGCGCGCCGCCCGCACTAGAAAACCTGGTGTCGCATCTCCGGACATTCGCCAGAGCACGAACTGTATTGTTTCAACACATCGGCGATAATCATTGAGCGGCCGGCACGGCTTACGATCTCAAGTCCAATCGAATCGCAGCATCCATTGGAAAATTATTAGTGTACTCGAATT
>DATJUF010000174.1:0-7818 GCA_035502655.1 Binataceae bacterium (SeqCode)
GTTGAAAGCGGGATCAACTTTTTTGATACGGCGGACGTATACTCGAATGGTGGCAGCGAGGAGATCACTGGGCGCTGGCTGGGCGAGATGGCCGCGCGCGATGAGATCGTCCTCGCGACCAAACTGCATGGCCCGATGGGACCCGGACCAAATAAGCGCGGACTCAGCCGCAAGCACGTGATCGAGGCCTGTGAGAATTCGCTGCGGCGGCTCAAGATGGATTACATCGACCTGTATCAAATCCATCGATGGGATTTCACAACGCCGATTGAAGAGACGCTCGACGCCCTGGACTCGCTGGTACGGGCGGGAAAAGTGCGCTACCTGGGCGCGAGCAGCATGGCGGCGTGGCAGTTTTCCAAGGCGCTATATACGGCGAAGGAGCTTGGATGGCATCGGTTCGTATCGATGCAAAATCATTACAATCTGATCTATCGCGAGGAAGAGCGCGAGATGATTCCCCTGTGCATCGACCAGGGCGTCGGGGTGATTCCGTGGAGTCCGCTGGCGCGCGGCTTTTTCGCAGGGAATCGCAAGCCCGATAGCGCCGAAGCGACTCTGCGCGCGAAAACCGATGCCTTCGCCCAGCGTTTCTATTTCCATGATAATGACTTCGAGATTGCCGAGGCGGCGTCAAAGGCGGCAAAGGAATACGGCGTGAGCGCAACGCAGATCGCACTCGCATGGATTCTGCAGGCTCCCGGAGTCACTGCGCCGATCATCGGCGTAACCAAGACGCCGCATCTGCGCGAGATTATCGACACGGTGGAGATCAAACTGAGTCCTGAGACCGTGGCGGAACTAGAAAAGCCTTACCGGCCTCATCCGATTCTCGGGCACGAGCAGCCGAGTCCGTCGCGAATGGTCCATCGGAGCTGAGCGGCAATAAATCAAACGGCGGGCGGCTGAGGAGAGCTGCAACGAGCCCCCGCCAGGTCAGAAAGCGGGATACCGCTCCTATAGCTACTTTTTGCCGCTATGTAACCGGTTGACAATTATTCGCTGGTTGGATAGCTCGGCGAAATTGGTCAGACGGATGGCCCGTGCGTCGAGGGCCGCTCGTATTCTCGGGCTTATTAGGATCGCAAAATCGCGCTGGCTCGCGAGATCGGATAGAGTGCCGCCATTGCCGGTGGCCGGGTGGAAGTAAAATTCCGTCAGGCCCGGTGGAAGCCGCGCAATTACACCGAGGACGTATCGCTCGCTCAGATGGCCGCTCTGATGAAGGCCGAAGAGCCGGTCGGTGGTGAGAATGCCGCGCACGGCCATCAAACGCTGCGCACGGCGTGATAACGCGCGAAAAATAACCGCTTCGGTCAATTTGCGAATAGAATGGCCGCGGGCGAGCGCCAGAGTCGTGAAGACCGGCTCACGCGGCAGCCTGATGCATGGGACCTGGTACTCGATGCATAGCTCGATAAGCAGGCCGGCGACGACGGGATGAACATGAAAATTCAGATGGCCGTCGATATGACTGAGCCGGCCAATCAATTCCAGATGACGATCAATCTGGGCACGGAGCTCGTCGCGCAAAAGCAATCGTAAGGTTCGGTTGAAGTAAGAACGCATTCCGGCTGCAAAAGGATTAGCGGAAAAATCGCCATTCATATTGACGAGGCCCGGCAGGCGGTCGAAGGGCAAGACGGCACGGCCAAGGCAAAGGGTAGCGTGAAGGCCAGCGTCAAGACCGGGATAATCGCGGGCGATAGCAGCGGCCTCAGCGGAGGCCGGACCAGCCGCCATCAGGCTGGCCGCCGTCAGAATGCCCTCGCGATGGGCGCGAGCGACCGCGGCATTGACCTCGTGCGAGAGGCCGAAATCGTCAGCGGTAATAATCAGTGCGCGAGCCGAGTCAGGCATCAGGTGAGCGTGATGAGTGAGCAAAGACCAGCATCACAGCGGGTTATGGCCGAAGATCGGTCCCAATTACAAACAAGCACGGGCATGACTCTGTATTATAGCAATATGAGCGCAGGTGGTGAGGTATAGGGCGTGATAGTGATCGTTTGCGCATTCAAGGCCGAACTGAAGGCGTTGAAGACGCACTTGTTCGATTCGTCAAACAATGCGGTGTCCGCTCTCGATAATGGCCTGAAAGGCTACTTGGGACAATGCGGCAATCAGCAAGTAGCACTGTTGATGACTGGTATCGGGATGCGGCGGGCGGGCGAAGCGACGCGGCTGGCGCTCGATCGCTGGCCCGCGACGGAATTTGTCCTGAGTACGGGAGTGGCAGGTGGGTTGAGTCCCGACTTGGCCCTTGGCGCAATCGTCCTCGCGAATAGCGTAATGACCTGCCATCTCGAAACAGGGCTGCCGGAACATATCCTCGAGGTCACGCAGGCGCGCCGGGAGGCAATCGCATCGGCTCTAACGATTGCCGGTAAAGTCGCGTTCGCGGGCACGATTTTCACGTCGGGCAAACCACTGGCGACGGCGGCAGCCAAAAGCCGTGCGGCGAAACTTTCCGGAGCGGTAGCGGTTGATATGGAGAGCGCGGCGATCGCGCTGGAAGCCACAATACGGGGGGTGCAGCACGCGTGCCTTCGCGCGATTCTGGATCGAGCGAGCGAGGATGTGGCGGGAGCGGAACTGGCGGATGAAAATGGGCGTGTGCGGGCATTGGTGGCAGCGCGTGCAATAATGGGTGATCCAGCGATTCTCAAGAGTGGCATCCGCTTAATGCGCAACTTGCGCGTGGCCACTAATGCGATGGGCGAGGCGGTGGCAGCGGCAATCGGTAAGCCTGGCTGAAAGCGAGGATTCACCGTTTGAAGCGGCCGGCGTTTAACGAGACTGCGCGCGGCCGCCGCGGTGCAGCCGAATCGTCGGGCGTATAGAGAAAGGGGGCGTCATAAGGGAAATCAGCCAAATGGCGGGAGACCGCAGCCAAATCGCCGTAGCTGCTGGGGCGGGTCACGATACTCAGAAGCAGGACCAGGAAGGGAACAAAGATAAAAATGCTGGCCCAGCCGATTTCGTCTGCGCCGATAACGAAGAGCATCGTGATGCCGAAAGTGACGATGCCCGCATAGAGCAATGGTCCCATCAGCGCACGGGCCGGTAATTGGGGCAATACGCCGATGGGCTTGGCACCGCTGCGGCTCAACCATGTATCAAGCACCTGGAACAGGCCGACGGCGACGGCGGCGATGAAAAACCATCCGAGATAGTTGTTGATGGGTACGCCGAAGTAAGGACCCGGCGGGTCATACCAGAAGAGTTTGCCAAGAAACCAGCGATTACCGAGAACGCTCAGCGGATCGACCACGAGATCTATCATCACCATGAACAGCGCCGCCATAAACCATACGCGGAGGGAGCGGCGCAAGCGTGCGGTATCGAGCAGCCGAAGGTCAAGACCGTTGCGATAAAGCGGTGCGTTGGCGAGCAGCGCGACGGTGTAGCTGGCGAAAGCAAGGAAAGTGAAAGACAGCGAATCCATCAGCGGAACGCCGTTAATCCATATCTCGCGCGTGCGAGTGGTATCGTAATAATGGTAGAGGCCGAAAGGGAAGCCGTTATGGATCGAGCTCCACTCGCAAAGGTTGGCGAGAAGGACCGTGATCATGGCGAAGAGGATAGTCGTCCGCAACCCATAATTGACGACAGAGATGAAGAGAAAGGCCGCGAGAAAGACAAACACATATGGGCGCAGCAGAATCGTCCCAATTAGCAGATGAATCATGCGTTGTCGCCAGCGCGGACGTAGCCGTGAGTTCTGAAAAATGCGATAGCGCGGCTGAGAGCTTCGTCAACACTACCCGGTTTGTAGCCTAGTTCCGCTCGCGCTTTCGAATCGTCAAAAAACATCCGCTTGCGCGCCATGCGGACTTCGGTGAGGCTCGCCCGCGGTGGCCGGCGGGTCACGCGGGCAACTGCCTCTGCGCCATAGGCGAAGGCGAGCGCAACGCCATAGGGTATCTCAAAGCGTGGCACAGGAAGGCTGGAGATCTGGGCGAGCCGGCCGAGCATTTCAGCAAGGGTCAGATTTTCACCACCGAGAATATACTTTTCACCGATACGCCCGCGTTCGGCGGCAAGCAAATGGCCGCGCGCGACATCCTCGACCGGCGCTAGATTGAGGCCAGTATCGACGTAGGCAGGCATTCGGTGGTTGAGGAAATCGGTAATGATGCGGCCAGTGGGCGTTGGTTTGTAATCGAGTGGGCCAATCGGGGTGGATGGATTGACGATCACGACAGGCAAGCCCTCGCGCGCGGCGGTAACAGCAAGCTGCTCGGCGAGAAACTTCGATCGCTTGTAAGGGCCGACCATGTCGCCGATATCGACGGGCGTGTCCTCACGGCCACAACTGCCATAGACGATACCGAGCGCGCCGACGGTGCTGGTGTGCACGATGCGTTTGACCTTGGCCTGGCGACCCGCCTCAAGAATGTTCCGAGTGCCTTCGACATTGGCCGCGTACATCGGAGCAGGATCCAGCACCCACAGGCGATAGTCAGCAGCGACGTGGTAAATGACGTCGCAGCCGCGGGCGGCCTTGATAATCGCAACATCGTCGCGAAGGTCAGCGATTACGCGTTCGCAATCGAGGCCATCGAGAGCGCGAAGATCGGCGTTCTTGCGGACAAGCGCACGTACCTCGGTGCCGATCGCGAGCAGGGCGCGAACAACGTGGCATCCGACAAAGCCATTGGCGCCGGTGACAAGCGCGATCGAGGCGGACATGGCGGCGAGGGTTCAGGCGTTGACGCGATCCACTATAGCGCGGCTGGCGGAGTTGCCGGAGATGACGGCGCTTTCGATAGTGGCAGGCAAGCCGGTCTGAACCCAGTCACCGGCGAGAAAGACGTTGGGAATCGGCGTCGCGACTGGCGGACGGCTCAGGTCAGAGGCCGGATCAGTCGCGATAGTCGCGTGTTTTTCCTTGAGCACTAGCGCCTTGAGCACGCCGGCTTCGCGCGAAGCAGGAATCATCGCGTGGAGGTCGTCGAGCACGATATGCAATAAATCTTCATTAGAACGATCGGCCAAGCCGCGCGCCCCGCTGATGACGAAGCTCAGGTAGCCTGGATGGCTGGCGCCATGAGCGGCGAAGATACGGCGCTTGTTGAAGAGCCATTGGGTGGTAGTGCCGATAAAGCCAGTGAACGCCGATTGAGTGACCTCGCGGTCGAGCCATAGATGCACGCAGATGATCGGCGAGCTGTGCAGGTTCTGTATTAGCGCAAAAAAGGGATCTGCGGCCGCGCCTTCCGGCAGCAGCTTGAGCAACTGATCGGGCGGCACCGCGAGTACGAAGTTGGCGGCCTGCAGGCGGGCGCCGTCGCGCAGCCGTACGGCGATGGCTTGGTTTTCATCGAACTCGAGCGCCTCGACGATCGAGCGGCAGGCGACGACTCCATCGGACTTCTCGATAATCGCGGTGGCGGACGGGCAATAGAGGTCGCTAAGTCCGACTCTGGAATAAAGGAATGCCGAGTCAGCGCGGCGGGCAAAAAATGCGCGTTCGAGGACGGTCGCGAGCAAGCCGGCCGAAGCCAGCTTCGGGTCTTCATTGAGGGTCGCGATGGCGAGCGGATACCAGAAGCATTGGCGAGCGCGATCGCCCTGCCCTAGCTCATCCATCATATCAGACACCGTCGTCTGCCGGAGCTTTTGCGGGTTGCGCTTCCAGGTGCGCATCAGGCGCAACCCGCCGCTCAATGTGCGTGCGCGCTCGCCCACTGTCAGATGGCGATAACGAAGAAGCGCGGCGGTCATATGTAACGGTCCGGGCAGCCGGGCAGTTTTGAGGATAGCGCTACGGCCTGAGCGATCGAGCATCTCAATTGCCAGATCGGAATGAACGATCAGTTGACCGCTGGTGCCGAGGCGATCAAGGAACTTGAGCGTCTCGTGATAGCAGCCCATCATGACATGCTGGCCATTGTCGACGAGATCGCCGGTGGCATCGTCCGTGAATGAATAAGCGCGGCCACCGGGTGCGGGCTTGCTTTCGAGCAGCGCGACGCGGAAGCCGGCGTCGGCAAGGGCGACTCCGGCGCTCAGGCCGGCCAAGCCGCCACCCACGATGACGACATCCCTCCCCTCGACCGCCATTGCGTCAGCCGCCGAAGCCGAGCCGGGCCCCTGCCCAGGCGCGTGCAACCAGATAAAGCTTGCGTGGAGCGGAAAGGCTGATGCGCTGATCGAGCACGCGGAAATTGGTGCGCGCGATCCGCTCAAGCAAGGCAGCGTAGATAAGGCGCATACCCTCGGCGGTAAGCAGGCTCGCGCGATCCTCGGGCGCGAGAGCTTGTTCTGCCTCGCGATAAAAACCGTGGGCACGATTGGCTTCGAATTGCATCAGCGCCATGAAGCGTTGGCTATAGATGCCGCGCAGGATTTCGTCCTCAGTGACGTGGAAACGAGCGAGATCTTCAACCGGCAGATAGATACGGCCGCGGGCAGCGTCTTCGCTCACGTCGCGAATGATGTTGGTCAGTTGAAAGGCGAGGCCGAGCCGCTGGGCATAAGTGTGTGCTGAAGCATTCGCATAGCCGAAAATCTCAATGCAGATCAGGCCGACGGCGGAGGCCACGCGATGACAATAGAGCTCGAGGTCGGCGAAAGTAGCGTAGCGGGTGCGCGAGAGATCCATTTCAACGCCGTCGATCACTTCCTCGAAATATCGGCGAGGAATGGGAAAGCGGCGAACGGCCTCGGCTAATGCTCGAGAGATGGCGCGGGTCGGTGAACCGGCGTAGACGTGATGCAATTCCTCGCGCCACAAGGCAAGCATCGCGGAAGCGTCTTTGACCCCGGCGTCGTCGGCAATGTCGTCGACGAAGCGGCAGAAGGCGTAGACGGCGTAGAGGGCGCGGCGGCGCTCGGCGCCGAGCAGCATGAAGGCGTAATAAAAATTCGACGAAGCGCGGCGAGTGATTTCCGCGCAGCGGGCATAATCCTCCAGAGTTCGCCCAGCCGTCCCAGATCCGTTCAGAGTTTCAAATCCTGACGCGTCCACGGAGCGAATCCCATCCGAGCCGGGCATAGCCAAATTTGCCAAGGTGCGGGCGTTGTCGGAAAACGTCATAGTTGACCTGCTCGATGGCGCGCAGGATCGCCAAGCCACCGCCCGCAAACATGAGAACGTCACGCATGAGGCGGCGATCGACGGTATAAGCGAGCGCTGAACCCCGTTCGAGCAGGTCTCGCGCAACACCGCACTCATGGCGGAGCATTCCGGCAAAGCCGTGCGTGATGCGGGCAGCGCGCAAATCGTCAACGGTAACATCGAAGCGCGCAAGGTCACGGCGCGGTATATAAATACGGCTCTTGGCTAGATCGATCGCAATATCCTGCCAAAAATTGGCGAGCTGCAGGCCGGTGCAAATCATATCGGACAGGCGTTGGCGTTCGGCGTCACGATAGCCGAAAAGATAAAGTACCAAACGGCCAACAGGATTTGCCGAATAGCGCGCGTAGCTCAGCAAATCCTCAAGGCTATCGAAACCGGCGAAAACGAGGTCACTGCGAAAGGCGGCCAGCAGATCGGCGAAAGGCTCGCGTGGAATATCGAAGCGGCGGATCGTATCGGCAAGCGCGACGAAGACCGGATGACGCGGAGTCCCGGCATAGGCCAAATCAAGTTCGTGCTCCCATTCGTCGAGCTTAGCGGGGTCGTGATCTTCGTCGGCGAAATCATCGGCGATGCGGGCATAGGCATAAATGGCGTGCATCGACGGACGCATCGCGCGCGGCATCAGCCATGAGGCGATGGTGAAGTTTTCGTAATGGCTGTGAGCAAGGCGCGCACACCAGGCGTAGGCCTCAGCGAGCGGCAAGGCGCGAGGGCCTCCGACGGTGCCG
>DATJUF010000175.1:0-5521 GCA_035502655.1 Binataceae bacterium (SeqCode)
CGCTCGCCTTTTTTGACAAATTAAGGCGACACGATAAAAATCAATCTGAGTAAGGCATTGTCTCACTCGCGGACAGATACGTTCCGATTCTGACACTTCAGGATTGGCATCCGCAGCGGAATAGCAACGATTTCTTGATCAGCACTGCTGGCATGAAGCCTGCTGAACTAGTCACGCAACCTGGTGCCCAGATCGGCATGGACCAGGAAACGAGTAGTTCAGGAGGCAGTAGTATTATGGACGCTCTCACTAAATGGTATGTACGGGCGAACGAATTGCGGCGTAAGTGGACCAAGGGGCAGACGATGACTGAGTATGCCCTGATCATGGCCGCAATCGCGGTCGTGGTTTACGGCGCCTATGTGGCACTAGGCACTGACATCCAAACCAAGGTCCAGTCGGTGGGTGCTGACCTGTCGTCCTAGACGGCCGCGAAGGGTCACAATGGTTCTCAGCAAGTGACGGGCGAGGTGCGCGGCTCTCCGTCACTTCAATTACAGGAAGAGTGGCGAGGGAGGATGAGGTGGCCAACTTAACTTCGAGGTCACTGGAACAGAATCGGACTCTCCGAATTCATTTGGCCGGGGCGGTTGAGCAAGAGCGAGCGAAGGTCCGCGCAGTATTGGCGAAAATCACGGATGCGGTACTCGAGATAACCGAGGCCGGGCTTAATACCGCAGAAAGCATAGCCAGCGGCGACCTTGCGATGGTGGTATTCAACAGTGAAGAAGCTGCGCCGCTCGGCTATTTGCAGGCCTGCGCGGGGCGGAATCCACGTCCGACGATGATCGCGCTGCTGCATGAGCGATCGGCAGCGCTGATGCGGCGGGCGTTACATGCCGGGGCCGATGAATTGATGTTCCTGCCGCTGGAAGAAAGCGAACTGGCACGCGTGCTGGTGAAGCTCAGCGAGCGGCAACGGCGGGACGAGCGCAAGGACGGCGGCGTAGTCTATTCCTTTATGAGCCTGGCCGGAGGCGTGGGCGTGACCAGCGTGAGCGCAAATCTAACGTTGGCACTGAACTATGCCCTGAACAAGAGCGCCGCAGTAGTTGATCTGGATTTGCAGAAGGGCGGGCTGAGCCTGGCGCTGCAATTGGAGCCGGAACAGACGATTGCGGTGCTGCCCAAGTTCGTGCGGGCGCTGGATTCAATCAAGCTGGAAAGCGCGCTGACGAAGCATCCGGCAGGGATCTATTTGCTGGCGGCACCCAAGCGGATTGAAGATGCCGAGTCAGTTACTGATGTAACGGTCGGTGCCGTGCTGAATCTGATGCGGCAGCTATTCGATTTCGTGATCGTCGATTGCGGGCAGCGGCTCGATGAGAACGCGGTTGCGGCATGGGAGCGCTCCGACGAGGTTTTCTACGTAATCGACCAGTCGCTGGCGGCGGCGCGCAGTGCGAGCCGCTTCGCCGACTTGTTCGGGAGGCTGGGCCTGCCAACCCTCGAGCCACATTATCTTTTGAACAAGGCTGATGCGCAGAGTTCGATTAGTGAGAGCCGGGTGGCCGGCGTAGTGGGCGAGAGTTTCTACGCGAAGATTCCGCGCGATGACAAGCTGATGGAACGCTTGCAGCTACGCAAGCAGAACGCGTGGCAGGCGGGCGCAAATTCCGCGTATGTACGGGCGATGGAAGCCTTGGCGTGGCGCATGACGACGCGCCGCGACAACGTAGCGAGCGGCAGCCTGCTGGGACGTTTTCTTGGAGCGTTCAGCTCGCGCGCCAGCGCGTAAAGCGATTAGTCAATGGAAATAAACCGTAGCTATGCATCTCTATATTTTTGCCTGGCGCTGATGCTGGCGGCCGGTTGCGGATCACCGGCGGCGCCGCAAGTGGATAATCCAGTTGCCGATGCGCTGCACGCCCAGGCGCGCGAACTGAATCAGGAAACTCAGGCCTGTCAGGAAGGTATTGCCGTGTATCGCGCCCAGGCGCGGGCGCGGATGGCGTCAGATGGTTGCGACAGCATCGGCTTTGAGCAGATCCGCCTGAGCAATAGCTCTACAGTTAGCCAGTGCGTCAGCGAGACGCTCGCGGCAGTACCTGCGTGCCGTCGCTGGGCGGACAGCTATCAAGCGATGGTTGCGGCAGATGCGGGTGGCGTTCGCGCACAAGAAGAAACGGTCGAGATGGAAGGCGAAATAACTGGACCAGAGCCGCCGAAGTGACGCGGCTGAAGCCGGGCGAAGAGCGTGATCTAGTACGTAGGATTTCGCGGCTATTTGTTTTGCCTTTGAGGAGGGAAATATGAGGCTGGTCGATCGGCTGGCGCAGAAAAACGCTAATACCAAGCCGGAAGAGCCCAGCAGCTCGATGCTTGGCGGTTCAGCAGCGGCACGTCGGCGCGACGAGGCCAGCGATGGCGGCGCGCGGAGGCTCAAGATTCAGGTACATAACCGGCTGCTTGAGACACTCGATGTATCGCAGCTCGACCTGCTCGAACCGGCGATAGTTTCCGCCAAGGTAACGCAGGCGATCAACGATACGCTAAATGAAGAGGGGCGGCTGCTGACCGACCTCGATCGTCAGCGCCTGATCGCCGAAATCAAGAATGAACTTCTAGGTCTGGGGCCGCTCGAACCGTTGCTCCATGACGACGATATCACGGATATCATGGTCAACGGCCACGCGCAGGTTTATGTCGAAAAGTTCGGCAAGCTGCACCTTACTGGCGTGAGCTTTCAGGACGATCAGCATTTGATGCTGATTATCGATCGAATCGTTTCGCAAGTCGGCCGGCGCGTGGATGAATCGTCGCCGATGGTCGACGCGCGGCTCCAGGATGGTTCGCGAATCAATGCGATCGTGCCGCCGCTGGCGCTTGACGGGCCGTCACTGTCGGTTCGCCGCTTCGGCAAACGCCGCTACGATATTCAGTCGCTGGTGGCCAAAGGCAGCGTGATCCGCGAGATGGTTGAATTTCTCGAAGCGATCGTGCGTGCCCGGCTGAACATAATAGTGTGCGGCGGCACCGGTTCGGGCAAGACCACGATGCTCAATTGCCTGTCGGGCTTTGTGCCGAATGATGAGCGGATTGTGACGGTTGAGGACTCCGCCGAATTGTCGCTGCAGCAGCCGCACGTCGTACGGCTTGAGACGCGTCCGCCTAACTTGGAGGGCAAGGGCGAAGTGACCCAGCGCGAACTGGTGCGCAACTGCCTGCGGATGCGGCCTGACCGGATTATCGTCGGCGAGGTGCGTGGCGCCGAAGTGTTCGACATGCTCCAGGCAATGTCGACTGGTCATGACGGCTCGATCGCGACAATCCATGCGAATAGCCCGCGCGAATGTATCGGGCGGCTGGAAATGATGATGATGCTGGCCGGCTTTTCGATTCCGCAGCGGGCGATGCGCCAGCAGATCGCGGCAGCGGTGAATATGATTGTGCACGTCAGCCGGCTATCGGACGGAACGCGCAAGGTGATGAAGATCTCGGAGATCAGCGGGATGGAAGGCGAGATCGTAATGATGCAGGACCTGTTCGAGTTCGTGCGCACGGAGACCGCGGCAGATGGCACTGTGATCGGCCATTTCCGGCCGACGGGAATCCGATCGGCGTACGCCCATCAGGTGGAAGCGGCGGGCTTCAAGCTGAACACTGGCGGGCCGGCAGAGATGCAGGCGGGGGCGCGTTAAGATTCATGGATCTGCTGATCGCCAGTGGCATTTTCGCGGTCGTAATCACCCTGATCATAGTGCTCGCGAGCAGCGGGCATGGACGGCGCCAGGAACGCACGACGGCCGAACTGCTGGAGCGGGCAACGCGGAGTGAAGACGATCCGGCGCAGGCGCTGGTCCGGCGGAATCCGCGGCTGCGGGAGGAAGGCGGCACGGAAGTGCTGCGGATGCTCTATCGGCTGCACTTGCTGAAGCGGCTGGAAGAAAGCATGTGGCAGGCGGGCGTCTATATGCGGGTGTCCGAACTGCTGCTGATCATGGTGCTGTGCTTAGGCGCCGGCTTCGGGGCCGGCCAGTTGATTTGGGGCGATAACCTGTTCTCGCTCGCAGCCGGCGGCGGGCTGGCGGCAATGCCGTTACTGTATATACGGTTCAAGCGCCAGCGGCGGCTCAAAGCTTTTGCCCTGCAGTTACCCTTCGCACTCGACCTGATGAAGTCATCGCTCGAAGCGGGCCATTCGCTGTTGCGCGGCATACAGGTATTGGTCAAGGAGTTCACCGACCCGCTGAGCGGCGAATTCCGGACCGTGCTTGAGCAGACGCGGCTTGGTATGCCATTGCCAAAGGCGCTCGATGAAATGCTCAAGCGGGTGCCGGAAGACGATCTGCGGCTGCTGGTGGTAGCAGTCAAGATCCAGAGCGAAGTTGGCAGCAGTCTCGCGCAGATTATCGGACGGCTGTCAGAGATCGTGCGTACCCGTCAGCGGCTGGCCGCACAAATCCGCTCGATGACGGCGCAATCACGGATAAGCGGAATGGTAGTAGGGCTCTTGCCGGTAGCCGTGCTGGTGGCTTTCAGCGCGATCCGGCCAGGCTATGCAAAGGTGTTGTTCACCGATCCGACCGGAATCAAATTGCTCAAGGCCGCAGTCATTATGGACGCAATGGCCTTTTTTACGATTCGGCGCATTCTTCGGGTCAGATACTGAGATGAGCCCACTGCTGATCGCTGTGACCGTTCTTTTTTTGATGTGCGCTGTTGCGATGTCGCTCTACGTCGCACTGTACGGGAGCCATCGGGTGATGCAGGAGCGTTTCGACGAGATGACGCTGCAACTGCGCACCGCGCAGATCATGGCTCATGGCGGTGAGCTAATGCCGGACAGCGTTGGGCGCTCACTCTTGCAATGGGCCTTGCAGCGAGTGCCGGCGCCGAAGAAAAACCGAGCGACTGAGAAACTAGCCAAGGCCCTGGTGCAGGCGGGATTTCGCCGATCCAATGCGGTACGGATATTCCTGCTGATCCGAGTGGCCGCAATCGGCGCGGGTTCGGTTTTGGGGTTATTAGCCGGCACGATTTTTCTCCATGCAGGCTCCAAGACGATGCTGGCTACGATGATGGGCGCGGGAATTGGCTTTTACGGGCCAATGTATTATTTGCGCAAGCGAGCGGCCAATCGCCAACAAAATATCTCGCGCGAATTGTCAGATGTGCTGGACCTGCTGGTGGTGTGTATCGAGGCGGGTCTCGGCCTGTTTGAGGCGATCAAGGTGGTCGGCGACGAGACCTTGCAGCAGGGACAGGCAATTGGCCAGGAGTTGAGCCTCGTGGCAGGCGAAGTTGCGGCCGGTGCATCCCTTGGACAGGGACTGCGCAGCCTCGCCGATCGCACCGCGGTCGAGGACGTGCGGCCGCTCGCTGCAACCTTGATCCAGAGCGAGCAGCTGGGGGCGCAGGTCGGGCCAGCCCTCCGCTCGAGCTCAGATTCGCTGCGTCTCAAGCGGCGTTTCCGGGCCGAGGAAGCGGCGCAAAAAAGCACCGTCAAGATTCTGTTTCCGCTGGTCCTATTTATCTTACCGGCGATGATGATGGTGATAGTCGGACCTGCGATAGTCCA
>DATJUF010000176.1:0-7720 GCA_035502655.1 Binataceae bacterium (SeqCode)
CATCTCCAGCGGGCGCAGCCGGTTTCGCTGGCCCATCATCTGCTCGCCTACGTGGAGATGTTCGCGCGTGATGTCGAACGGTTCGAGCAGGCGCGCGAACGTACCGATGTGATGCCGCTCGGCGCCGGGGCGCTGGCCGGGACCACGCTGCCGATCGATCGGATGGCGGTGGCGAGAGAACTTGGCTTCAAGCGCGTCGCCGAGAACAGCATGGACGCGGTGGCCGATCGCGACTTTGCGGTAGATTTCCTGGCAGCGGCGGCACTGACAGCGATCCATCTGTCGCGGATGGCCGAAGAGATTATCCTGTGGACCAGTTCCGAGTTTGGCTTTGCCGAACTGCCGGATGAATTCGCGACCGGCAGTTCGATGATGCCGCAGAAGAAGAATCCCGATCTGCTCGAATTGATTCGCGGCAAGAGCGGGCGGATGGTTGGCAACCTGATGGCGATGCTGATGATTCTCAAGGGGTTGCCGCTCGCGTATAACTCCGACTTGCAGGAAGATAAGGAGCGCGTGTTTGATTCTGCCGATACGCTCAAACCGGCGCTGGCTATCCTGACCAAGTTCTGGCCGCGGCTGACCTTCAAGCCCGAGGTGATGAAGGCGGCGGCGGGCGGCTTCGGATTGGCAACCGACCTGGCGGAGTATTTGGTGGCGCGTCAGGTGCCGTTCCGCGAGGCCCATGAGGTGATCGGCGCGCTGGTGCGTGAGACCGCGGCACGCGGCGGCCGGCTTGAGGATCTGGCGCTGGAAGAATTGCAACGCTACGCAAAGGCATTCGGGCCGGACGTTATGACTATGCTGTCAGCGGAAAGTTCGATTGCGGCGCGTAAGCTAATTGGCGGACCAGCACCCGCCACCGTACGAAAGCGGCTCAAACAGCTTGGCCGCGGATGATCTTTGATGACGCGCGAGCGCGGCGGCTCGCGCTATCTACGGTAATTGACCGGCGATGTGGAGTGGAAAGGGGCGCATGATTGAGCGGACGTGGCCGGTGCGGTCGAAGAATACAGCCAGAGTATTACTGGTCACATCGTTGATTATCTCGGCTGCCGCAGTGCTGGCGGCGTGCGGCGTGAAGAGTGCGCCGATACCACCCGAGAAGGCCCGTCCCGAAAGAATTACGAGCCTGACCGCGGCCTCGGTTCAGGACGGCGTCATGCTGAGATGGGATCGGCCGACGACCTATGCGGGTGGCAATAAGATGCGCGATCTCGGCGGTTTCGTGATTATGCGGGCGGAAGGAAACACCGCGGAGATGGAGCCACTGGTCGAAATACCAGTGACCGACCTCGAACGCTTCCAAGTCCAGATGCGTTTCAACTACGACGATATCGAGACGAAAATCGGCAGCCATTACCGCTATGCGATTATCTCGGAGACGACGGACGGTTATCGCAGCCTTCCGTCAAACGTGGTCGAAATCACTCGGATGAAGCCGCCGCCGCCGCCAAATCCCGCCAATTTCCAAATCCCGACGCCGAGCCCGCTGCCGACGTGACATGACCTCGCTTGCGGGATCGTTCGAACGCGAGACTGCGAGTGTGAACCGAGAGAATTTGAGCTTCGCCTCAACTGCATGGATACATGGTTTTGCGTCTAGCGGAGCTGTGATAAAACGGTCGCTCATCCTGGCGAACGGCAGACTGCTCGGCCAGTCAGCGGATGCGGACAGTACGTAATCGATGAATTACTTTAATTTCCGAGATAATCAACTTTACGCCGAGGAAGTGCCGGTGGCCGAACTGGCGAATCGTTACGGCACGCCGTTGTATATCTATAGTGCTCGAACGCTCCGGCGTCATTTCCGGGTGATGGATGATGCCTTCAAGGGAGTGGATCACTTGATCTGCTTCGCAATGAAGGCGCTCTCGAACCTGAGCATCCTGAAGCTCTACGGCGATATGGGGGCCGGCTTCGATATCGTCTCGGTAGGCGAATTGAAGCGCTGTCTCGTGGCAGGCGCCGATCCCGGCAAAATCGTATTTTCCGGCGTAGGCAAGACTGACGAAGAGATCGAGGCGGCGCTCAAGGCCCGTATCCTGATGATCAACGTTGAGTCGCGTCCGGAGTTGCATCGAGTGTCGGCGATCGCCGGTCGGATGCAGGTTAAAGCGCCGGTCAGCCTGCGCGTGAATCCAGACCTGGACCCCGGGACCCATCCGCATATTTCCACTGGCCATCGGGACAGTAAATTCGGGATTCCGCTCTCCCAGGTGCGGGAATATTACGCCGAAGCGCGTGATCTGCCGAATCTTGACCTGGCGGGCCTGAGCACGCATATCGGATCCCAAATCACGGAGACCGGGCCGTTTGAGGAAGCGGGGCGCAAGGCCGCTCAAATCGTCGCTGACTTGCGCGCCGACGGAATCGCCTTGCGCAATCTCGACCTCGGCGGCGGGCTTGGGATTCCATACCAGGAGCAGCCGCCACCACCGACTGCATATGCCGAGGCGTTGATGGGTCCGCTGCGCAAGCTCGGACTCAGAATAATTATCGAGCCGGGGCGGGTGCTGGTGGGTAATGCGGGAATCTTCGTAACGCGCATACTCTACGTCAAAGAGACTGATGTGAAGCGCTTCATAGTCGTCGATGGCGCGATGAACGACCTGATTCGGCCGGTACTGTACGAGGCGTATCATGAGATTCAGCCGGTGATACGCCGCGACTCCGGCAAGCTGCTCATGGGCGACGTGGTCGGGCCGGTGTGTGAGAGCGGCGATTTTCTCGCACGCGAGCGTGAACTGCCGGAGGCCGAGCCGGGGGACTTGCTGGCGGTGATGAGTGCGGGGGCATACGGCTTCGTAATGGCGTCCAACTACAACAGCCGCCCGCGCGTGCCGGAACTGCTGGTCAACGGCGCTCAAGTGCACGTAATTCGCGAGCGCGACAGCTTCGAGGATATTATTCGTAACGAAAAAATCGTGACCCTTGCGGACGGCCCCGATGCCTGAGCTTGATTTCGTCAAGATGCATGGCTGCGGCAACGACTATATCTACGTCGTGGCCGATCGTATCCGTCCCGCCAACCCGGGTGCCCTGGCGCGGCGGCTATCCGATCGCCGCTTCGGGATCGGCGGCGACGGGCTGATCCTGCTGTGCCCCTCCCGGCACGCGGACGTGCGGATGGAAATGTATAACGCCGACGGCAGCCGCGGCGAGATGTGCGGCAACGGGATCCGCTGCGTCGCGCGGCTGCAATATGGAATCCAGGGCGGCCGGCGGAATCCGATCGTGGTCGATACCGACTGCGGACGCAAGACGGTCGAGCTCCAGGTGGAGGACCTGCGTCCGATAGCGGCCACCGTCGATATGGGCGAGCCAAATCTTGAAGGGCGTGAAATTCCAGTCAACGCCAGCGGCCACGTGATCGGCTATCCGCTCGAAGTTGGCGGGCGCGAATATAAAATCACCGCGGTCTCGATGGGAAATCCACATTGCGTGGTCTTCGTCGAGGATGAGAGCGTCTTCGATCTCGACGATGTTGCATTTGCCCAATTGGGCTTGCGCTTTGAGCACGATCCATTTTTCCCGAAGCGGGTGAATACCGAGTTTATCCTGCCGATTGGACGCGGCCATCTGAAGATGCGGGTGTGGGAGCGTGGGTCCGGCGAGACGCTCGCGTGCGGAACCGGCGCGTGCGCAGCGCTGGTCGCGGCAGTACTCAACGGTCACAGCGAACGGCAGGCGACGGTCGAGTTACGCGGCGGCAAGCTCGATATTGAATGGCGCGAAGGCGGCGACGGCGCAAATCACGTCTTTATGACCGGTGACGCGGTGGAAGTTTTCCGCGGCACGATCACGGTCGGTGATGACGAGCTAATCACCGTCCGCGATTAGGAGGGATAGCGATGTTCAGTGGCGCTTTGTCGGCTTTGATTACTCCGTTTCGCGATGGCCACGTGGACGAAAAGGCTTTGCGCGACCTCATCGAATGGCAGATTCAGGCAGGGGTCGATGGGCTCGTACCATGCGGCTCAACCGGTGAATCGGCGACCTTGAGTCATGACGAGCATGAGCGGGTAATCGAAATCGCGGTCCGTCAAGCTCGGCGGCGCGTGCCAGTGGTCGCCGGGACTGGCTCGAATGCGACGGCAGAGGCGATCCGTTTAACCGCGCATGCCCGTGAAGTTGGCGCCGATGGTGCGCTGATGATCTCGCCGTACTACAACAAGCCAACGCAGGAAGGCATCTACCAGCATTACAAGGCGGTCGCGGAAGCAGTCGATATCCCGATTGTTGTCTACAATATCCCCGGGCGGACGGGTTCGAATATCGCGCCGGAAACGTTCGCGCGGTTAGCCGAAATCAAGCAGATTGTCGCAGTCAAGGAAGCGTCCGGCGTGATGGACCAGACGTCCGACATCCTGCGGCTGTGCGGCGACCGGCTGGCCATCCTGTCTGGCGACGATTCCTTGACCCTGCCAATCATGGCGCTGGGCGGCAAAGGCGTAATCGCGACGATCGGTAACGTAATGCCGCGTGAAATCCATGAGTTGGCGGCGGCGGGGCTGGCGGGCGACTTTGCGCATGCGCGGCAGATCCATTACCGGATGCTGCCGCTGATGCGGGCGCTATTCCTCGAGACGAATCCGATACCGGTGAAGCAGGCGTGTGCATTCATGGGACGCTGTAAAAATGAAGTGAGGTTGCCGCTGGTGCCTATGACCCAGGCTCCGGCAGAGCGTATGCACGCCGTGATGAAAGATCTGCGCCTGGTCTGAGCCGCCAAGGATTTGCGGTCGCGGCGGATAAACGCTATCGTGGCGCCGTTCGCAATGCCCGGCCGAGAAAGGACGGGCCGGAAGAATCAATCGAATCTGAGCAGCGATGATACGTAGACATAGCAAATTGAATCGCACAGGTATCTTGAATCGTCAGGGATTGACCAGCTTAATGGCTCTAAAGAGCGGCGTGATCACGGCAGCGATAGCGGTGTGTGGATGTTTGCTGGGCGTGGCTTCAACCGCCAATGCTTTTCCGTGGAGCATCGATATGTATCGCGGCCCGGCGATTCAGCCCCTTGAGGTTGCGCCGCGCGTGATGCCGGACGGCGTACTGCCAGTCGATGGTATTCATTACAACGTCCATTACGGTCAGCCGAAAGACCTGCCCGGCATCGACCAACAAGCTTTGCCGCCAATGAAGCTCGAATTGATGACGATCCGGATGCATAATCCGCTGCAGCCAACGGCAGATAATCTCCAGCATGGCGCGAACTTGTTCGCCGCCAACTGTTCGCCTTGCCACGGCAAGATTGGCCGCGGGAACGGCACCGTCGTTCATTTGCTGGCGCATAAGCCCGCTGACTTGCTCACTGGTGTAACTACGAATTTACCGGACGGCTACATCTACGGTTATATCCGCAATGGCGGTATCTGGATGCCGTCCTACGGCGACGCAATGACATCCGATGAGCGCTGGCAGGTGGTGATGTACGTGCGTCAGTTGCAGGCCAAGTACGGTAAGGAAGAAGCCGCTGCCGCAACCGCACCCTCAAGCACGACAGACGCGCAGAGTGGCGAAGAACCCGCGCCTCGGTCTGAAGCTCCATAGTCTCGATCCCAGCTATTCTACTCGACCGTTCGCTGCGCTTGGTCAGTGCCCTCGCCATCAGCGAACGGGGAATCCGGTGCACTTATTGCGCGGTCAGGCCGCCATCTACTGGCAGTGAGCATCCGGTAACGAACGAGGCATAGTCGGAGAGCAGCCACGTCACTGCTTCGCCGATTTCGCTTGCCTGGCCCATTCGCGCTATTGGCTCGACGCTCACCAAAGTGTCTTTGAGACGCGGATGGTTGGCGACCATTCCGGCCACCATTGCAGTATCGATCACGCCCGGGCAGACTGCGTTGACGCGGATTTTAGCGCGCGCATATTCGAGCGCCGCGGTTTTGGTCAGGCCGACCACGCCGTGCTTCGACGCTGTATAGGCAGGCATCCCATGCGAGCCGACCAAGCCTGCGGCCGACGCAGTATTGACAATAGCGCCGCCGCCTTGGGTTAGCATCTGCTGGATTTCATATTTCATGCAGAGCCACACGCCGCGCAGATTAACAGACATGATGAAATCGAAATTTTCTTCAGAGTCGTCAGCCGTCCGTGCAATCTTGCCACTGACGCCGGCGTTGTTGAAAGCGCAATCGAGACGGCCGAAAGCCTTAACAGCGGCCGCGACCATAGCTGCCGCTTCACTGGCCTGCGCGACATTAATTCTTGCAAAGACCGCTTCGCCGCCGGCTTTGCGAATCAATTCGACGGTCTCGTTGCCCGCGGCTTCAGTCATATCAGCGATCAGCACACGTGCGCCCTCTCGTGCTATCGCGAGCGCTGATGCGCGCCCAATTCCTGAACTTGCGCCGGTTACAAGTGCAGCTTTGCCCTCGAGCAGTTTAGCCATGATGAAGTACCTCGCGGACAATATATTCAGCTTGCATCGGGGTTGTGCAATCCCGCCGAGGAGTAGCGCGTTACCATATGGCCGGTTTGTGGTAGCCGGCGGCTAACAAAATGGCTTGGCTCTGCGCGAAATAGCGTTCGAAGCACAAAAAGCGAAGAAATGGCGCCGCTTTAGCGACTTGGGTTTCCTGACTCCTATCAATCTTATTTTACTTGAACTTGACCTAACACATCATAGTTCGTAAGGCGTCCTTATGCCACTTGACTACCGCCTATGACCTGCAACACTACTTACTAGCATCTGAAACTAACGTTAAGTATCTGAAAGGAATATCAAGCGGGATTATCCGGCATAGGCCTCCGAGCTATTTTTTAACGCGATGTATATTTTGCTTTGATGCTTTGAAATAACGGACAAAACCGAAAAGGGGGATTTTGCGATGGCTCCTGGAATTCAGGAGACTGCCGATGACAGGCAGCAATTCGAGTCGCAGCTAAAGGGTTGGATTTTGCCGCCAGAGGTTGTCGAGCGTCTCATTAGCTATCATACCATTATTAACTACCCGCCAGGCGCCCTGATCTACAAGCAGGGCTTTCCGGCCGACTTTTTGTTCTGGGTAGTTAAAGGCGCAGCCAAAGTTTATTGCCCATTGCGCAATGGCTCGCGAATCCTGGTGCATGCCGCTGGACCCGGCGAGTTGCTCGGCCATTTCGATCTTATGGACGATCAGTCGCAATGGGTGCGCCTGTTCGAGGCTCATTCGTGGACGCGCTGCACACTCGCGATGGTGACGCGGCAGCACGTGGTCAAACTGGCCAAAAGCCTCGAGCCAGTGGTCCTGGTTGACATGCTGCAGCGGATGAATACGGCATGGTCGTCATGGGTGGGCGCTTTCGCAAGTTTCCTCGGCTTGTCGTTCCGCGACCGTCTTGAACTTGTGATGCGCGAGCTGGGCACAAAATTCGGCATCCAGGACAAGGAGGGGATCCTGCTCGGGATCGATCCCGCTCATGCGGACCTGGCCGAAATGATCGGCAGCTCACGTCCGATGGTCAGCCGATTGATGTCGGAGTTAATCTCCGAGGGCGAGATCGGACGACGCGGCAAGCGCTATATTCTTATGAACGGTGGGCGGCTCGCGGTCAAAACTAAGAGTCCGGCTCCCGGCAAATTGAGCCATCCGCCTGTCAAAATAAATCATAACGGCAATGGCCGAGTGATCGCTGCTTAGTAAAGCGTCGCTCAGGGCGGCTGACGGAAACAAAATGATGGGACTGCCAGCCGCCATCCAGTCTGGAACTACTGCGAGTCCAGAAG
>DATJUF010000177.1:0-9833 GCA_035502655.1 Binataceae bacterium (SeqCode)
CTATATTGCCGAAGCCGAGCTCGACGCTCTTGAGCCGGAAGTCCGCGAGTACGAACCCCGCATCGCCTTGACTCCAGGCACGGACTCGCTGAGTTTCTACCGGCGGATCGCCGCCGGTCTTGCGGATTATCTCGCCCCGGATGGATCTCTAATGCTCGAAATAGGCTGCACTCAAGCTCAAGCAGTAGGTGAGATTGTCCGAGGCGCCGGCCTGGCCAAGTTCACGCTGATCAATGACCTCGCAGGACTTCCTCGCGTTCTTCACGCCGAACTAATCACCGAGTGCGCGCGACAAGGCTAAACTCAGGCCAGCACTGCGTGGTAGACCACCAGCACTATCACTGCTCCGATCACCGCGATTACGATGCTCCCAAGGTTTATCCCGGTGACCCCATGATGGCCTAAGGCCTGAAAGATCTCACCGCCCACCACTGCCCCAATTATTCCTAGCAGCACGTCGCGGATAAATCCCTCACCTCTTTTATTGACGATCTTGCTGGCGATAAAGCCTGCGATTAGTCCGAGTATGATCCAGCTTATAATTCCCACCTGAAATCTCCGTTTATAGTTGATTAGATATTCAAACTAATCCTCAGTTTGGCAATATCGTCCGCTTTCGCCTAAGCCGCAACCATGCGCCAGCATCAGAACCCTGGCTGGCATTGCTATCATTCGTCACCATTCGCTGTCATTCGCCATCATTCGAGTAGATAGTGCATCCGCATCGCCGCTCTGTAACAATGCCTCGCTGCTGAGGCTGTCTGAAGCCGGTTCACGCCTCAAGCACTGCTGTGACGTTGCGTCCAGCCCTAATCAAGTTTATTGCAAGGGGGGAACTTTGACTTGCTCCTAGACTCCAAAGAGCCGCTGGCCACTGCTGTTCGTACTTTGCAAATGGATAAAATGGTCATTCATGGAGGCCCTCCGTTGCGCGGCACCGTTGCCCTGAGCGGCAGCAAAAACGCCGCTCTTCCCATCATCATGGCCGCTGTGCTCACCACCGAGCCGGTCGTCATTCATAATGTCCCTCGCCTGCGCGACGTCCGCACCGCGATGCAACTCCTCGCCGGTCTCGGCGTTAACACCCGCTGGATCGGCGATCATTCCGTCGAAATCCACGCCGCCGCACTGACCTCTCACGAGGCTCCATACGATTTGGTCAAGACGATGCGCGCTTCTTTCGTGGTTTTGGGCCCGCTGCTGGCCCGTACCGGACGCGCCCGCGTCTCGACTCCCGGTGGATGCGCAATTGGCGCCCGCCCCGTCAACCTTCATATCGCCGGTATCCGCGCTTTAGGCGCCCGCGTCCAGTTGCGCAACGGCTACGTCGAGGCTCATACCGATAAGCTCAAGGGCGTGCGCATTTGGCTCGACTCGCCTTCTGTCGGCGCTACCGAAAACATCATGATGGCCGCTGTTCGCGCCCGTGGCGTCACCGTGATCGAAAACGCCGCCCGCGAGCCGGAAGTCCAGGATCTCGCCGCAATGCTCTCCGCGATGGGTGCCTGTATCAGCGGCGCCGGTACCCATGTCATCTCGATTGAAGGTGTCGAGCGCCTTCATGGCGTCGAGCACAACGTCATCAATGATCGCATCGAAGCCGGCTCCCTGATGATTGCCGCTGCCATCACCGGCGGTGATCTCACGATCCTCGGCGTGCCGGTCGATCATCTTGACGCGGTGATTACCAAGCTGCGCGAAACCGGCGTTATCATAACGATGGGCGGGCGCGCGCCAACTACCGCCTGCGCAAGCGCCGATTCTTTCGTGCGCGTCACCCGCATCGAACCACTGCGGCCAGTCGAACTCCGCACGCTGCCTTATCCGGGCTTCCCGACTGACCTTCAGGCCCAAATGATGGTGCTGCTGACCCAGGCGGCCGGCACCTCTGTCATCACCGAGACCATCTTCGAGAACCGTTTTATGCACGCCCTCGAACTGCTCCGCATGGGTGCCGATATCGTCATGAAAGGCGCCACGGCCGTGATTCGCGGCCCCTCCCGCTTGAGCGGTGCTCCCGTGATGGCAACCGACCTCCGCGCCAGCATGAGCCTCATTCTCGCTGGCCTTGTCGCCGACAACAGTACCGAGGTCAGCCGCGTCTATCATCTTGATCGCGGCTATGAGGCGCTCGACAATAAACTCCGCGCGGTCGGAGCGCGCATCGAGCGCACGCCCGAATAATAAAGTTATACATTAAATTTAACCGTGACTCTGCGCATCCTTCAGGCCAGCACCCCCGTCTGCGACCGTTTCCTTGACGGCCTAACGCGCCGCCGCGCCGTCGGCGTCGGCTCGGTTGATCGGGACGTCGCCACTATTCTTGAGCGTGTCCGCCGCACCGGCGATCGCGCCTTAATCAGCTATACCCGCCAGTTCGATGGCGTCCGCCTGACGCCCGCCACGCTCCGTGTGACAGCGGATGAACTTGCCGCGGCTCTCGCTTCGACTCCTCGCGCCGTCCGCCGCGCCCTTGAACTAGCCGCCCGCCGTATCACCTCGTTCCATCGACACACTCTCGAACGGTCCTTCAGCTTTCGCGACCGTCTCGGGATGCGCCTCGGCCAAATCGTCCGCCCGCTCCGCCGCGTCGGGATCTACGTACCAGGCGGGATGGGCGCCTATCCCTCGACCGTCCTGATGAACGCGATTCCTGCCCGCGTCGCCGGTGTCAGCGAAATTGTGATGGTCTCGCCGCCCTCCCGCGATAGTGAGCAGCCTGCCGTGATGGCCGCTGCTGCCATCGCCGGGGTTACCGAGGTCTACCGCGTTGGTGGTGCGCAAGCGATCGCCGCGCTTGCCTATGGCACCGCCTCGATTCAGCCAGTCGATAAAATCGTGGGTCCCGGCAACGCCTACGTTCAGGCCGCCAAGCGGATGGTGTACGGTGTCACCGATATCGACAAAATGGCCGGCCCTAGTGAAGTCCTCGTCATCGCAGACCGCACCGCCAAACCATCATGGGTCGCCGCCGACTTGATCGCGCAGGCCGAGCACGGCTCAGGTGACGAGTCCGCGATTCTGCTGACCCCCGTCCGCAGCCTCGCCGAAGAAGTCGCCGCCGCAACTGATAGCGCTCTCGAAGATTTGCCCCGTGCCGCCTCTGTCCGCCGCGCCCTTGATAAACGCGGCGCCGCGATCGTCGTTGGCGATCTGTCCGCCGCTTTCGACCTTGCTAATCGCCTAGCCCCCGAACATCTCGAATTAGCCATCGCCAATCCCTCGAAATGGCTCTCCCACATTCACGACGCCGGCGCAGTCTTCCTCGGCCCGCACAGCCCGGCTCCCCTCGGCGACTACTTAGCTGGTCCCAATCACGTTTTACCCACCGGCGGGTCAGCACGCTTCGCCTCACCTCTCGGAGCCTACGACTTCCTCAAGCGCACCAGTATAATTGAAGCGCCCGCCAGTGCGCTCGCGATTCTCGGACCCGAAGTCGCGCGGCTTGCTCGCATCGAAGGGTTCGAGGCGCATGCCCGCGCGATCGAGTTGCGGGATCCGCCCCGTCGTCCGGCAGCCCGAATCAACGGCAGGGCTGCGGGCAAAACCCCGCAGAGCCCTTGCGCCGATCCCCCCAAGTTGAAATAACCTTGCCCATAAAGTTGAAGCGCTGCTTTAAAGATTGAAGTGAAGACCAAGGATTCCACCTCCTCATCCCTCACCACCGGCCGGATTCGGCCGGTCTCCGCGCGCTACGCCGAGCTCGAGCGCAAGACCCGCGAGACTTCCGTTGCGATCGCGCTCCGCCTCGACGGCTCAGGCCGCAGCGAAGTTAATACCGGCGTCCCCTTTCTCGACCACATGCTCGATAGCTTCGCGCGCCACGGCTTCTTCGACTTGAAAGTGGCAGCCACCGGCGATCTTCACATCGACGATCATCACACCGTCGAGGACGTAGGCATCGTGCTTGGCCGCGCCTTCAAACAGGCGCTCGGCGATCGCGGCGGCATCCGCCGCTTCGGCGAAGCTACCGTGCCCCTCGACGAGGCCCTCTGCACCGCCGTTATCGATCTCAGCGGACGGTCCTATCTCGCCTACAACGTCGCCATCAAGGAAGAGCGTGTCGGCAACTTCCAAACCATCCTCGTCCACGACTTCATGAAGGCGCTCAGCGACGAAGCCGCCATGAACCTCCATCTCAACCTCCACAACGGACGCAACCCGCATCATATTATCGAGGCCACGTTCAAGGCCCTTGCCCGAGCCATGGATCAAGCGACCACCGTCGAACCCCGCCTCACTGGCGTCCTCTCAACTAAAGGTACACTTTCATAACTTGCAGGCACGTTCTCGTGGCCTGCGAAGGTTCGATTCCATAGATTGTTCGATCATTTCACCGTAATTCCTTCGATCGACCTGAAGGGCGGCGAGGTCGTGCGTCTGGTTCAAGGCGACATGGCCCGCACTACAGTCTACGGGAACGATCCCGCCGCTACCGCCAGAGCTTTCGTTGACGAGGGCGCCGAGCATATTCATGTCGTTGACCTTGATGGCGCAATCGCCGGCCAACCCCGCAATCTCGACGCTATCCGCGCTATCCGCGCCGCCGTCTCCTGCACGATCGACGTCAGCGGTGGCCTTCGCTCGCTTGAGGCCATCAATGACGTGATTGCCGCTGGCGCCGATTACTTCGCACTCGGCTCTGCGGCCTTCCTCGATCCTGAACTGTTACTTGAAGCCTGCCGCCGTTTCCCCGGCCGCGTCTTCGGCTCACTCGACGCCCGCAACGGCCGCCTCGCAATCAAAGGATGGGTTGAGACGAGCCAACTGCCCGTCGCCGAGGCGGCGCTGCGCTTTCGCCAGGCCGGTGTCGCCGCAATCATACTCACCGATATCGCTCGTGACGGCACTCAGGCCGGCGCCAACCTCGCCATGTTTACCGCAACCGCCCGCCTTTCCGGTGTCCCGATTATTGCCTCCGGCGGCATTGCCACTCTCGACGATATTCGCGCTCTGCGCGGCCTCTTCGACCGCGGTATCGCAGGCGCTATCAGCGGCCGCGCGCTTTACGAAGGCCGCTTCACGCTCACCGAAGCTCGCCGGTTACTTTAACTTCGCCTGGCCTGTTGGCTGGCGCCTTTTCGCGGTCAGCCATTCATTCTTCGCTAACGGCAAGGCAGTTCAGCCTCGGCATCTCAAGGTATCCTTTCGATTTGCTGAGATACGCTTGACAGCCCATTTCGGGCAACGGATTATGAGCGCCTGAACTAGCACGCGCAGCCGTGCCCCTGCGGCTCCAAGGTTTTCTCTATCCGGGTTCGGCCGTGTGCTTGCCTTGGGGGAGCCATGCGCCCGCGCCGAAAATTCAGCCGCGGACAAATGTTTGTGGTGATGACCTTGGCGCTGACTGCCTTGCTTGGCGCTCTTGCGCTCAGCGCCGACGTTGCCATCATCTATCTCAACTGGATGCAACTCCGCAAAGCCGCCGATTCCGCGGCGCTGGCCGGCGCTGCTTATCTCGGACCTTTCGGTGCCGCACCGCCTGCCTCAACCCCTTGTACCTGGGGCGGTGGCGGCGAGCCTGCCTATGACATCGCCTGTAGTTACGCCGAAAGTAACGGAGTCGCCCCTGCCGAGATTCTTTCGATCGGTCCGGCTAGCTCGCTTCCGCCGTCTGCCATAATTCCGCCCGGCGCCGAGACCCTGCAAGTCAGCCTCCAGCGTTCCACCATCCCGATGTTTTTTGCGCGGCTGGTAATGCCGGCTGGCTCAACTTTCTCGGCAGCCGTTGACGCCACAGCAGTCGGTCCCGCCCCGATTCAGACCATGACCGAAGGGATGTTCCCCGCCGGGCTCACGGTCACACCTTCCACTTCTATCGATTATCCTCAGCCCGTCTCGCTGATTGCCGGCGGCTCCGGCAGCAACATGGCCTGGCTCGATCTTCCGGCCTGCAGTCCCGTTGGTTCTCCTCCACCGGCTGATAGCCATGACCACGGCGCTAACCTCGCTAATGACATAACCAATGGTTCGACCTGTTCCTATTCAATCGGCGACACCATTAACGCGGTCTCAACCACTGATTTCAGTAACCATTCCCTTTATATCGATGATGCGATGCTGGCGCGCATCCCCGATCAAAATCTGCCGCCGCCGCCGCTCGACCAGCTCAACACGGACAACCCTCAAGTCGCCGTCGTTCCTCTGGTAGCGCTGGGTCAAGCGGTAAGCCCGAGCGGCAAAACCCATCAGACCGCGACTATCCTTGGCTTCGCCACCCTATGGCTGATGAACTATAACGACGCGGCGGGCTCGCAGGCACTTGGCGGCGACTTCATGCAGTACACGGCCGAGTACGGCGTTGGCGGAGGCTCCGTCGCCTACGGCGCCTATTCCCGGCCGTTCCTGATCGACTAAGCCTCGGCCCTTGCCGTAGTCGAACCTTACTATCAGCTACCGCGCAATCCAGCCGCCGTCGATCACTAGCGGATGGCCCGTGACGAACGATGACGCGTCCGACAGCAGCCATACCACGCCCTCGGCGATCTCTTCCGGCTTCCCCATGCGTCCGACCGGTTCCATCGCGACCAACTGCTCCTCGCCGATATTACTGGTATCGAGCATCCGCTCGACCATCGGCGTATGAATCACGCCGGGACATACGCAATTAACACGGATATTCTTCGTCGCAAATTCTAGTGCCGCGGTTCGCGTCAGCCCGACCACGCCATGCTTCGACGCATTATAGGCTGGCAGCCCGACGAATCCGCGCAGGCCCGCGACCGACGCCGTATTCACGATATTGCCGCCGCCCTGTTTCAGCATCTGCTGCAGCTCGGCCTTCATGCATAGCCATACACCCTTCAGATTAATCGCGATCGTGCGGTCGAAGACCTCTTCGCTGCACAGGACCGTATCCGCGACCTTGCCTTCGATTCCCGCGTTGTTGAAGGCGCCGTCGATCCGCCCATAGGCCTCGACCGTTTTGTTCACCGCCATCTCAACCTGCGATGTCACCGAAATATCAGCGTGGATGAACGCCGCTTTGCCGCCTCGCTCCTTAATCTCCTTGATGACGCGCTCCGCTCCTTCGGGAACGTAGTCGGCAATCATCAGCTTGGCGCCTTCACGCGCCAGCGCAAACGATGTCGCGCGCCCGATTCCCGATCCGCCACCGGTCACGAAGATACTTTTACCTTCGAGCTTTCCTGCCATGTTCCTAACCTCTGTGAGCTGATTTAGCGCTCAGCCCTTATCACTGCCCCTGATAGAATTTCCAACCTTTGCACGCGTAGCCAATCTGGACCTCTTGCCAGATCTCGCTTGTCCCTAATGGCACACAAAGAAAAGTCCATTTAACCAATGCTGGGTTATCCATAGGAGCACGATTTCTTTAACGAACCATGCTCCGAAAACCAAAACAAGCACGAAGCCGATAAAGGTGTAAAGACGCGTTACACTCAGAAATACTTCCGGTCGCCAAAATCCGATACTGCACATGAAGTCTTTCCGATGGCTGTGAAAACGGAGATTAGCTTCGAAGATTTGGAAAGGCGGAAAAGTATTGGCATCCTTTGTTCCTTCATAAAAACGTATAGTTTCGCGCCAAGCGTCCGTCGATCCTCGAATCGTTAATGCGAGGAACAGAAAGACAAGAGACACGAGCGTCGCTATTAGGAGCGCCCATAATAGAGGCAAGTTTTTATTGTAGGCGATCGCAGTGGACGCGAGACCAGCCAGCAATACAAAGGCGTTCTCACGCCAACGATCATGCTCATGCTTGTACATCTCGACGGCCACGTCATACGCTTTTTCACAAGTCATTTGAATTGCCGAGTCACGAATAAGGTCGTGCCTGAGTCTACCGTTCTGAAACGAATTCCGAACTTACGTTGCCGATTGAACCAAAAGAAAAAGCCCCGGGCCATCAAATTTGCGCGCCCCTGCCGTGATTTGCCACAATAGTCGCGAATGGCTACCGAAAACATTGCGCGCGGCGAACACGCGCTCTTCATGGTCAAGGGCATGCTCACCAAATTCATGCGCATGCTCTTCCCGCTCGAATTTCGCATCGACTCCCTCCCCGAATCCGGCGCGATTCTGCCGTTTCACTACCCGCTGCTTTACGGCGGCATGATTTACCTGCCCGAGCGTATCAGCGGTATCGGCGGCCCCGATGCGGCCCGCGACTACTATGTCCTCACCGCCGCGCATCTGGCCGCTCGCCATGAGTTTGGCACCTTCGACCTTAAGCTCGCCGACCTTCCCGGCTTTGACGAGCGCGCCGAGACCGGCCTCGAAGCGCTCGATAGCTTCGTCGCCTCCTTTGACGACCCTGCGCTGAGCGGCGCCCTCTTGCGCCTGTGCGAGGCAACCCGCATCGACGCCATTCTGCGCGGCCGCTATCGCGGCCTCGATAGCCGCGCCGCCCGCATGAACGGCGCGCTCACCGCGACCTTGGCGCCCAATGCGCTCAGTACGCTGCTGGTCAAGGCCTCTTACGGCCTTGCCGATGACATCGACAGCTCGCTGATGAATTCCGTTGGCGCCGCCGCATACAGCTTCACCCATCGCGCGAGCCTGTTCTTCGCACCATTGCGCGAGCCGGGCGCGACCATCCTCGACAGTACTCGTCAGGTCACCGCGATGTATGAATGGCTCCAGGCCTTGATGCGAGCCGCTCGCGATGCCGCCAGCGGTAATCCGCTCGACGATCGTGCCGCTCAGATGCGCAACGATCTCATCGGCGGTACCCGCGCGACCGAGATGAGCGACGCTGGCGAGGGCGAAGACGACGATAGCGGTGGTGACGGCGAGACCGATCAGCAGATCCAGATGGAGGCCCGCGGCCAGTCAAAAGGCAAGGGCGGACGCACGCTCTCGCCCGAAGAATTGCGCAAGCTGCTCGAACAGGGCGCCCAGCTCAAGCCGTCCGAAGGGCAGGGCGGCGCCGAGGGCGAGGGCATGTATCTCACCCAGCTCTTTAACAAGGATTCCAGCGAGTACGAGCAGTTGCGCGAGCAGCTCGGCGAGCTCGGTAATCTCCCTAGCGCCGGCCGCCTGATGCTTGGCCGCGGCCGCCAGGATTCCTACTTCGCCTACGACGAGTGGGATTACGTTATGGCTGATTATCGCCGCAATTGGTGCCGCCTGCGCGAAATCCAGCTCGACGGCGACAACGGCGATTTCTTCGCCGGTACCCTCATCCGTTACAGTGATGTATTGCCGCAGGTCCGCCGTCACTTTCAGCGCATCCGTCCCGCCTCCTACCGGATGGTCCGTGGACTCGAGGACGGCGACGAGATCGATTTCGACCGTGCCATCGAGTCGCGCGTCGCCCGCCGAATGGGCGAAGTTCCCGACAATCGCGTCTATCGAGCCCGCAAAAAAGAGGCCCGCGACGTCGCTACGCTCTTCCTCCTCGACATGTCGGCCTCTACCGACGAGCCGATCCATCGCGAGATGCGCAAGGCCACAGACGACGACCCCGACAACGACGATTGGATGAAAGCCTGGCAACGCCGCCCGCAAAGTCCCCAGCGCCCGCGCCGCATCATCGACGTCAACAAGGAAGCCCTCGTGATCATGGCCCAGTCGCTCGAGGAAATCGGTGACTCCTACGCCATCATGGGTTTCTCCGGCCACGGCCGCGACAACGTCGAGTTCTACGTTATCAAGGAATTCGATCAGGAATTGACAGACGACGTAAGGGCCCGCGTCGGCGCCGTCGAGCCTAAGCGCTCCACTCGTATGGGCGCCGCGATCCGCCACGTCCGCGAAAAATTCAAAGACGTTTCCTCGCGCGCCAAGCACGTCATCCTTCTTAGCGACGGCTTTCCGCAGGATTTCGATTACGGCCACGACCGCCGCTCCAACGCCTACGGCATCCAGGA
>DATJUF010000178.1:0-6842 GCA_035502655.1 Binataceae bacterium (SeqCode)
CAGCGTTATATCGCCGCGGACTACCGCCTGTTCACCGTCGATCGGCCCGGTCGAACTCCGGCGCAGGTCGAGTTCCTCAAGGTGTGCGGAGGAGAATTCGACGCCTTCAGGGATGGCGCAGGAGAGCATCGTCAGCGGCAATGAACTTTCACTATAGGAGAGATCAAGCAAACCGTGGATCAGAGCGCCGGCGACACCGACGCCGCTGGGATCAACGTGAGTCGAGGCGTCCTTGTTAGTCATGAGCCACACGATAATTGGCGCACGAATCGTGCGATCGGTACCCCACGATTTGCCGTGAGCAGGATTGTTCAGCGGATTATCGGGGTCATCGCTGGGGCCCGACCATGCGAGTTCGCGATATGGCGCACGGCGTACCAAGCGTAATTCGGCTGCCGACAAATTACCGAAGCGATCTCGCGCCATCTGCTCAAGCAAGTCAGCGGCGGCTGCGCGAGGATCTGTTTGCTGGGGATTCGGCGGCGATGCGGAACTTACCGAGGCGGCTAACGCGGTTTTGGCCGCGCAAATGAGAATCGCCAGAATCAGACCTGCGGCCGCGGCTTGACGGAGGGTCACGCCGGTATTGTTCTCTGCCCGGCGCGGTCAGACAATGTTGCGCCCGTGGCTTTAGCGGAAAGCTGGTGCAATCTCTTCAGCAGCGAGCCGCATATTCTCGTCGATATCGGCCTGGCGGCAGGCCCAGCTAATTAACACAGTGCGGGCACCCGCATCGACGTATTCCTTGAGGCGCTTGCGGCAGTCGTCTGGCGTGCCAGAGAGGGTATACCGGCCGGCGATCTTAGAGAAGTCCTGCGCGTATGTCCCGCCCAAGGCCTTGGCCGCCTGCTCCAGTGCCTCATCGCGGTTAGGATAGATCGAAGCAAAGATAAACAAGCCGGGGCGAAAGCTGCTCATGTCGCGGCCTGCTTCCTTGCCGAACTGATTAATCTTTTCGATGCTCTCATGCAGCATCTCGGGCGTGTACATATAGGGAATCCAGCCATCGGCATAAGCCGCCGCGCGCTTCATCGCGGGCTCCTTGCGGCCCGCGACCCAGATTGGCGGATGGGGCTTCTGCACGGGGGAAGGCGCGAGTGTGACGCCGGTGAATTTTGTATAGCGGCCGTCGAACGAGACGTCCTTTTCGGTCCAGAGCTTTTTGATCACTTCGAGCGCTTCGTTGGTGCGCGAGCCGCGTTGTTTGACCGGCACACCACAAGCTTCGAACTCCTTGGGGAATTCGCCGCCGATGCCGACACCAAAGTGATACCGGCCGTCGGAGGCGACATCGAGGACCGCTGCCATTTTCGCCACCGCAACAGGATTGTTATACAGCGGCAGCAGCACTACGGTGCTCATCAGTTTGATTTTGGACGTCGCGCCGGCCGCTACCGAGAGCGAAATCAGCGAATTCGACACTGGCCCGTGGAACATCATGTGCTCGCCTGTAGCCAGGTAATCGAAATCTAATTGCTCGGCCCGCTGGGCCATCGCAGGAATTCCCTTGCTTGAAGTGAGGGTCGATCCGAACTCAACCGAGGGCATATCTGATTCCTCCTGCGACCGCTCAGCCGCTTCTACCAATTATTCAGCCAGATGCCGCGGGCATCTTAGCTTAGCGCTCCGTCAACGGCCAACTGGCTGACGCGCTCATCGCTGTAGCCGAGCAACTCTTCAAGCACATACTGGGTATGCTGGCCGAGGGTTGGTGCGGCGCGTTCGACCCGCGCTGGCGTGCGCGACAATTTGTAGCGCGAATTCTCGACCCATGCCGTGCCGCTGACTGGATGAGGCACTTCGACATACTGTCCACGATGGCGAACCTGCGGGTCGGTATAAATCTCGGCAGCGTTCTGTACCGCATGCGCCGGCACGCCTGATTCCTGCAGGAGATGCTCAGTTTCGCGCGGCGGCCTGCGTGCGGTCCATTCGTTGATTAGCGCATCGAGCTCGGCCTGCGCTGCCTGCCTTCCTGCGAGATTTGCGAAACGCGGATCCGATGCGAGGCCGGGACGATCCATCGCGCGCGCGAGCGCTTGCCACTCGCGATCGTTGCGGCAGGCGATCGCGACCCATTGGTCATCGCCCGCCGCAGGATAGACGCCGTGCGGTGCGAAGTTTGGATCATAGTTGGCCACTGGATTAGAGATGCGGCCATTAGCGGCCTGATCGAGCAGCGGCAGCGTCAGGAACTGGAGGGCAGATTCGGCTTGCGCCTGATCAATATACTGCCCTTCGCCGGTCAGCCGATGGTGAATTAGCGCGGCCATCACTGCGGCCAACCCAAAGCGTGGCGCGATATAGTCGGTGTACGCGCTGAAGGGTCCCGACGGAGGGCGGTCCGGCCATCCGACCAGATTATAGAAACCGATCAAAGCTGCGGCGAGATTGCCAAAGCCGGCGAAGTACGCGAGCGGCCCGGTCTGACCCATCAGACACGAGCTGATCATGATGATATCGGGTTTGATCTTGCGCAACGACTCGTAATCGAAGCCCCACGCGCGCATCGCTTTGGGCGAGAACGACTCGGCCACGACATCGGCCCAGCGCACCAGATCGAATACGACTTCGCGGGCGGCTGGCTTGGAGAGATCGAGCGTAATCCCAAGTTTGCCCGCATTATTGTTGGCCCAGAGCGCGGACTTCTCCGGATGCGTGTCGTTGGCGACAAAAGGTCCTACGGTGCGGGTTGGATCGGGCCGGCCGGTCGCCTCGATACGCACGATCGTCGCGCCGTAATCGGCCATCGTGCGGGTGATTCCCGGACCGGCCAGGACCCACATGAAGTCCAGCACTTTGATGTCGTCGAGCGGAAGATGATTTGCCATCAGATGATGCCCCTGCGGCCGTAATCAGCGATTTGAGCGGCGGTCAGGCC
The DNA here is from genome assembly GCA_035502655.1 of Binataceae bacterium (SeqCode). Taxonomy (GTDB): domain Bacteria; phylum Desulfobacterota; class Binatia; order Binatales; family Binataceae; genus DATJUF01. The sequence continues at coordinate 2,882 of DATJUF010000178.1, forward strand.
AAGCTCGCCATAGACCTCGGCGTTGTGCTCACCGATAAGCGGCGGACGGCGGCGATAAGTGATTGGCGTCCGGCTGAAACGCGCGAACGGTCCGGGATAGGGAAAGCTGCGCCCCAGTTCCGGATGGTCAAGCTTTTGCCAATAGGCGCGGTCGTGGAATTGGGGGTTTTCGAGCACGTCGGCGACGGTCGCGACCGGTGCCATGAGCAAGCCTTTCTCGCGGGCTAGCTGGAAAATCTCGGCTTTGGTCCGGCTCGCGATAAATTCCGCGAGGACATTTTTGTAGCGCTCGTATTCTTCCATCGGCGCCTTGCCGCTCAGCAGTTCGTCACCGAAGGCGATCCAATCCTTATTGTGCATCGCCTCGTCACAAGCGCCGACCTCGTACAGGCAATCAACCAAACGGCGGGTGAACGGGCCAAGCGCCGAGCCGAAGAGAAAGACGGCTGTAATCTGGCCGTCCTTCGCGCGCCACACGAGAGGCACTCGAATCGGGCCCATTTTGACGCCGCCGGCCATCCGCCGGGTGTCGCTCGCACGGATTGGCGCTGCCAGCATGACAGATTGCATCGCTAGCCCCAGGCTTTGCGTCGCGGCGACATCAATCGCCTGCCCTTCGCCGGAACGCAGCAGCTCATAGTAGGCGATTAGCGCTGCTCCCGCGGCATCGGCGGACGCATGCAGATAGGCCTGCGGTACGCTCATCCGGATTGGAGGGCGGTCCTCGTCGCCATATAAAATCAACGGGCCAGCGGCAGCCATGACGATAAGATCGGTGTCGGCGTAATGAGCTTTCGGGCCGTCCTGCCCGAACGGAGTGATTGAGACGTAAATCAGCTTGGGATTGCGGGCGGCGAAGTCGTTATAGCCGAGGCCAAGCGCGGCCATCGCGCCGGGATTTTCAGACTCGATCACAAAATCGGCGCCGTCGCCCAAGCGGAGCAGCAGGTCGCGGCCCTGGGCGGTTTCGAGATTAAGCGTGATCCCGCGCTTGTTGCGATTATAAGCCCACCAGTAGATGGAACGATCAGGACTCGGCTGATCCTCGAAGAAGGGGCCGAGCTTGCGCACAGGAGATCCACCAGGAGGCTCGATCTGAATTACGCTGGCTCCAAGGTCGCCGAGAATCTGACCGCATAGCATCCCGCGCTCGTTGGTCAGGTCGAGCACGCGGCATGAATTCAGCATGGTTTCGTGAAGGCTTCCTTCGCGTACGTGCGGTCAGCCGACGCGCTCGTCGAGTTGCACGATGATCCCGTCGGGGTCCTCGAACAGCGTCGTCAGATATTTTTTGCCTGATTGCTCGCCGTAGCCGCCCGCGTCGGTTTCGTAGGGCGGTACGAGGATTTTAACACCGGCCTGCTTGAGCCGCTCGACGATGCCGCGAAGATCGGTGACCCACCAGGAGAAGTGCGAGATACCGACCTCGTCGAGCTTGATGGCACTGCCTGGCGTTCCACCTGGCATTTCGGTAAGCACCAGGAAGCCCTTGTTGGGACCGCTACCGTAATGCAGGTGGACGGCACGGCGCTGGCCCTTTTCTGGATTGGCGTAGAGGCTTTTCAACCCGCCAATCGGCTGCATCTGATCGTAGCGCAACTCGAGGCCGAGCAGATCGTGGTAGAAATGCAGCGACTTAGCCATGTCGCGTACCCCGATCGCCACATGTGAAATTCCGTTCATCGCTTTCTCCCCAAGCCGCGATGCGAAACTGCCATCGCCGGCGTTCAGACCTTCGAGCAATAGCGCAATCCAAGTGCCCCGGTAAAACCGCGGCGCCGATTAATCGACGCGCTGGTCGTATTGCAGGATGATGCCGTCGGGATCGCTGAACAGGCAGGTCAGCACTTTCTTGCCAGGCGGTTCCCCATAGGCGGCCGAGTCAGCTTCGAATGGTCCAGCGAGGATCGGCACGCCGGCCGCGCGCAGGTGCTCGATTCGCTCGCGCAGATCGTCTACCCAGAAGGCGAAATGATGGACACCTATTTGATCCAGTTTAATCGGCTCACCACTGGGTCCACCCGGCGATTGCGAGAGCACGAGGAAACTCGCGTGCGGACCGTCCTCGAAGCGTAGATAGACGGCGCGGCGCTTGCCCCTCTGATCATTGGCGAAGAGCGGCTTCAAGCCGCCGACTTTTTCCATCGCGTCGGTCGTGACGCGCAGCCCGAGCAGGTCGCGATAGAAATGCAACGACTTGTCCATGTCACGCACGCCGACGGCAATATGTGATACCGCTCGCATCGGTTGCTCCTTTCGCGCGGGCAGCGCCGCGCCGCTTAGCAAATTGAGTTGACCTTGCGCCCATTAACTCGAGGCTCAAGCCTGGGCCGCTGGTGCCTGCACAGAACTCGTGCTGCCGCGTTGCAATTCCGCAGCGACTTGTGTCTCCACCGCTGTACCCTTGAAGAAGTCCGGGTTGGTCCCAGCCCAGAACTCAGCGGGATAGGTGAAGACGAAATCGCGAAATTCGTCCAGCGTGATGACGCCGTCGTCTACCAGCTCATGCGCCTCGCCGAGAACCTCGCTCATATCTGGCACGTCAAAATGGCCGATGTCGGAGCCGAACAGGATTTTGAGTTTCGCACCGTACGGATTCACCTTGGAATTGAACGCCCAGGCGTTGAGCGGATCGTCCGCCTCGCATCCGAAGTAGAAATTGCGCGTGAAGAGATCGCGGAATTCAATTCCGCGGGTGATACCAGTGGCGGCGTAGTCATCGATTACCGCCGCGCCCTGCGCGGCCCAACGCGCCGAATGGTCCTCGCCCTCGACCACGCCCGACCATCCATTGAGACGATCGGCGTCCGCTTTGCCAGCGTAGCGTTCGAACAACTCGCGCAGCTGCTTGCGATCGAGATTGGCCGGATTTACGTCCTCCAGCCCCTTGATACCGCGCTTTTTCCAATGGCCGATTAGATCGGCGTAGAGCTGGCAGGCCCATCCAACACCGCCTTCAAGGAAGCCAAACCTGAGCGCCGGGAAGCGGCGCGTCACGCCACCCATGAACAGCGCCTTGCAGACCGCTTCGCCCGCCTGCGCGAAATGCCCGATATGGTTGTAGGTGAAGTTCGAGGGGGAAGTCTTGAGGCCAAAGCCGCGCGAACCGCTATGGAAGGTTGGCGCGACTTTCAACTCCAGGCATTTGGCCCAGACCGGATCGTAGTCGTAAATGCTGTCTAACCCGATCACGTCGAACCAGATTGCACTACGCGAGTGTTCGCCGCTGGCCGCTTTTGCGGGTATTGGGCGCCGAATAAGACTTCCCATCACTGCGACTTTAAGTCCGAGTTCGCCGATCGCATGTTCAAGTTCGGCGATGGCTTCTTCCGGAGTATTCATCGGAATCGCCGCCGCCGGCGTCAGGCGGTCGGCGTATGGATTGAACACTTCGGCAATATAGGTATTGAAGGCTCGGCAAGTGGCACGCCGTTCTTCGTCATCGAGGATAAACGGCAGGCCGAGCCCCGAGGTCGGATAGAGTACGCTGAAGTCGAAGCCGAGTTCGGGCAGGCGCTCGTGCAGCAGCTTCGGCAGCATTCCGGTGGCCCGGTCGAGCGTATTTTTGGTCGGGAAGGCCCACCAAGCCTGCTGCGCACGCCGTTCGGCAAAGCGCTGCTCAGGGGTCATCCGCACGATTCGCGCTACGCTGGCATCACGAGAAACAAAGCCCGCCACCGCCTTCTCGCCGCCGATCGTGCGCAACCGTTCGGTGATTTCGGGGCCGAATTCGAGCCAATGACCGTCGGAATCGATTACCGGATGGGTCAGCCCGGAATGTATTGTTCGCGGATCTGTATGGCCATTATGGGACATTGAAGAGCCTCCTGGCCGCGTTCTGGCGGCCTGGCGCTGCAGACGGTCACGCGTTGCTCCTGCGCCTACCGCAAGAGCTAGCGAAGGGCCGAATTTAATGTCAATAGGGCTTGCTCGCAAGCCCGTAGACACGCGAGTGGGCGAG
>DATJUF010000179.1:0-16403 GCA_035502655.1 Binataceae bacterium (SeqCode)
GATCTGCCAGGTGAAGTGCTGGGCCGTATCGGGCAAGACGTAAAGGACAGCGTTACTCAGACCTACGTGCTGATTCCTCAAGGCAGCAAGCTAATCGGCAGCTACGACCGTGACCAGATTACGCCGCAACAAGACCGACTCTTCGTGAGCTGGCGGCAGATCGTCTTTCCCAACGGCGGCGAGATTCAACTGCCAGACCTGCCCGGCACCGATCAAGCCGGTTACGCCGGGTTCAAAGACCAGGTCAATCATCACTATGTGAAGGTGTGGACGCCGGCGCTTCTGATGTCAGCGATCTCCGCCGGCATGATGATGGCGCAGTCGCCTGTCTATGCGGGAGGAGCAACAGGTGGCTATTACGTGAGTCCGAGCCAGATGGCGGCGATGGGCGCCGGCCAGGAACTCGGGCAAGTCGGGATAAGCCACTTGGGCACGGCCACTGCCGAGACCCGTCCGACGATTGAGATCAGGCCGGGATACAACTTCCGCGTGATGGTCACGCGCGACCTGGTGTTCTCGGGGCCTTACAATGAGTAAACGAGGCCTGATGACGGGCGCGGTTGTCGCGATGTTGCTCGGTTCCCTGCCGACGCTGCAGGGTCTCGGCCTGCGCATCAATCTGACTCCGAGCGAGCCGCGCGGTTTGTATCTAATCACACACCAGCCATTGCAGCGGGACAGGTTGATAGTCTTCGATCTCTCGCCAACTTTGACGGTAACTGCTCTGGCCAACGGTTACGCTCTTCCTGGCCAACGGGTTGGTTCCGCAATGCCCGGACTCAAGCGAATTGCTGCCTTGCCCGGCGACACCGTGGAAGTCGGAACGCAAGGTATTCGTGTAAATGGCCTTCTCTGGCCGCACAGCAGGGCTCTGACGGGCGATTCGCATGGTCATCGTTTGAGCCACTACTTGTTTGGCGTCTATCGCGTCCGGCCGGATGAAATCTGGGTTCTCTCTGACAGTCCGCGCGGCTGGGACAGCCGCTACTTCGGCCCAGTGCCGATGGCTTCTGTATCAGGCACGGCCGAACCACTCTTCACCCTGGAGTAACGCCATGAAGAGATGGATTCTGAGATTCTCCAAAGGACTGAATGTAATTGTGCTGCCGGCGATGACGATCGCGGCACCGACGATACCGCTCGTCTTTCAGCTGGGATACACGGTTGTCCTTCTCATAGTCGCGCACAGCGTGAGCGGGGAGTGGCGCCAGCCAAGTCCCACACGCGCGGATCGCGTCGCTGCAGGGTTCGCTGTAACTGGTCTCGTGGTTTCTGGCTTGCTCCTCATCCTGATGATGTCCTCGGCTATCTACCGGTTCATCCATCAGCCCAGCCAGCCGTTCATATTCGAAGTCTAAATCGACGGAAGGAGTTACAGATGAAGATTGGCAGAATCGAGAAAGAGAAATCGCCGGTGCAGGTCAGGTTGTCGGTTCCGGCGACGATACACGAATGTCTAGGTCAATACGTATCCTACTACCAGCACGTTCACGGTGATGACGCCGACCTCAAGGCGATCATGATTGAGATGTTGCGGAGCGTCCTCGATAGCGACCGCGAGTTCCAGCATTGGCTGAAGACCCACGCCACGAAGGCGTCCACCTCCACTTCGAGTGACGCCGCTTCGTCCACCCGTCGATCACAGCCAGCCAGCACTGATGCGAGCGTTAAGAGCCAGGTCCATGCGTAGTGCCAGATGCGTGCGTCCGCTGACGCGCTGCGCGCGTGTTTTACATTGGACACGTCACCCATCCCCCGATGGAGGTTTTCAGAAGCGGAAATCCGCATAAGCCCCTGATTTTCCAGGCGTATACGGAGGCACGCGGGATGAATACAGAACGCGAATACAGGCCGAGGAATCGACCGGAAACACCTGATTTTATTGAGTATACAGCCGAAAGGAACGGAACATGCCGAACGAACAAAACAAAGTAATTACTTTCCGGCTGCCAGAAGCCCTCGCACAGCAACTGGAAGAGCGCGCCAAGGCATCGCAAACGAGCGTCTCACGATTGCTGCAGGACCTCGTTGCCGAGCTGATCGAGGAAGAAAATCCAGAGCACTACGATCCCCCGCACCCGTTACTGATTCGATATTTCCTTCACATCATTTATGAATTAGTCCGCACGCGAGTGTCACTGTTTAGTATTGCAGAAGGCCGGTTGCTCGATGAGGCAGCGCTGCAGGAAGTCTACGATTCAGCACGCGAAACCGCGCGGACTTATATCGGCCGCCTCGAAGAAGAGATGACTAAATCGCTGCTCGGCCTGGTAAAGAACACCAGCGGAGACCGCAAGGTGGGGTGATGGATTTCAGCGCCTCGGATGCAGCCCGCTGGCAGGCCTATCAGACCCGCGCGCGGATCGGCGCGCGCATCTGGTTCACTGCGATCAAGGGCGCCGTCTTCGTCTGGTTCGTGCTCACAATCTATGTGGTCTGGCACGAGACGCTGATCTATTTTCCGGACTTCGGCCAGCGCTATTTCCTATCGTGGTTGCTCGCGTGGTTGTTCACCGACGTGCCAGGTCTGCGGGACGTGGGTCCCCGGCTCCATCTCCAATATCAAGGCCGCTGGTATCCGCTGCCGAGCATGTACCAGTTCCTGAATGGTCCGCATTTTTACAAAGCGTCGTTCGGCTTCTGGTTCGCACATTTCTGCCGTTACACAGCGATCGTTCCGCTCGCCTTCTTCGGAATTTTTGTAGCGCTCAAGCTGCGGCGCGAGTCCGGTCCCGAACACGTTAGAGGTCTGAAACTTTTAACGGCGGGGCGACTGAACGCGCAACTCACCGGCGGAGCAATACACCAACTGAGTAGTTCGCTCACGCGCTTCGCCTCACGAACTCAGCGCACCGCGCCGCTGCTCTTGCAGATCGGCGCAGTAATGATACCGGCTAAAAAAGAGCCGGAGAACTTTTTGGTTACCGGCTCACCCGGCGCCGGCAAATCAACTCTAATTCGACATTTTTTGCGGCGCATCGCCGAGCGCGGGCAGAGCGCGATCATCCTTGACCCGGAACGCGAATACGTACAGGAATTCTATGACCGCAAGCGCGGTGATCTGATTCTCAATCCGCGCGACCGCCGTTGCCCGTGGTGGTCGCCTTGGAATGAGTTCCGCAAGGAAAGCTTCGAGACCGATGTGGCGGCACTGGCGGCCTCGATGCTGCCCGACTTACCCAACACCTTTGCCGAAAACGCGAGCGCCAGGTTCTTTCGTGAATCGAGCCGAACGCTACTGGAAGCGATCTTCCATAAGGTTCCTGAGCATCAGACCGAACAGATTCTTCAATTACTTGCGCTGCCACGCGAGGAGTTGCGGCAAACGCTAGTAGGAACCCCGGCAGAACCGCTGATCGATCCTGGAGCTCACGAGCAAGGCGCGGGTATCATTGCGACCGCGACGGGTGCGGTCCGACCCTTTCAGTACCTTCCGCGCCACGAGGACACCGATGCATCCTGGTCCGCTCAAGCTTGGGCAGGGCAGCCGCGCGGCTGGCTCTTTCTTACCTCGATGGAAGACTCTCGCGCCGCACTGATCAGACTTCAGGCGCTGTGGCTCGATTCACTTGTTCGCTGGTTACTCGGTGCCGATCTGGAGCACGCGGGACGCCAGGTTTGGATCGTAATCGACGAACTCGCCGTCCTCGGCTATCAGCCGCAGCTTGAACAATTGGTGACGCGCGGGCGCAAACGCGGCCTCTGTGTGGTCATGGGTTTCCAGAATGTTTCGCAGCTACGTTCGATCTATGGACGCGACCGCACCACAACGCTGACCTCGGCTCCAACGACAAAGGTGATCCTGCGTTGCGATGAAGCCGAGACCGCCGAATGGGCCAGTGAACAGCTCGGCAAGCACGAGATTCTACGCCTGGAGATGACTTCTCTCGCCGGTCTTTCCAGTTATCGCGAAGGCTTCAATCTACAGCCGCACCGAAGCGTCGAGCCAATTGTGATGGCGGCCGAGGTGCAATCGCTGAGAGAGTACGAAGGATATCTATGCGTCGCTGGCGCCGACCGCGCAAAAATCACCATTCCGCCTGGCCATCTTGAACGACACCAGCCGCCATTTCTGGCGCGGCAGCCGCTTCCAGGCGAGGCCAGCGGGCTATGCAAACCGTTACGGCAAGAGCATGAAAAAGACGACAGCACCACGGAGGGGCGGCCGGTCGAGCCTTATGGTTCCGCCTCCCGTTCCAGCCGCGACAAGTGGGTGTAAACGGCGATGATGGTTCTTTCCCCGCAAGCGCTGGAAGTGGGCCAGGCGCAAACCTACTTCGAGGAACACTATTCACACGATGATTATTACAGCGAGAGCCGCAAGGTTGCCGGCCATTGGTTTGGGCGCGGCGCGGAGGCGTTGGGCTTAAACGGAGAAATATCCCGTGCGGATTTCAGCGCGCTGCTCAAGGGCGTAAATCCGTCGAACGGATCGGTTCTGGTCCCTGCCGCAGCCCATAACCAGAAGCATCGCGCCGGGTGGGATGGCGTCTTCAGCGCGCCCAAGTCGATCAGCGTTCAGGCCTTGGTCGGAGAAGATCATCGGCTTATCGACGTGCACCGAGCTGCGGTTGAAAAGGCACTCTCGGAAGTCGAGAAGTATGCGCTCTCGCGCCAGCGTGCGGGCCAGGAATCGGTCGTCACCGCCAACGTGGTTGCGGCCCGCTTTGAACATATTGCGGCGCGTGCGTCCGAGAATGCTCCAAAGGATCAGGCTCCCGATCCGCAGCTCCACACCCACGTGGTCTTTCTCAATCTGACCCGACGGCCCGATGGCCAGTGGCGCGCGCTCGACCCGCAGGAAATCTACCGTTCGCAGATTTACGCCACCGCCGTTTATCGCGCCGAACTGGCGCGCGCGGTGGAGCGGCTTGGATACCGCATCGCGGTGACTGCACCCAACGGTGCATGGGAGTTGGAAGGCTACAGCCGCGAGCAGGTCATGGCTTTCTCGCTCCGCCGCCAGGACATCCAGGGCCGCATGGCGGAGGCCGGACTCGAAGGCGCAGCAGCGGCGCAACTGATGGCTTATAAGACGCGGCAAAACAAGCGGCAACTGAGCGAAAAGGAGTTGATCATCGAATGGCGGGAGCGCGCCGCCGCGTACGGCATTAATGCGCATCGAATCGGGATGGCCGCCACCGAACGGGGTCCGGCGGCGGAAGAGGGCGCCGAGACCATCGATCAAGCGGTCCGCTTCAGCCGCTTGCACAACACAGAACGCGAAGCGGTAATCGACCGCCGCGCCCTTGAAACTTCAGCCCTGCAACACGCGATGGGCCGCGCGGCGCCCGAGCGAATCCGGGAATGGATCGCGATGGAACAGGAGCGCGGGCAGCTAATCCCGATTGCCTCGGACTGGCGCAACCCGCAGGGCTGCTTTACCACGCCCGAGATGCTCGTCCTCGAAGGGGAAAACATCGCGGCGATGCGCGCTGGAGTCGGCGCCGCAGCACCGATTGCTCCCGCGGCAGAGGCTACGGAGTGGGCGATTCAGCGCGGCCTCTTCGCCGACCAGATTCAGGCCGCGCGGGTGACGCTCGCCGCCAGCGACTGGGTCACCGCCATCGAAGGACGCGCGGGCGCCGCGAAGACCACCACCGTCGGCGCGGTCCGCGAGTTCGCGGAGCAGCACGGCTATACGGTACGCGGTTTCGGACCCACCAGCGGCAGCGTCAAGGCTCTCAGCGAGGCGGGAGTATCGGCCAGGACGGTGGCCAGCCTGATTGAAAACGGGCGGGTTGAACCAGCGCAAAAGCAGCTTTGGATCATCGACGAATCGAGCCTGCTCGCGACGCGCCAAGTGAACCGGCTGCTGCGCATGGCTCAAAGCGCCAGCGTCGACCGCGTCGTCTTCGTCGGCGATCAGCGCCAGCATCAGGCTATTGAGGCCGGCAATCCAATCAATCAGTTGATTCGCGGCGAAATGACGGTCGCTCGGCTCAACGTCATTCGGCGCCAGCGCGATCCGGAGCTCAAGCGCACCGTCGAGCAGGCCGCGCGCGGCGACGTGCGCGAGGCGCTGCGCTTGCTTCAAGAGCGGCAGCGCATATTCGAAATTGAAGCGCCGGAGAAGCGATACCAGGTGATCGCCGCCGACTATCTGCGCTTCCATCGCGCCGGAGAGCGCACCTTAGTGGTGAGCCCCGCCAACAGCGAGCGGCGCGAGCTGAACCGCGTGATCCGCGAGACCCTGATCGAACATGGCCAAGTCTCCCGGACCGGCCGGGAGCACGGGATATTGGTCAATCGCGACCTGACCCGAACCCAGCGCCGGCACGCCTCAAACTACGATGAGGGCGATGTCATCCGCTTCACCCGCGCGTGTACCGGGAACGGGGTACCGAAGAACGCTTGCCTTACGGTCGAGGCGGCGGATCGGAGAACGAACTCGCTAACGCTGAGAACAACGGACGGGCGGGCGGTCGCCTTTTCGCCCGGCCGGTTCAAGAGCATCGAAGCCTATCGGGCGGAGCGGCGGGTTATCGCGGTCGGCGAGCGCATTCAGTTCCGCGCGCCGGAGCGCTCGCTCAAAGTCGCCAACGGCGAATTCGCGACCATCCTTGAGATGGCCGATGACAGTGCCGTCCTCAAACTCGATGGTGGGCGAACCCTGAAGGCGCGGCTGTCGGAGCTCCAGCACATCGATTACGGCTACGCCTCCACCTCCCACGCCGCGCAGGGCGCCACCGTCGATCGCGTCATCGTCAATATCGACACGACTCGGGGCGTCCTGCTCGTAAATCGCCGGCAATTTTACGTTTCGCTGAGCCGAGCGCGTTACGACGCACGCATTTACACTAACGACACCGACGCGCTGGGGCGCGCCGCCGCGCGCGATTTGCAGAAGGCGATCGCGCTTGACGGGCTCAGACGAAGGCCCCATCGGCAGGCACAGAGTATCGCTCATCTGCAATACCTGAATTCGTTAAAACGGTTTCCCGATCCGAGCGATCCGGCTTTCGCCCAACAGCAAGGCCAGCGGCAAAGCATACAGCAGACTAGGAAAGTGGCTCATGGTTGGAAGTGGTAATCTTGCCCTAAAGCAAAAAGGCTATTGCCCGCCTCACGCCGCCTTGCGCCGGCTTCGCTCAATTCCGTCGCGCCCGTCCCACACGACCGTTCCGCTCGCGCACGCCGGAATTGCACGGCTTCGCCGTCGCTCATTGGCCGCAGCGCTACGCGCCGCATCGATTTCCCTTTCCGCCGCCGCCCTTCTAGGTTTGGGTGAGAACGGCGGCGGGGAAAGATGGCGCTGGTTTCCAGGCCGAGGCCGTGGACGGCGGGCCCGGATGGCAAGCGGGCCTCTACGAAAGGAGAACCGCGATGAGTAGTTACAAATCTATCCGCACTGGATCACGGTTGGGGTCAAGAACAACTCCGCTGCGGATGTTCGATTCATCGGAGCGATAGGCTTCTATTAGACGAGGAACCTTGCGTCGATTGCGGAGCCCGCGATTGCAGCAACGCGACGAGTCGTCAGTTTTTCATGCGGGCGTTCGATGACGAGCACAATACTTCGATGTAAGGAGTGAAGGCAATGTATCAAGGAAGCTGTGGCCGCTGCGGCCGGAAAGTGAGGACCGACGAAAATTATCTAAAGGCCCATCTGTGGGCCAGTACCGCTGTGTTTCATTGGTTGTGTTTTGTGGCGCTCATGAAAGAGCACGGCGAGGCCGCGGCCGAGGAAGCCGCCTGGAAAGCAAGCAGAAGTGCGCGAAGTTGAAAACACGAAAGCTCCGTGTCGGGGCTTCTAACCAAGGACGGAGCACTGCAGGAGGTAAAAGTCATGTCGCTCAATAGAATTATGGTCATCGGCCATGTTGGGCAAGACCCTGAGATTCGCTACACACCCACCGGCATGCCGGTCGTTAGCTTCTCGATAGCCACTGACGAGGCCTACGTCGACAAAGAGGGCAAGCGAGAAGAGCGTACGGAATGGCACCGCGCCGTGGTTGTTGGGAAGCTGGCGCTCACCTGCCACGCGTACCTCAAAAAGGGCCAGCAGGTTTTCGTCGAGGGTCCACTGCGCACGCGCGAATGGGAGAGCAACGGAAGAAGCAGTCGGCGAATTGAAATTATCGCACGCCGCGTGCAGTTCCTTGGCACACCGCCGGCTGGACCGGTCGAAGGCGCGGAGGACGAAGATCTCGCAGTGACGTCGGAATCAGAAAAGGCTTCGTGAGAGACGTAAGGGCGGCAGGTAGAGATGCTTATACGCCTCAGCCCTGCCGCCCAAACAAGACCTTCGGTCCCCCAGGGCATAACGAGTTACCGGCCCGAGGTGAAACGGTGCGGCCAACCGAAGACAAGGATTCAGCGTCAGCGCCGCTGAGGTCGCCGTGGGCAAAAATCGTTCATCGAGGCGCTTGGCCTGACTCCGTAGGTGAGCCGACATCTCAGAAAGAGTTGGGCGCTGGAGAACCGCTTGGGTTTAGTGGTCCAAAACTAGAATTAGCTTAGCGCGGCCCCTCATCATTTTAACCTGTCGATGGCTCCATCCGACCCCGGCAACAAGGTGACAGAAGAATGCGTCTCACCTACCGCCTTGGCTTTTTTTCTTTCGTCAGCATGCATGGACCCCTCTGATCGAAAGGTACTATCTCCCGAGCCACTCGGCTGCCGCTTTTTAGTCAGGTTTGCAATGGCGACTGCCCATCTCCTGTAAATCCAGGCCTCAATCACAATTGCTAGAATCCCGTTAATCAGAAATGCATTCCGGACCCCAAGATAGGTTACGGACGCTCCCATTATTAGGTTCCCCAACGAAAGCCCGCCTCGCATGGCTAACATATAGAGACTTGACGCTCGGCCGCGAACGCGATCCTGGGCGGTAAATTGCAGGATCGAATTTGCCGTTGTGTTGCTCGCTGTCATAGCGACTCCGCAAAGCACCAAAAGCCACGTCAAGACAGTGAGCGAGCTATTCGACGCTACCAATAACAGCAGCACGCCATAAGCCACGGCAGAGCTTGAACTCACCTTCACTCGATCCACGCGTCCTTCGATGGCAAGAATTCCCGTCGCTCCAATCAATCCTCCGATCCCGAACGCGGCGATTGCTCTCCCGAAATGGATCGCGTCAGAATGAAAAACCTCCTTGACTAAAACTGGACAGAACGTGATGAGCGGCGCGCAGAGAATACTCGTGGCAAGGACGGTCAACAGCGCACCCCGAAGCCTCCACTGATGACTGATCTTGGCAGTTTCCTTGAACCATGCGGTCCCGCTCTTCATTTCGAATCGGCTGCTAGGCCTATGCGGCACTCGGATCCAATACACTGTTAAAATCAAAGGAATGTAAGACAGCGCGTTCGCGCCGAAACAGGAGACAGCGCCCCAACGCGCCATCGCCACTCCGGCTATCGCAGGACCCAGCACTCGAGACAGGTTAAATTGGGCCGAATTCAGAGCGATCGCAGTTCCAATCTGCTTGGATTCGACGATCGAGGGCACGATGGATTGGAACGCCGGCATCGACAGTGCATCGGTGACCCCAACCACCAGTGATAACCCAATAATCATCCAGACCTGAATCGTTCTGCTAAGAATCAGAATAACGAGGGCTATGGGACATAACATCTGAATGGATTGAAAAAAAAAGATAATCTTCCTACGATCCTGTTGGTCCGCCAGTACGCCCCCAAAAAGCGTCAGGACCCAAACCGGCGCATTCATGGCGAATGCGTCCAAGCCAAGTAGGAGCGATGAGCCGCCCATAGTCAAAATAAGCCACGGTTCAGCCACCTGCTGCATCCAGGTCCCAAGATTGGAAAGAAGGCTCCCGATCCAGAATGAGCCATACCTTCGCGTGCCGAGAAGGCGGACCGAATTCAGCAGTGAACGGCGATCGCGTTGTATCGTCGCGCTTGCTACTGGATTCATTACTGCGCAACCCCGGCTTGCCGTGTTCCGAACACAAGTCCCAATCCACCTCGAACCAACCCAACGTGCGCTGTTAAATGTGTCACGCCAACCGTATCGCACTCCTCTTCTGATGAGACGTTCCAAATAGGTCGGTTCAATCCTGCACCGCACGCCGAACCAGCCGCAGCCAGACTCGCAACTTAATAATGCAAATTTTGATCGACCATGCGCTCATCTCGCAGCCGAGGCAATCCGTTGCTTTGATCCAGATAAGTCACCAAGGCGCATCCCACGCACCCGGCTGCAATCTGAGTTCTCTAAAGAATCATCTAAGCTTCCGGCACGCTATCCTCCAGTGCAACATAGATCGCGCAGCCGTTCATACTGCTTTGCAGGAACTCGCTCGTGTCACGTTCTCTTATCAAAGACAAGTCCGCGCCAAGGTCGACGCTCGACTTGAACCTTTGAGGAGAGCATTCGCGCTTTGTGCTTGAAGCCCCTGATTTCGAGCTGGCGCGTTATTCGCGCATTCGGGTCATTTGCGATTCGTGACCTGCCGCAAGAAACGGCAAGCATGTAAGATCTCGTTATTATGAGTACTCAACGGCCGCCCCAACTGGCAAGTGGAATACCTTTTTCCCCGTTGAAAGTCCTGCGACCTCTTTAATCCCCGGCGCAGTGATCGGCAATCCGTTAGGCTTTTGAGGCACTTTTCATTCCGACTCCTTCAGTGAGCGTTACCAACGTGAAATCTCCGGGCACGCTTTCAGCCGATTCGGCTGGACTCTCCACCGTAGAGGCGACTAGAAGGCTCGCGCAAACCGGCCCAAACGAGATCGGTGAAGAGCACGAGTCCATCCTCAAACGAATTGCGCGTCATTTTTGGGCGCCCGTGCCGTGGATGCTCGAAGCTACGATCGTACTGCAGATCGCGCTCGGCAAGCACATCGAAGCAATGATGATCGGCGCCCTTTTGTTGTTCAACGTCGGCCTCAGCCTTTTTCAGGAAAGTCGCGCTGAGGCCGCGCTAGCATTACTAAAGCAGCACTTATCCCTCAAAGCCAAGGTCAAACGCGATGGCCGCTGGGTGGAGTTGCCGGCGGCCGACCTGGTGCCCGGTGACATCGTCCAGCTGTCACTTGGGGTTGTGGTTCCTGGCGATGCACGAATTATAGAGGGCTCCGTACTCCTTGACCAATCGATGCTCACTGGCGAATCGATCCCGGTTGATGCTGGCTTGGGCAAAACAGCCTATGCGGGCGCCCTTGTGCGCCGTGGCGAGGCCATTGCCTCGGTCACCGCTACTGGCACATCGACCTACTTTGGCCGAGCCGCAGAGTTGGTCCGTATTGCGCGCGTCGAGAGTACCGAAACCAAGGTGGTCGTCAGTCTCGTCCGCAATCTCTCTACCATCAACGTAGCACTTGTACTGGGGCTGGTGGCTTATGCCACCAGGATAGGCTTGCCAGTTGGGCAGATCATCCCTCTGGTACTGACTGCGTTGCTATCTGCAGTTCCCGTTGCTCTCCCAGCCACTTTCACCTTGGGTGCCGCCCTCGGTGCCAGGACACTTGCGCTCAAGGGCGTGCTCCTGACGCGACTTGCAGCACTGCATGAGGCTGCGATGATTGATGTCCTGTGCGTCGACAAGACCGGCACTCTTACTAAGAATGAATTGGCGGTAGCCGCAGTACGGCCCTTGGCCAACGGGTGGACTGTCGGCGATGTGCTCGCGTTCGCCGCACTGACCAGCTCCCCGGAAGGCCAAGATCCAGTGGATGCCGCTATCAGGGCAGCAGCGCTCGCGACCCCATCGCAGCGTTCGCTTCCTGTCGTCACTGGCTTCACCCCTTTCGATCCTGCGTACAAGCGGTCGGAGGCCATCGCCAGGGATGAAGGTCAGAATGAGATTCGTATCAGCAAAGGAGCGCCATCCGTTCTTGAGCTGCTGGCTCCAATGACGCCGGCAATCGTCGCAGAGGTGGAGGCGCTGTCTGGCAGTGGGTATCGTACGCTTGGAGTTGTGATCGGCTGCCCTGGCAGGATGGCCTTTATCGGGCTCGTCGCTCTCAATGATCCTCCCCGCCCCGACTCAGCAGCACTCCTGGCGGAACTACGACATCTGGGTGTCAGCACGGTCATGGTTACGGGCGACGCCGCGCTAACCGCGGCGACCATCGCTCATTCGATTGGTCTGGACGGCGCCGTCTGCCCGTCAGGGCAGATTCCAGAGCGCGCCAACCCTGATGATTTCGCGGTCTATGCCGGGATCTTCCCGGAGGAGAAATTCCGTCTGGTGAAGGCGTTTCAGCGAAACGGACATGCGGTCGGCATGTGCGGAGATGGCGCAAATGACGCTCCAGCGCTCCGTCAGGCGCAAATGGGCATCGCCGTCTCGACTGCCACCGACGTGGCTAAAGCCGCGGCGGGCATCGTACTTACCGACCCTGGTCTTGGTGGCATTGTCACTGCAATAAAAGAGGGGCGCGCCGTCTTTCGCCGGGTTCTCACCTACACCTTGGGCATACTGGTTAATAAGTGCGTTACCCTGGTCGTCCTCGGCGCGGGTCTGGTGCTGACGCGGCAGGCTGTTCTCACGCCAATGTTACAGGCGATGTCCATGTTGACCAACGATTTTGTGAGTATGGCGCGCACCGCCGATCGAGCGACACCATCGCCACGTCCCAATACCTGGCAAATGGGCAATTTGGTGTCGCTCGCGGTTCCGCTGGCCGCGTTTAAATTCATGTTTTGCATTGGCATCCTTGCGGCGGGCTGGTTTTGGCTAGGCCTAAGCGTCGGCCAGATGCAGACCCTAACCTTTATCATGCTCGTCTTTGCTGGACAGGCAGTCGTATACGTCGTACGCGAGCGTGACCGCATGTGGGGATCATGTCCGGTACTGCCGATGATGTTATTCTCGCTGGCCGACATTGCGATTGTCTCTGCCTTAGCCCTCAGTGGCACGTTGATGCGACCTCTTCCGCTGCGTGTAGTGATTTCCCTCTTAGTTGCCACCACCGCATTCGCGTTCGCGTTGGATCAAGTTAAGGTAATGGTTCTAGCGCGAAGGCCGATCGATTAAGGGAATTCAGCGGGCCTGCGGACACAATATACTAACGACCAAACGCCCAACAGACATCTTTTTAGCCTGACGAACTTAGAAATCAGGAGGCTGCTAAACGACGCGTTCCAAACGCCAACAGGCACAAGCCGTTTCCCGCACTTCGCGGTGCGCTTCCAAGTTTCTTTCCATAATCCCCTTTCGTGGCGCGTTGAGACTCTCCTTGGCTATTACTCTCGGACCTCTCGCCTGGAGAGAGCAATATGTTGAAAAAAATACCGAAAACCCCCAACAGAGTGATTCGGAATGTTCTAGTCTGGCTACGTGCCTATTTCGCAACTATGCGCCGCTCGTCCTGTTCTGGCGTGACCAGCGGCCGAGGCCCCAGAATCCGATTCAAAGCCTCAGGACCAACGGTCTCCTCACGCAGCAGCGCCTCCGCAAGGCGATCAAGCTTCTCCCGATTAGCGGTTAAGCAGCGGCGAACTGCTTCGTGCGCCTCCTCGATTAATCCCATGACTTCCTGATCGATGCGCGCGGCGGTCGCCTCGCTGTAGTCACGTCCCTGAGACATCTCGTATCCGAGGAAGGGCTGTTGCTCATCCCCTTTAAAGGCCACCGGGCCCAGTTTTCCCATTCCCCACCGGGTAACCATTCGCCGCGCGAGACGAGTCGCTTCGACAAGGTCATTCTCCGCGCCCGTGGTTATCTCATTGAGGACAATTTCCTCCGCGCTCCTGCCGCCCAGCATCACGTCAAGCCGGGCCTTGAGATAGGCGAGGCTCAGATTGTGCCGTTCCTGCCCCGGCAGCTGCTCGGTCAACCCCAGTGCCTCACCATGCGGGACAATCGTGACTTTGTGTACAGGATCTGCGGCCGGGGTTAGCCAGGCGATAACCACGTGGCCGGACTCGTGGTAGGCGATAAGCTGCCGCTCTGCGCGATCGATCAATTGTGGCCGTGCGGCGCCCAAGCGAATCTGGTCCTGTGCTTCTTCGAAGTCAGCCATCGTAACCATTTGATGGTTGTGCCGGGCGGCGGTGAGAGCGGCTTCGTTGCATAGATTAGCCAAGTCGGCGCCGCTCATCCCAATTGTGCTGCGGGCCAGGATTTGCAAATCGACCTGGGGGTCGAGGCGCAACTTCCTAGTGTGGATACGCAATATGCCTTCGCGGTCTTGGCGCTCGGGAAGCCCTACCACGACTTGGCGATCAAAACGTCCGGGGCGCAGGAGCGCGGGATCAAGTACGTCCGGCCGGTTTGTCGCTGCCAAAATGATAACCTCGGCGCGCTCGTCGAAACCGTCGAGCTCACCTAGCAGTTGATTCAGTGTCTGTTCGCGCTCGTCGTTGACCGTGCCCACACCCGCACCGCGCCGCCGTCCCACGGCATCTAGCTCGTCGACGAAGACTATCGCTGGAGCGGCCTCCTTGGCTTGGCGAAAGAGGTCACGCACGCGGCTCGCCCCGACACCTACGAACATCTCGACGAATTCGGAAGCGTTAAGGCTGAAAAACGGCACTCCGGCCTCACCGGCTACCGCCCTTGCAAGGAGAGTTTTACCCGTCCCCGGCGGCCCGACCAGTAAGACCCCTCTCGGGATCCTCGCGCCCAGGTCATGGTACTTCTTCGGCTCTTTGAGGAAATCGACCTCCTCCTTTAACTCCATTTTGGCTTCGTTGGCACCCGCCACATCGTTGAAAGTAATCTTCGGCCGATCGCTGGAGTATCGCCGGGCCTTCATTCTTCCAATGTTGAAAAGACCCGATTGGGCGGCTCCGGCGGCTCTTGAACTCATCCACCAGAAAACGCCAATTAGCAGCAGCATTGGGACCCAGTTGACGAGCACATCAAGGAGCCAGGGGGTGTTCTCAGGCGATACTTCGATGAGAACATGCCGCGATTCGAGAAGAGGCATCAGGCCAGAATCACCGACCACTGCGGGGAAAGTTGTTTTGAACGCAGTGTACCGAGATGGTAGAGGCATTCCGGATTGATCAGGCGTTGCCGGTAGCTCCGGCTTCGCCACGGCGACCGGCTTGGGCTCAGGCCATAGCAAAGGGGTTGCGAAACTACCGGTAATAGCGGCACCCGCAATGTGAACGTCCGAAACGTTGCCAGCGCGAACTTGTGCCAGGAATATCGAATACGGGATATCAGCCTCCGTATGCGAGTGGGGCCAGAAGAGCACCAGATTCCAGATCAAAAGCGCTATAAAGATCGGCCACCAGAACCACGGTCTCGGCGGAACTTTTTGGCTCTCTCCTGAGTTTCCTTGCTTGGTTTTTTTTGGTTGTACGGCCACCTTGTTCTATTGCTGCCTGTTTTACGACGAGCCTTTTTAGTGATTAGCGGACGTATCGTTTATCGTTTTCGCAGACATGAAAAGACTACGGTCTGGCGGCTCTTTTTCGGATTAGCATGAGACGCGACTCTCTATTGTTCGCTCGTGCTCTATATATCCTAAGGTGAGGCGAATCTGGGCATGATCATATGAAATGAAACCAAGAATTAAGTACCGGGGCGTTGAAACGAATTCTCTCAAGAGTCGGTAGGCGCTCCTCGCTCGCCGGATGAGCTGGCCACTCCACTCTTCTACTGTTCCTCGTATTACCATTTAATCTCGATGCGATCATCGACCGGTGCGAAGCGACGCGCGCTATAGATCGCAACATGTTCGGCCCCTCTGCGCTCGTTTCAATAATGAGCACGCTCACTCACCGTGACGGGGCTGACGGAAAAGTCGACGGTAATATTGTTGGCGTCGATTTGCGCGTTGCGCATCGACGCGTCGTCGATGTTCGCCTTCGCGTTTATGGCACTGACTGCGGTTTCAGGCCGATCTCCTTGACGCCCGAGGCGGTCTCACTGCCACTCAGTTTCCTCTTTCTCACATTTCCTCTCGACAGCCCGCATGAGATTGACACAAACACACTTGACCGTCTTAGGGAGCAAAGGCTCTAGGTGATTGGCGTCTACCCGCGCAATATCTTCATTTGTTCGCGGTATGTGAGAAAGATCGACCTTGCTCTCGCCCATGACCTACTTGACGCTTGCAACGCGCATGGGATCGATTTCTGGATCAGAGGGCATTGCCGTCGCTCGAAAAAGATGCATGCAAGCAGTTGCTTGCTAGACTCGTTTGTCCGCTTCGGAGGTTTCTAGAGGATCTCCTCTGTTCGTTTTGGAACTCGTTAACTATCAAGGCGATAGATCTGTGGTTGCATCAACTCGGCCGGCGTTAACAGTATCTTCGCGGCAATTCATCACTATCCACAGATTGCGGTCCCTGCAGCATTTGATCTGAATCAAGGACTGAGAAGATCAGAGGCGATTCTTGCACTTGCGTGGCAAATCACCTGTAATCGGTTACTCGAATCTTCAGCCATCAGGCGGCGGCGCCCGATGGCATCGAAGTGATCGAGCCCCAAAAGGTGCTTGTCAGCCGCTGGCATAGGTGATGTTCAGCCGA
>DATJUF010000180.1:0-25977 GCA_035502655.1 Binataceae bacterium (SeqCode)
ACGGTCGCAATATAGCGCGGAATGTCGACAAAGCGCGCACGGCCGGCAAGAAAATTTGCGACCAGCTCTTCGTTAGCGGCATTGAGGCAGGCAGGCATAGTGCCGCCCTCCTTTAGCGCGTCGTAAGCGAGGCCGAGGCACGGGAAGCGGCTGAAGTCGGGTTCCTCGAAAGTCAGACTGGCGCAACCGAGCAGCGAGAGCGGCTTTAGATGATCGAGCGGCAGGCGGTCGGGATAGGCAAGTGCAAAGGCAATCGGAATCGCCATGTCGGGTATGGCCATTTCGGCGATGATTGACCCGTCGATCATCTCAACCATCGAATGAATGACGCTCTGCGGATGAATCACGACGCCAATTTGGTCCGTAGGCAGGCCGAAAAGCCAATGCGCCTCGATGACTTCGAGACCCTTGTTCATTAGCGTAGCCGAGTCGATGGTGATTTTGTTGCCCATCCGCCAGGTAGGATGGTTGAGCGCATCCTTAACTGTAATCGCAGCGAAGCGGGATTTGGGCCATTGACGAAATGGTCCTCCGGAAGCGGTAAGGATGATGCGCTTCAAGGTATCGCGCGAACGGCCTTCGAGGCATTGGAAGATCGCGTTGTGCTCGCTATCGACCGGCAGCAAGCGGACCCCGTACTCACGTATCGCGCGAGTGATCAACTCACCGGCGATGACGAGCACTTCCTTGTTGGCAAACGCGATATCCTTCCCGGCCTTAATTGCAGCGAGGGTCGGCCGGAGGCCGAGCGCACCGACCAGCGCAGACATCACCAATTCAGCCTTGGGATGGGTCGCGGCCTCAACCGCTCCTTCGGATCCGTGAAGGATGGTGGTTGTGCGCGTATCGACACGTCTCGCTAATTCGCAGGCCAATTCCGAAGTAGCGACGGCCACCAACTCAGGCCGGAAACGGTGCACCTGATCGGCGAGCAAGTCCAGGTTGCGGCCGGCCGCCATCGCAACCACGCGGAAATGGCCGGGGAAGCGGCTGACGACATCGAGGGTAGTAACTCCGACTGAGCCGGTTGAGCCGAGAATCGCGATTGCTTTCATGGCAGAGCCAAGAGGTCATTCAGGCGAAGCATGTGTCAGGCGCTGGCGGAAACGGCCAAGCGCCATCAGTGGAAAATAATGCGCGTACATGTGGTAGCGCAGATAAAAATGATTTGGGAAACCAGTTCCAGTGAATTCCAGATCTTCCCAGCGGCCTTCTTCGTTCTGACGTTCGATTAGCCAGGCAACACCACGCATCACATTGGAACTGATCGTATCCTCACCCGCCAACAGGCCGATTAATGCCCAAGCAGTCTGCGAGGGGGTGCTGTTGCCCGCGCCTTTGAGGGAGGCGTCGCCATCACTGAGACAGCTTTCGCCCCACCCTCCATCGCGATTCTGCACCAGTTTGAGCCATTGAACGGCGCGTTTGATCCAGTCCTGATTGACGTCCGCGCCGATTGCGCGCAGGCCTGAGAGGGCCGAGAAAGTGCCGTAAATATAGCTGACCCCCCAGCGTCCCCACCACGAACCGTCAACTTTCTGATCTCGCCGTAGCCAGGCGATCGCGCGCTGCGCCACCGGATGGCTGGTGTTGTAGCCCACGGCCGCCATCATCTCGAGTACGCGGCCAGTAAGGTCGGCGCAGTCAGGATCGGTGGAGGCTTCGACGTCGGCGAAAGGCGCGTGATTTAGCCATTTGGAATCGTTATCAACGTCGAATGCGGCGAAGCCACCGCGTTTGCCTTGCATGCCCATCACCCAGTTAGCGCCAAGGCGAAGAGCGCGCTCACGCGCGGCGGCGTCATCATGCCGGGCGGCCGCAAGCACCATCAAGATCACGGCCGAATCGTCAACATCGGGAAACCAATCGTTGTAGAACTCGAAGGCCCATCCGCCGGGTTCAAGATTTGGACGCTTAACTGACCAATCACCTTTTTTGAATATCTGATGATCAATAAGCCATTTCGCGGAATCACGAATCGCCGGATGGTCGGGGCGAATACCCGAATCAAGCAAGGCCTTGGCGCCAAGCGCGGTATCCCAATTAGGCGAGACGCAGGGCTGGTACAGGATCGAATCACCCTGATCCCATTCGAGCTCTTTGACGGCCTGTAGCGCCTTAGCGATAACAG
This sequence comes from Binataceae bacterium (SeqCode), assembly GCA_035502655.1. Taxonomy (GTDB): domain Bacteria; phylum Desulfobacterota; class Binatia; order Binatales; family Binataceae; genus DATJUF01. The sequence goes on from DATJUF010000180.1 coordinate 2,132, forward strand.
GATGGTCGTTGCGATAGCCGAGACCCTTCAGCGCCATTGTACTCAGCAGGTATGCGGGCTGAATGCCGCCCCACGAGCCATTGGCGTCCTGATGATCTAGGAGATAGGCCTCGGCACGGCGGATCGCACGCTCACGCAACCGTTTGAGATGCGCCCGGTCGTAGCCGCGCAACACCTTGTCGGCGAGCAGTAACACATTGCGCAGCGAGAAGAGTTGCGCGCCACGCTTATTAGGAAATTTGGTGAAGTGCGGTGGCTCGATGTAGAGCTCAAGGACGCCGTCGCGCCAGTCAATCGCGACGATTGGCTTAGCTGCCTGGAGCAGCATCAGAGCAAACAAGGTGGAGCGTGCCCATGACGACAACTCGTACATGTTCACCGGAAACCATCGCGGCAACAAAGTGATTTCGACCGGCATGGCCGGAGCAGCATGCCAAGGCACCTGATTCATCGCGGCTAGATAAAAGCGAGAGAGCGTGCCGGAATTCGCGATGCCGCCGTGGGCAAGAATCCAGCGGCGGGCCTGCATCATAGGCTCGTCACCGGCGCGCAAACCCGTGAGCTTCAAAGCGAAATAGGCAGTAATGGAGGTCGAGATATGACCTTCACCGCCGGGAAAGAGCGCCCAGCTGCCATCGGACTGTTGCGTGTCGAGGATAAGGCGCTTGAGTTTGGCCTCAAGATTTGGATCGGGCTCTAGCTCCATGAAGCGCCGGAAGATGATGTACTCAGCATTCATCTCGGCGTTGGCTTCGAGCGCCGCCTGCCAGTAACCTTCAGGATGTTGGAGTGAAATCAGTGATTGCTGGGCGCGGCTGATCGTGTGATCGAGCTTCGCGCTGAATTCATCACGAGGCAGGACGGCTGAAGCCACCAATCCATTGGATATTTCAGAAACCTGATCCATTCTAACCTAGGGCAGAATTAATGCGCTCAGTGGACGCGTCATTTTTGCGGCAATCGCCATCAGGGAATCACTGCGCATTTAAGTACGGCTCCTTGCTCAAGCAAGGCGAACACCTGATCGAGTTCGCCAAGGCGGCGGCGGGCATTGATGATACGTCCGGCGCCGAGCGCGCCATCGGCGAGCAGTTCGCGCGCGCGGCGAACGTCGCGCGGCCGAAAATGAAAAGGTGCGAGCAGTGTCAGATTGTCGTAATGCATCCGGCGCGTATCGATGCTGAGTGTAGTGCCGGGCGGGCATCCGCCGAAGAACACGACGCGTCCGCCGCGGCGCACGCGCGAGAAGGCATCCTGCCAGCCAGCGATTTGCCCGGTGCATTCGATTACGAGGTCGGGTCCGTAACCGCCATTGAGAGCAGCGACCGCCGCCTCGGCTTGGATGGCCGCGGCGTCAATCACGCGATCAGCGCCAAGCTGGCCGGCCCAGCGCAGGCGATCGGTGCCGCGGCCTGCGACAACCACTTCGCGCACACCGGCAGCCTTGAGCATTAATAAATGCAACAGGCCAAAAGCTCCGGCGCCGACGATCAAAACGGTTTCGAACGGCTGGGGCTGAGCTAACTCTTGCGCGTGAACGACACAGGCGAGCGGCTCGAGCAAAGCGGCTTCCTCGAACGCCAGATGGCCGGGCTTGAGGAACATATTGCGCGAGACAATGTGATCAGGAACGAGCAGATAATCTGCATAGGCACCCATGACCATGCGATCCATCGCTTGCGCGCAGAGATTTTCCTGGCCGCGGCGGCAGAAAAAACAATCGCCGCATGGCGCGGTTGGCGCAGCCATAATCGCGTCGCCGGGCTTGAAGCTCTCGACGCCCTCGCCTATTTCGGCAATCACTCCAGCGAATTCATGACCGAAAGGTGTGGGTAGATGCCACATCGGATGGCCGCGGCGAAATGTCTTGAGATCGGTTCCACAGCTTAATGCGCAAGCGACCTTGATCAGTACGGCGCCGGGGCCCGGATGCGGCGGATCGTAGGCGCGCAATTCAAGGCGGCCAGGCTCGAGCAGCATCGCTTGCCGCCCCCACATTTGCGGGGCGTTCAGCGAGGCTCGCGATGGCCCGACGGTCGAATTGGCGGGGGTTGCACTCATTGGTGGCGCTCCACGGCGTAGCTTGCGAGAGCGCGCAGAGGGTCGGCACGGTAATCGAAGCGGGCAATAGCATCCAGCGCATGAGCCGCCAGATCAAGCGCCATAGCGCGCGAGCGTTCCACGCCAATCAAGGCGGGGTAAGTGGCTTTGCCGTGCGCCTCATCCTTATGCGTGCGTTTGCCGAGTTGCTCATCAGAAGCTTCAACATCAAGGAGATCATCGGCGATCTGGAAGGCGAGGCCGAGTTTGCGGGCATACTCGCGCAATGCCATCAGTTGCGTTTCATTGGCGCCACCGAGGCGCGCGCCGCCGCAGATTGACGCGACAAACAGCGCGCCAGTCTTTTTGCTGTGCAGAACTTCGAGTTCGCTTAGCGTCAGGCCGCGGCCTTCGCCAAGAAGATCGATGACTTGCCCACCAACCATGCCGGCCGAGCCAGCGGCTTCAGCCAGTTCGGCGACAGTCTCGATCAGCGCAGAGCTGGAGACGCGCGTGGCGGCCGAGCAACGCACCAGTACCTTGAAAGCATCAGTCAGAAGACCGTCGCCGGCCAGTGTCGCAATCGCTTCACCGAACACCTTATGGTTGGTTGGGCGGCCACGGCGCAGGTCGTCGTCATCCATGCAGGGCAAATCGTCATGAATAAGCGAGTAAGTGTGAATCATCTCGACCGCACAGGCAAAGCCGAGGGTGGCTTCAAGCGGTCCACCGACCGCCTCGCAAGCAGCCAAGGCAAGAATCGGACGCAGGCGTTTACCGCCAGCCAGCAGGCTGTAGCGCATCGCTTCGAAGAGGCGGCTAGCTGGACCCTGCAGCGCCGCGACGAGATATTGCAACTCCCCTTCAACCAGCGCGGCACGTTCCGCAAGGTATCGCTCAAGAGCGAAGCTAACGCCATCAAGGGACGGCGGTACTGAGTACGACGCTGAGGCGGCTGCGAAGATCGAGCTGCTTTTGATGATGGACACGCCTTGTGCTACTCCGTCTCGATTCGCCCGTCAGACCGCTCAGCCTTCGCCACTCAACGAAGCTAAAGGTTCGGCCTTCACGGCGGGCCATCCGTCCCCCACGAGATCGTCCATGTGCCGCATCAATAGATCCGGCGGCGGCTAGGATACGTAATGACGTACCATCCGCCACGAGTCTTTGAAGTTCTTGCCAAAATCGAGCGCGACGGTGCCTTCAAAACCCGAATGGAGCTTACAGTCGCGGCAGCGCACGTCCTGTTTGGTGCGGTAATATTCCCAATCGGTCGCCTGATGCATCTCGCGGTATGTTTGGTAGTGACCGTTAGTTATCAAGTAGCAAGGACCCTTCCAACCTTGCGGATTGCGGGTGACCGTGGTCCAGGGGCTGCAGAGCAGATCGCGTTCGCCAACCAAATAATCGAGGTAGATCGGCGTATTGATGATCTTATGGTCTTCGGCAAGCTTTCGCACGTGTTGAAATTTGTAAGGCATCTCCTCGGTTTTGAGATAGATGTCGTTGCTCAATACTTGGTAATGATAGCCGGGCGTTAGCAGCATCCCATCAACGTGAAGACCGGTAAGAAACTTGATCAACTCGTCGATCTCACCAGCGCTGGTTTCGCGGAAAATGGTTGAGTTAGTCTGGACCCGGTAACCCTTTTCCTTGAGCAGCCCGATCATTTTAACGCAGGTGTCGAAGACGCCCTTGCGATCGACTACACGGTCATGAGTTTCGCGCATGCCGTCGATATGGATGTTAAAGCTAAGGTAAGGACTCGGGGCGACCTGTTTGATAAAGCGCTCGATCAGGATCGCGTTGGTGCAAATCATGACATGGCGCTTTTGCTCGGCAATGAGGCGATTGGTCAGCGGACCGATATGCTTGTACATCAGCGGTTCGCCACCACAGATCGAGACGATCGGGGCACCACATTCCTCAGCCGCGCCAAGCGCGTCGTCCAAGGGCATCTGATCGCGAATCGTGTCTTTGTATTCGACAATACGACCGCATCCGACACACGCTAGATTGCAGGCATGTAGCGGCTCGAGCATCAGTACGATCGGAAAATATTTCTCACCAGCACGTTTTTTTTGCCGCATATAGCGGGCGAGGTCGAGCATTTGTCGGAGAGGAACCCGCATCGAATATCTCCTCAGTCAGGCATTACCGGTAACGTTGGCTGCTGTGGTGGACGCAGCGCTTGCTGACGGTTGTGAAGCGTCGTCCTTGAATAGCCACTGCCGCAGCATCGCGGTCGCGCCAGCTACGTCGAGTCCGTGATTGCGCATGAAAAGGAAGCCGATTAGCAGTCCGTTTAGCGTGGAGAGGAGGAAACTTACCGTCGCATCCGGCGGGAAATCCTTGGCACAGATATTTTGGGCTTGCGCCCGTGCAATCAAACCGACCAGCAATGCGCGGTAGCCATCGTAGAGTTGCAAGACCTGCCCGACCAAGCTCTCGGCTAAATGCTCATCATGCAACAATTGCGCCACAAAGAAACGAACTGAGCTCGCATTATCGCTGACAAAAGATAGATAAGCCTCGATCAGCTTAAGAATCTGCGCCTTGTCATCGAGGGCGCCCGCCTCTTCCGCAAAATCAATAACGTAGGGCTCAAGGAGGCGGTTCAACACCGCCATGAATAAGTCTTCTTTGGTTTTGAAATGCCAGAAGATCAGCGCCTTGCTGACCTGAGCAGCGCGGGCAACTTCCGACATCGAGGTCTCATGAAAGCCGCGGCTGGCAAAGAGATGGATCGCCGCCTTGAGGATTTCGTCCCGCGAATCCAGCGATCTCGCTTCCGGCGAATTCCCATGCGGTTCGATTGCGCTCATTTCGTCTGCCAGAGGCCCGCCCAGAGTCACCACCGCCACCACCTGACCCCCTCGAATCATAGCCATAATAGTATGCGGTTCAGATGGCTAAACCACCCGTGCCTTTCAGCTATTACGGCCACTAACCTAGCGGTCAAAAGGAACTTTAGTCTCCTATGCGTCAAAGTCAAGAGGGAGACAATCCTCGACGAATCGCTACGAGAAGCACAACTATATCACGATTAAAGGCCGCAAGGGGACGAAGGAGCTTTTACAGCAACGGTTTTGTAATCCCTCGATCCGAGGCGGAGTTGCGCCCGGAGATAGTGGCCGCCAGGGCGAAACGCACTTCCGCGTGATTGCGGCGAACCAGCGGGCCATCGGGGCCTTCGGCGATCGCTTCAAGGAACAGCGCGATTAGATCGCCAAACCACGGGCGATGGTAGGAATCGTCGGGCGCGTCGGCAACCGAATGGTCTTCGATGAAGCCATCACGTGTGGTGAGTGAGACGCGTGCGCCGTCGATTTCAAGCAAGCCCCAATCGCCATAAAGCGTTGCTGATGTACGGCGGACAGGACTGCGCCAGGAAAGGTAGATGCCAGCAAGAAGGCCCGCAGGGTTGATGAGACGCAAATCAGCGAGATCATCGATGGTTGAGCCGGGCGGGTAACCGAGATAGGCGGACAGGCTTAGCGGCTCGCGATTCGTTGTTGTTTTGCCGAGCTGGAGCGGATCAAGGCCCATCAGCCAGTGAATGAGGTAGAAGGCGTGCCAGCCATGATCAAGCAGGATGCCGCCGCCCGTACCGGCAGCAAGACGCCAACCGTCATCAGAGACTGGAAGGGTTGAGGTTCCCCTGGAGGGGTCGCGAGCAGACGGCTTGGCCCTCATTGTGCCTGAGGGTTGACCACGGAGACGGACGAGCGAGATGTAGCGCGGAACGCCAATGCGGCCCGAATTGATCAATTCATAGGCTTTCTTGTAAGCGGGAGCGAATTGCCAGTTATGTGCGCAAAACAGCACTCGCGATTGGGCCCGTGCGTACGCAGCGAGCCGTTCGAATTCAGCGGCGCCGAGGCACAGCGGCTTCTCGACCAGAACGTGGGCGCCAGCTTCAAGCGCAAGGTGTGCAGCCGCAGCATGAAAGGCGGGCGGACTGGTGATATCGACGAAATCAGGAGATTCACCATCTAGCATCAGCGCGAGATCGTCGTAAACGCGTAGATTGAGGCCGAGGTTGATGGCTAAGTGGCGGCGAGCGGCGACCGGGTCGTGAATAGCCTGAAGACGCACGCCGTGGCGTGCACGCCATCCGGGAAGATGGGCCTGGACGGCGACTTCACCGAAGCCCGAGATAACCCCGCGCAGCACGCTCAAGCAGGCTTCCGTTCGGGGTCGAGGCGGGCGATCGCTTCGCGCGCTAGAGGAATGAGATCAGCGCCTCCGTCATCGGCATAGGCGATGATTTCGCGACGCATCCGCGGTTCCCAGAAATTGCGCAGATGCGTAGCCATCGCGGTTACAGCCTCTTCATGATCGGGCATGGTGGCGAAGAAGCCCCCGATATCGTTGGCCATAGCTATCAGGTGATGAAGGTCCATGTTGGCGAACGACTGATGAGTTTCCGCGCTAACGTCCTGCCGGATGACTGGCCTGCGCTGCGCGGATGATGCGTTCCGGCGGCATCCGCTCGGGCCGCCGCGAGGTCACCATCACTTCGACGGCAGTGACTTTGTATTCGGGACAGTTCGTCGCCCAATCGGAGTTTTCGGTGGTGACAACATTGGCGCCGCTTTCGGGATGATGGAAGGTCGTATAGACCACGCCAGGGGCGACGCGTTCGGTCAAGGCCGCGCGCAACGTGATTGAGCCAGCACGGCTGGTAATCTCAACCCAGTCACCATCGCGAATACCGCGCTGCTCGGCGTCATGCGGATGAATTTCGAGGCGATCTTCCGCATGCCAGATAACGTTTCGGGTGCGGCGAGTCTGGGTGCCGACGTTGTACTGGGTGAGAATGCGGCCGGTGGTGAGAATCAGCGGATAGCGGCGGGTGGTACGCTCAGGCGTCGGCACATATTCGGTAATCAGCATACGGCCCTTGCCGCGCACGAACTCGCCGACATGCATGACCCGAGTGCCTTCTGGCGCGGCGTCGTTGCAGGGCCATTGGACGCTGCCTAGGCGATCGAGCTTGGCGAAGCTGACACCGGCGAAAGTTGGCGTGAGCCGCGCGATCTCGTCCATGATTTCAGATGGATGATCATAGTTCATCGGATAGCCAAGCGCCGCCGAGAGATCGCAGGTGACCTGCCAATCCTCTTTGCCAGCCAGCGGCGGCAAGACCTTGCGCACACGTGAAATCCGTCGTTCCGCATTGGTAAAAGTACCGTCCTTCTCGAGGAACGAGGAGCCTGGCAGGAAGACGTGTGCGTACTTCGCAGTCTCGTTGAGGAAGATGTCCTGTACGATCACGATTTCCATCGCCTTGAGCGCGGCGTCAACGTGCTGGGAATTTGGATCGGACTGCGCGATGTCCTCGCCCTCGATGTAGAGGCCCATGAAGCTGCCGTCCAGCGCGGCGTCGAACATATTTGGAATGCGCAAGCCGGGCTCGGGGTCGAGCGTGACGTTCCACGCTTTCTCGAAGTCGCCGCGTACCTTGGGATCGGAGACGTGACGATAGCCAGTTAACTCGTGCGGGAAAGAGCCAACGTCATTGGAGCCCTGGACATTATTCTGGCCACGCAGTGGATTGACGCCGACTCCGGGCCGTCCGAGCATCCCGGTGACCATCGCGAAGTTCGCCATCGCGAGTACCGCGGTGCTGCCCTGGCTGTGCTCAGTGACGCCTAGGCCATAATAGATGGCGCTGTTGGGACCTCGGGCGAAAAGCCGGGCAGCGCCACGGATTTGATCTGCCGGAACGCCAATGGCTGATGCTATGGTCTCGGGCGAATTGCGGTCCTGGATAATGAAGTCGCGCCAGGAGGCGAATTCGCGCGGCTCGCAGCGCTCGGTGATAAATTTCTCGTCGGCGAGCTTTTCGCTGATCACCACATGGGCCATTGCATTGAGCAGGGCGACGTTGGTGCCGGGCGCGAGCTGCAAATGGAAGCCGACACTGACGTGCGGCATGTGCACGAGTTCGATCGCACGTGGATCGATCACGATCAGCTTCGCGCCCTCGCGCAAGCGCCGTTTCATGATCGAGGAGAAAACCGGATGGCCTTCGGTCGGATTGGCGCCCATCACCATGATCACGTCGGACTTGAGTATCGAGTCGAAGTCCTGGGTGCCAGCGGGTGTGCCAAAAGCAGTTTTCAGGCCATAGCCGGTCGGCGAATGACAGACCCGCGCGCAGGTATCTACATTATTATTGCCAAAGGCCGCGCGGACCAATTTCTGTACCAGGTAAGCCTCCTCGTTAGTGCAGCGCGAGGAGGTGATGCCGCCGATGGCACCGCGCCCATACTTACCCTGTACCCGCTTCAACTCGGACGCAGCATGCTTCAGTGCCTCGTCCCACGAGACTTCCTGCCACGGGTCCTCGATACGCTTGCGAATCATCGGCGAGCGTACGCGGTCGGGATGGGTGGCGTAACCCCAGGCGAAACGTCCCTTGACGCACGAATGGCCGTGATTGGGCAGGCCGTTTTTATTCGGAACCATCCGCACGATTTGGCCGCCACGCAACTCGGCTTTGAATGAACAACCGACACCGCAATAGCCGCAGGTGGTGACAACGGCACGGTCGGCGCGCCCATATTCGAGCAGCGACTTTTCCATCAGCGCGTCGGTCGGGCAGGCCTGTACACAGGCGCCACAGGAAACGCATTCGGAATCGCTGTAGTGCTCGTGCTGGCCGGGGGTCATCTGGGAGGCGAAGCCGCGTCCTTCGATCGTCAGGGCGAAGGTGCCCTGAACGTCATTGCAGGCGCGTACGCAGCGCGAGCAGACAATGCAGCGGGTGGGATCGAAGGTAAAATAAGGATTGCTTTCGTCAATTTTCAGGCCGAGATGATTGTGAACTGGCGCATAGCGGACATGATCCAAGCCAACCGCCGCGGCCATCTCGTGCAACTCACACTTGCCGCCGGCCTTGCACTCGAAGGGGTCCAGTGGATGGTCCGACATGTAAAGTTCCATCACATTGCGGCGGAGTCTCGCGAGCCGCTCGCTTTTGGTGCGGACCTTCATGCCGTTTTCGGCAGGCGTGGTGCATGAGGCCGGGACGCCGTTACGGCCTTCGATCTCAATCAGGCAAAGCCGGCAGGAGCCGAAGGCTTCGAGCGAATCGGTCGCGCACAGGCGCGGGATCATCACATCCGCAAGGGCGGCCGCCCGCATCAGGGAGGTTCCGGCTGAGACCGTGACCTCGCGCCCGTCGATTTCGAGCGTGACCGTGGCGGCTGAGTCGCGCGCCGGCGTTCCAAAATCCTTGTCGTCAATTGCTAACACGGCTTACCTCAGGGTCTTCAATGCCGCGGCTTCGTGGATCCAATCATGAAGGCGCCTTCGTCAAGCCGAAATCCTCGGGAAAATATTTCAGCGCACTCATCACTGGCAACGGGATCAATCCACCTAAAGCGCATAGAGACCCAGCCGTCATTGTATCGCAAAGGTCACGCAGAAGTGCAGCATTGGCCTCACGGTCGCGGCCGGCGATGATCGCCTCGATGATTTCGGTCGCGCGAGTCGAGCCGATTCGGCAGGGAGTGCATTTACCGCAGGATTCGATGGCGCAGAATTCCATCGCGTAACGGGCCATGTGGGCAAGATCCACGGTATCGTCGAAGACGACAACACCGCCATGACCGAGCATCCCGCCGTTGGCCGTGAACGCTTCGTAATCGAGCGGCAAGCCGAGCATCGATTCGGGGAAGAATGCGCCCAACGGTCCGCCAGCCTGAACCGCCCGCAACGGGCGTCCGCTCGCGGTGCCGCCGCCGTAGTCGTATATCAACTCGTGCAGGGTAAGGCCGAAGGCCTTTTCGACCAGCCCTGGGCGCTTGATATTACCGGCCAGTTGCAGCGGAATCGTGCCGCGTGAACGGCCCATCCCGAAGTCCTGGTAGAACTTGCCGCCCTTTTCGAGAATGATCGGGATAGAGGCCAGCGAGATCACGTTGTTGATGATGCTCGGGCGGCCGAAAAGGCCGGTGATAGCAGGCAGCGGCGGCTTGAACCGGACCATCCCGCGCTTGCCTTCTAAGCTTTCGAGCATCGCGGTTTCTTCACCGCAGATATAGGCCCCGGCACCGACCCGGATTTCGAGGCGGAAGGCCTTGCCACTGCCGCAGACATCCGCTCCGAGGTAGCCGCCCGCTTCGGCAGCGGTGATGGCGTCATTCAGGACCCGGAGGGCGTCGGGATACTCGGAACGGAGATAGATATAGCCTTCGGTGGCACCGGCTGCGATCGCGGCGATCGTCATGCCCTCGATGAGGGTAAAAGGGTCGCCTTCCATCAGCATTCGGTCGGAAAAGGTGCCGGAGTCGCCCTCGTCGGCGTTGCAGACGACGTATTTTTGCTGTGGCGGCTGATCGAGGACAGTCTTCCATTTAATCCCGGTCGGAAAGCCTGCTCCGCCGCGTCCGCGTAAGCCGGACGCCGTCACCTCATCAACGATCGCGGCAGCCGAAAGTGTGAGCGCGCGGGCGAGGCCGCGGTAACCGCCATGGGCGAGATAGTCATCCAATGAGACCGGATCGACCAGGCCAGCGCGGGCGAAGGTCAGCCGTTCCTGGCGCTGGAGTAACGGAATCGCCTCCGTCGGTCCCAAGCTCAGGCGATGCGCTCCACCCTTGAGAAAATCCGCTGCGAAGAGTCCGGCAGCGTCCGACGGTGCTACAGGTCCGTAGGCAACGCGGCCGTTTGGCGTGGCAACCTCGACCATCGGTTCAAGCCAGTAGAGCCCGCGCGAGCCGTTGCGAATAAGGCGCAGGTCAAGTTGGCGGCGCTGCGCCTCTTTGGCGATCGCGCTCGCGACCGCGTCGGCGCCAAGCGAGAGAGCGCCGGAATCGCGTGGGACGTAAACCGTGGCTCCGCTCATGGGCGGGTCGCCTCTAGATCAGAGATGGCCTGATTAAGGCGTTCGATAGTGGCGCGGCCGACCAATTCACCGTTGACTACCGCGGCGGGTGAGCAGGCGCAATTGCCGAGGCAATAGACCGCTTCGAGGGTAAAGTTGCGATCACTGGTAGTTTGACCAAAATCAATGCCGAGGCGGTTCTTGACATAATCGGCGAGAGCAACCGCGCCAAGCGCCTGGCATGATTCAGCGCGGCAAAGCTTGATTATGTTCCGGCCCGGCGGCGCATGTTTGAAATCATGATAGAAGCTGATGACACCATGAACCTCGGCGCGAGAGAGGCGTAGTGCAGAAGCGATCAACGGAACAGCTTCGGCCGGAACCCATCCGAGTTCGTCCTGGATCCGGCGCAGAACCAGCAGCAGCGGACTTGGCCGATCCTTGAGATCGCCGATGATCGCGGTGACCTTCGCCTGATCCCATGAATGATGCGATTGCGTCACAATTCCGAGGGTTGCCGATAGTGCTTCCGGCGTCAAGCGCGCCATTGGAGCATCTCGCCAAGATGCTAGAATTGATGCGACCGGATGAGACCAGCGAGGCCGCACGATGACCGGCTCTCGCCAAGAGGGATGGCCATGATGCGGCGCTTTGGATTCGAAGATGAAGTCCATCAGAACCTCGGATGTGTCCCGATGGCGGTGAGGCGCAAGCTGGACCGCGCCGGGATTAAAATTAGCCTGCTGCAGTGGCAAGCGCTCGGCCTGGGCGAGCGGCTTGTATTATGCCATCTGCCGGTCGAGAGCGAAGAAGAATGTGAGGCGGTGCGAATCTTCACCATGGAGGCAGTCAAAGCGAAGTCCGGAGAGAGTGTGAAGCCGCTGTCGGAAGCGTCGCGAGCCGCCGCCGAGCCGCCGGAGCATCCGCCGGCCCGGCTGGTCGAGCATGCACGCGCGCAGGGCATAACGCTGAATCAGCCGGCCTGGGATAAATTGGACGCCGACGAACGTTACGCTTTGATCAAGCTGGGCGACACTCCTACACCGAGCCATAACCTGGCCGCGGCGCTCGCCGAATTCATCAGGTAAGAGGCTTGCGGCGGCCCGGCCGCGCGCGCCGGCCGGAAAAATTTCTACTCGCAAGTAAGATGACCGAGCAACGGACGTCCGTTCGCGCTAAGGCGATAGCTGTGCTTCAGTGCTGCCGTGACAAAGCGCTTGGCTTCGCGCACAGCGCGTTCAAGATCGGCGCCGCGCGCGAGCCATGCGGCGAGGGCCGCTGAAAACGCGCATCCGGTGCCATGGGCGCCGTCGCCGGGGATACGTGGCGCGGTCAGTTCGATGAAGCGGCGGCCATCGTAAAAGAGATCAGTCGCGAGACGATGCTGGAGTGGGATGGGGCGCGAACGCGCCGCCGTCCCCGCCCCGTCCCTGGGCTTGGTGAGGGCGGCGCGGGCGCGCATCCGCGCGCCCGCACCGCCCTCCCCTGCTGCTGCCGCAGCGCCGCTCAGCGAATGGCCGCCCTTGATCACCACTGCGCGAGCGCCGAGGCGGTGCAGAACACGCACCGCCTCGCGTATCGCGGAGGGAGTAGTGATCGCGATGCCGCTAAGCGCGGCGGCCTCCGGCAGATTTGGCGTGATCACGCGCGCGAGGGGCAGGAGAAGTGAGCGGAGCGCTTCTTCGCCCTCGCGGTCGAGCAGGCGCGCGCCGCTGGTCGAGAGCATCACCGGATCGATCACAGGCGCCGGTAGCGCCTGCGCCGCGATCGCGCCGGCGACGCAGCGGACGATGGCGGCGGTAGCAAGCGCGCCGGTCTTGAGCGCTGCAGGCGGGCTTTCGGCGGTTAGCATTTCTATCTGCGCGCGGACCATCGCGGGACTGACCGGCAAAATTCGCCCGACGTGGCTGCTGTTCTGTGCAATAATTGCAGTGATAACTGTCACGCCGTGCACGCCGCAGGCTGCGAAGCTTTTGAGATCAGCCTGAATGCCCGCTCCACCAATCGGATCGCTTCCCGCGATGGTCATCGCGACGGCGGGTGTGGACAGTAAGTGCGGCGGATTCAAGGATCATCCTTATGTCAAGACTTGGCGCTAAATATTTCACTAGTAAGAATATATTTTTCGGCGTGACATAAAATCCTGATTGCAATGTCTTGAATTATCCTGGTTCGGCTGGCAAAGGGAGATTTCCTGCACAGGATAACGCGCGTGTTGTCAGCGAACCACCTTGATTATCTTCGGCGGCGAAGAGTATTTTTCGAGGACGGACGACGCACGCGCAAGCGGCTCTGTATGCCAGCAAAAGGACAAGAGGAATTTCTTCACCTGCCGTTCGAGCAAAAGCTCGAGTTTCTCTACGGCCTACCCGCGCGCCAGAAGCGCGACTTGATTCTGTCTGCACCTGAAGCCGAGCGCCTGGTGCAGTCGTTCAGGCCGGAAACGCTTTTTTACACACTCAAGGAGATCGGCGTGGCTGATGCCGGCGACCTGTTGAGCATGGCTGTGCCTGAGCAAATCCGCTGGCTGTTCGACCTCGATTGCTGGAATAAGGACCGTCCCAATCTCGATCGGATGCGCGAATGGGTCGAGGCAATGGCCGAGGCAGGGCGGCGGCGGATGGCCGAAGGACTGATGGGCCTCGATCTCGAATTGGTGGCATTGCTGATGCGCCAATACGTACGGGTTCATCGGATGGCCGACCCGCAAGATTCGCCCGACGCGCCGTCGAACCGCTTCGTGCAATTCGACGAGCATTACCTGATCGAATTTATCCGTTATGACGCCACTCAGGCGCTGTTGCTGGAATTTCTCGAAGAGGCATTCGAGCGCGACTACAATTATTTCGCCGGCTTAATGGAAGAGCTGTTTTGGGGAGTCGAGGCGGAAATCGAAGAGCAAGCCTACCAGTTCCGCAACACCCGTCTGGCCGACCACGGCTTTCCGGACTATTACGACGCGCAGGCGGTGTTCGGTTATCTCAACCCGCACAAATTCGAAGAGCTGCGGCGCGAATATATAGCGCCTGCCCGCGACACGATTGCTGCCGAAGCTGATTTAGTTCCAGAACTGTCGCCAGCATTGGCGGGCGCTGGTAATTCGCTGTTCAACGCGGCGCTGACGGCAGGGTTTGCGGCGCAGGGGATGCGCCAATTGCGCAGCGAGATGGCGCTAGTGAGTAATCAGGTACTCGTCGCGCGATCGGTGGATTTCGGAAATCTCGAAGCCGTGCGGGTTGCCGTCGAAATGACGCACGACTATATCAATCTAGCGCTCGAGCATCTGAGTGGCGGCGACCTCGCAAGTGCGATCGAGCATCTGCGGGATACCCATCTGCAACTGCTGTTTCGTCTGGGTATCAGCCTCACGATCGATCTCCGCAAGCGCGCCGAGGCGGCGGTCGCCCGATTTGGCTTCGCGCCCGGACGCACCAGTGAAATTCCGTATCTGGATACGCCGTATCGGGAAGGCCTGGCCGGATTGCTCCAGCACCTGCCACGCTTTTTTGATGGCCTCGAGCGCCCCGGAATGATCGCACTACGCGATTTTCGTGCGATGCGGGAGATTCATCTCTGCTACGCGATGCTCGATCGGCTGGACGCGATTCCGGAAATGTTCAAGGTACTGCTCGGGCTTGATATCGCTTCCGTAGCTTTTCGCGCGCAGGTGGCGGGGCATGAAATTCATTTGAGCCAGTTGCTTCTGACCGCGCTGACGCGCGAAGCGCTTGATGGACAGTTGGCCCTGGCTCCGATCGAGCCACGGCGCCTGCGCGAACTGCATGGCGCGGTGATGAGCACGGGTGGCCGGCCCGCACGGCTGACTGCGCGCTTCCGCGAGCGGGTTGAAAAGGCGATGGCGCGGCGGCTCGACGAAGGGCTGCGGTCGCGCAGTGCCGACTTCCTTAACTCCTGTCTGAATATGCTCGAAGAAGAACTGGCCGAACTCGACAACTCGCGAGCGATCGATCCGCGCTTTATTCGCAGCCTTCTGATTCGGCGCGAACCCGCGGCCGCCTAATGTTCGCCTCCAGAGGCATGCGGTATTTGCGGGCCTGCTTCATCCAGCACAATAGTCAAGGCGCGTCCGTCACGCAGCACCTCGAGTTTGAACGGTGTGCCAGGGACTTCGTCATCAGGTTTTTTGAAAGCTGCCGGATTCGTTACAGGACGCCCATCGACCTGAGTAATTATATCGCCACGCTTAAGCGCATTCCCAGCCTGCGGCGCGAGGTCAGCGACCAATACCCCGCTGGACGGAGGGACACCGAAGTAGGCTGCGATAGCGGGAGCAAGGTCCTGCACGGTGATCCCGTCACGTGAAGAGAATTGTGGCGGCGTAGCGCCCAGTTCCTGCGCGGAGGCATCGAAGACGGGGCTGCTGACATAGATTGGCGCCTGCGCAGCCATCGCCAGCGCGATCGCGTCGCTAGGACGGCTATCGACTACATAGTGGGCGTGATCGAGATAGATTTCCGCATAGAAGACCTGATTGCGCATGCCATCTATGACGACGCGGTCGACATGATTGCCGGTCTGCACAATAACGTTGCGCAGCAGGTCTGCGGTCAGCGGGCGATCAGGCTTAATCCCGCTAAGCTCCAGCATGATGGTGCGGGCTTGATCCTCGCCAATCATGATTGGCATAGCGCGGCTGCCGTTCTGATCCTCTAGCGTCACGTAGTGCGAATTGCTGTTTTCGTCGAAGCCGACGTCTGTCACCTTGACCCGGACCTCGTTGCGCGTGGAGCGGACGTTGCGATCGCCGAGGCATGCGAGCAGAGCGCACGAGCCGATGATAGCGGCAGTGGCGGCCAGAATGATTGATTTTGCCGGACGAGTGCCCACCTTTAATTAAAGTAAAGCTTACGCAGTCATCGCGGCCGGCGCCAATCCAGGAGCGGTCAGGTGCCGGAATCTGGCGCGCGATGGCCGCGGGCAACCAAGTAAAGTTCCGACGAGCCGGGACGCGTAGCCTTCGTGCGGGTCAGATCGACCAGCGCGAAAGCCTCGCGAAACGGGGCAATTAATTCATTGAAGTCTCCACCCATAAAGAGCTTCGCGACCATTGCACCGTCCGGCCTGAGTGCACCGCCCGCGAACCCGAGGGCATCCATCAGCAGCTCGTGCGAGCGGGCCTGATCGCGATCAACGACGCCGCTGAGCTTGGGCGCCATGTCACAAGTAACCAAATCGGCTTGTCCGCCCAGTTGAGAAGTCACCATAGATTGCACTTTCGAATCACGAATATCACCGGCTATCGTGCGGACATTGCCAGCGGCAATTGTGCACCGGGCGAGATCGACACCAACCACAGAGCCTTCAGGTCCGGCCGCATGCGCGAGCACGGCGAGCCATCCCCCGGGCGCACATCCGAGATCGATCACACGGGCGCCGCGCCGTATCAGCTTGAACCGTGCGATCAATTCTTCGATCTTGAAGGCTGCGCGCGAAGGCAAGCCCTGTGCTCGAGCCTTGCGGTAGAATTTATCGTGGGGCTGGTAATGCGCCATCGGAGTGGTTAGCCGCGTAAGCTTCAGTGGCAGAGTAGCACGACAGCGAAGGCTTCTGTGAACAAAACCGGCGGCGTGAGCAGTCGCGCACTTTCGGAAACCGGGCGAAGGCGGTATCTTCTTTCCTATTGGCGGAATGGCTGCCGGTGTCCCCTGACATTTACATCTAGATGCAAGCGCTTAGGCTCGACGACTTGAATCCTGCGCAGCGCGCCGCGGTGCTGGCGCCCGACGGTCCGATTCTGATTCTGGCGGGGGCGGGCTCGGGTAAGACCCGGGTGCTGACTCATCGGATCGCGCATCTGATCGCGGAACGTAACGCTCCGGCACATGGGATCACTGCCGTGACGTTTACCAACAAAGCAGCAGGCGAGATGCGCGAGCGGGTGGCGAATCTGATAGGTACCGGGGCGGACTTGCCGTGGGTCAGCACATTCCATTCAGCCTGCGCGCGGATTCTTCGGCAGGAGATCGGTGTACTCGGTGGCGGCTTTGATCGCAATTTCACGATCCTCGACGATGGCGACGTGATGGCGGTGATTCGCCTGGTAATCGAGCGCGCCCAGCTGGCGGATTCACCGCCGCCGGAAGCAATCCGAACGCGGCTCGATCAGGCGAAAAACGAGGCGCAGTTCCCGGCGGATATGGCGCGTAATGCGGTTGACGGACGCGATCGTATCTTCGCCCAGCTCTATCAGCTCTATCAGGCGCGGCTGGCCGAAATAAACGCGCTCGACTTCGGTGATCTGCTGCTGACGGCCTATCGGTTGTTTCGCGATCACCCGCAGGTTCTGTCGCGATGGCAGGAACGTGCGCAGCATCTGCTGGTTGACGAGTACCAGGACACTAACCGCGTGCAATATCTGCTGGTGCAGGCACTATCCGCGCAGAGCGGGAATCTGTGCGTGGTGGGTGACGAGGACCAGTCAATTTACCGCTGGCGCGGCGCGGATATCCGCAACATCTTGGACTTCGAGCGCGATTTCCCGAACGCCGCGGTCTTCAAACTCGAACAGAATTACCGTTCGACCAAGACGATCCTCGCGGCCGCGGGCGGGGTGATCGAAAATAACCGCGAGCGCAAAGCCAAGCGGTTGTGGACTGAGAATCCGGCTGGAGAACTGGTGACCTACTTCACCGGTATGACCGAGCGCGACGAAGCTAACTTTATCACTCGGGAAATCGCTCGGCTGACCAGCAGCGCTGAAGTTAAGCCGTCAGAGGTAGTGGTCTTCTACCGCGTCAATGCGCAATCGCGCGTGATTGAAGAAGCACTGGTGCGGCGCAGGTTGCCCTACTATATCGCGGGCGGCTTGCGCTTTTATGATCAGCGCGAAATCAAAGACTTAATTGCTTACCTGCGGGTGCTGTTGAACCCGGCGGACGCGGTCAGCCTGGAGCGGGCGGTCGGTGTGCCGTCACGCGGGATTGGGGCGCGCACGATTGAAGCGATGGGCGCGGTTGCAGAGCGTGAAGGAGTCACGCTGTTCGAGGCAATGGGCCGCCTGGAAACCGAATCGAAAGTCGCGCTCCGGATCGCCAAGCAGGCGAGCCAGCTCTACCGCTGGATGCGCGAATTAGCGGCACAGACCATAACGCGGGGCGTACGCGAAATCCTTGAGGAAATTATCACGCGTAGCGGCTTCGAGGCTCATCTTGAAGCGATGGTGGACGGCCCAGCGCGGCGGCAAAATGTCGCTGAGCTGATGGCCGCGGCGAGCGCCTTCGACAGCGAGCATGGTGCGGGCGGCCTGGGTGAATTCCTCGAACGCGTCGCGCTGGTTAACGATGCGGATCAGGTCGGCGCCGCTGGCGAGCGGGTCGCGCTGATGACACTGCATACGTCGAAAGGCCTCGAATATCCTGTAGTGTTTATCGCGGGAATGGAGGAAGGCCTGTTCCCGCATATGCGCTCGGGCGACAATGTGCGCGAAATCGAAGAGGAGAGGCGCCTCTGTTACGTCGGGATGACGCGGGCGCAGCGTCTTCTTTATTTGACAAATACGCTGACGCGAGAGCTCTACGGCCAGCGCCAGGAGCCTCGGCCTTCGCGTTTTCTCGCCGAAATCGAGCAAGACCTGCTGCGGCGGGTCGCCCCGGAACGTGACACGCCAACGATCCTGCGTGCGCCCTCGCGTGAACCTTACGTCGATTATACCGACAGCCAGTTACCCGAAACTGACGTAAGTCATGGTGATCTGTTCACGCCCGGCCGCAAGGTTCAGCATGCAACGTTCGGCCAAGGTGTGATCAAGCGGCGTGAAGGGCGCGGTGACGGCACCAAGGTCTGGGTCCATTTCGAGCGCAGCGGGCTCAAGCTGCTGGTTCTGAAATTCGCCAATCTGCGCCCCGTTGCTGGCTAAGCGGCCATAACTTACAATTTGACCAGCTTGGCACTTCCGTAGGGTTGTGCCCGCCATATAGTCTGACAAACACGGGCGGCAAATGAGATTGCATCGCAGCAAGCGGGCGCCGCAAACCGGGGGGCGTTAATTTCGCAGGACCAATGACTAGAAAATTGCTCGTGCTGAGCGCAGTGGTGGTGGCGGTAATTGCGCTCGGCAGCGTCAAGAGCTGGGCGCATAAATGGAGCGAGAGCGAATTCGAGAATCGCCCGCTCTATGCCTATCCGCTACCGCAGGGGCGTGACGACATTATCGGCTCGCTGACAACCTACAGGATCCAGCCCGGCGATACCCTGCTGGACGTTGGCCGCTGGTTCGGCTTGAGCGCCAAGGAAGTTTCCGACGCCAATAACCATATGGATTGGTGGCTGCCGCCTGTCGGTAAGGAAATCATTCTCCCGACTGAGCATATTCTGCCAACTGGGCCGCGCGTCGGACTTACGATGAACATCCCGGAGATGCGGCTGTATTATTACTATCCGCCACCGGTTTCGCCCCGTCGCCATCACGGCAAGCTGATTCCAATCACTTATAGCGTCGGACGGGTCGTCTATACTTTTCCAGTGGGACTCGGCCGTTTCGACTGGAAAACCCCGATTGGCGACTGGCATGTAATCCGCAAAGTCAAAGATCCACCGTGGGTGCTTCCTCCAGATATCTATGAGGAACATCTAGAGCGCGACGGCTACGCCGAACATGTGATTCCCGGCGGCGCCCCGGATAATCCTGAAGGGCATTTTCTGCTCGAATTAAGTATTCCGGAATATGGTTTGCACGGCACCGACGTACCCTGGGGCGTCGGGATGACCGTGAGTCACGGCTGCGTCCGGCTCTACCCGGAAGATATCGAGCGGCTTTACTCCAAAGTGCCGGTTGGCACACCCGGGCGTTTTACCTATCAGCCAGTGAAATTTGGCTGGCGCGGGCCGGCCCTTTACGTCGAGGTTCATGACGACCTTTACGGAAAATATCCCGGGATGTGGAACCTCGCAACGAAGCTGGTGGCAGCGGAAGGACTCGCCCCTGCGATTGACGAGGATAAGCTGGAGAAGGCGATTGAGGCCAAAAGTGGAATTCCGACTTACGTCGGGCTGGGCGAGGATCCTTCAGCGGCGCCGATTCCGTATAACGGCGGAGCGGGAATTCCCGGCAGTCCGGCCCCTGCGGGCGAGACGGCAAGCAGCACGGCGCCACCGGCAGGCAGCACTACCAGCTATGCGCCTGAGCCGGGCGCTGATAGTTTAAATTACCCGCCTGCACCGGCGCCCGATACTTCGAGCTTCGCGCCTCCTTCAACAGCCGATACGACCAGCAATCCGCCGCCGGTAGTTGCGGATCCGGCAAATGCAGCACCGCCGTCAGATTCGGGTACCAGCCCGGTTCCGCCGGGTGGCGGGATCAAAGCGGACAGCAGCAGTATCGAGTAGCCGCGAGCGGCTAGCCCCACCGCTGTTATTGGAACGAGCTTTGATACGCCAAATACCTTTTCATCGGCCGGCGATTGGCGCCGAGGAAGAACGCGAAGTAATCGACACGCTGCGCTCGGGCTGGATTACTACCGGGCCTAAAGCCAAACGGCTCGAAAAAGAATTTGCAGCCTACGTCGGTGCCCGCAATGCGCTCGCGGTGGCGCATTGCACCGGCGCGCTCCATCTTGCGCTGTTCGCGCTGGGAATCGGGCCGGGCGACGAAATAATCACGACACCGTTCACTTTCACCGCAACAGCCGAGGTAATGGGCTATCTGGGAGCGAGGCCGGTTTTCGCCGATATCGAGCCGGATACCTTCAATATCGACCCAAACGCGATCGAGAGAGCGCTGGCGAGCGGGTGCCATCGCAGCGTCAAGGCGATTATGCCAGTACATTTTGCAGGTCAAGCCTGCGATATGGATCAGATTGGAGCGATCGCACGCCGCTATCAATTGCGTATCGTCGAGGATGCGGCACATGCGGCCGGCTCAGAACGGATGATGGAAGGGCGCGGGATGGTGAAGATCGGCACCATTGGCGACCTCACCTGTTTCAGCTTCTACGCGACCAAGAATATCACGAGCGCCGAAGGTGGGATGATCACGACTGAGGACGACGCGCTCGCGGCGAAAATCGCCGTGGCAAGCCTGCACGGGATGGATCGCGATGCCTGGAAACGTTACGACTCAAGCGGCTCGTGGTTCTATGAAATCCATGACACCGGCTTCAAGTATAATCTTTCCGATGTACATGCGGCGATCGGGGTCGCGCAACTAAGACGCGCTGGCGAACTAATGCGGCGCCGGCAGGTGATCGCGCAGGCTTATAACGAGGCGTTTCGTAACGATCCTGCGCTTGAAATTCCGGTAATTGAGTCGGGCGTCGTGCATGCCTGGCATCTATACGTTCTGCGACTGCGGCCGCCAGCGCTAAGAATCACCAGAAACCGCTTCGTCGAGGTTTTGCGCGAGCGCGGCGTCGGCACCTCAGTGCATTGCATTCCCCTCAACACGATGGCGTTTTATCAAAATCGATATGGCTATCGGACGGGCGACTTTCCAGTTGCCGAGGACGTGTATAGCCGCTGCCTGTCGTTACCGATTTTTCCTGCGATGAGCGACGAAGATGCCGCTTACGTTATCGAAAGCGTTCTTACAATCGCACGCGAAAATCGCCGTTGACCGGTGCGGGTGGCAACCTATACTCGGTCTCGGGCATTTGATCTAAGCGGAGGCCGGCGTGCGAACTCTCGTGACGGGCGGGGCAGGATTCCTCGGATCGCATTTATGTGAGCGGCTGGTTAATCAAGGGCACGAAGTAATCTGCCTCGATAATTTTTTCAGTGGCAAACGCCGCAATATCGCCCATCTGATCGGTAAGCCGAACTTTGAATTAATGCGGCACGACGTGGTCGAACCGATCCTGCTCGAAGTCGATCGCATCTTCAATCTAGCCTGCCCGGCCTCGCCGGTGCACTACCAATACAATCCAGTTAAGACAATCAAGACCAGCGTCATGGGAACAATCAACATGCTCGGGCTGGCGAAACGGGTGCGCGCGCGAATTCTGCTGACGTCAACCAGCGAGGTCTACGGTGACCCGGAGCAGCATCCGCAGACTGAAGGCTATTGGGGGCACGTGAACCCGATTGGAGTGCGCTCCTGCTACGATGAGGGCAAACGCGTCGCCGAATGCCTGATGATGGATTACCATCGGCAGAACAGCGTCGATATCAAGATTGTGCGCATCTTCAATACCTACGGACCACGGATGGCGATTGACGACGGCCGGGTCGTATCGAATTTCTCGGTCGCTGCACTCAAAAACCAAGACATTCCGATCTATGGTGATGGGCGGCAGACGCGTTCGTTCGCCTACGTCGACGACACCGTCGAGGGCATCATGAAGATGATGGAGTCCGACGACTTCATAGGGCCGGTCAATATTGGGAATCCCGAAGAATTCACGATTCTGGAACTCGCGCAGCAGGTAATCGAACTGACATGCGGTACGTCCAAACTCGCCTATCATCCGGCGCCCCCTGACGATCCAGTGCGGCGGCGGCCCGATATCTCACTCGCGCGGAAGAAGCTTAAGTGGGAACCCAAGACTCAATTGCGCGAGGGGTTGAAAATGACGCTTGAGCATTTCCGTTCCGAGCTGGGCCTCCCGCACTCATAAGCAGCACTTATATTCGAAAGTCGAAATCCAGTTCGCCATTTGCACCATCAGCCGCTCGACAGAAGTGGTTGCGCCAATTAGCCTCTGAAAGCCTGAAAACAATGAGCTGACATCTCCGTGGCGGCACGGCGACTGGAGGAAGTAAGCGTGGCGACGGCTCTAATTACCGGTGCGTCGAGTGGGCTCGGCGAGGTTTTCGCCTATCAACTCGCGCGCAAGGGCTACGATTTGGTGTTGACCGCAAGGCGTGAAGGCCGGCTGGCTAACGTGGCGGCCAAGGCGCGGGAGAGTGGCGCGAAGCGGGTGGAGATAATCGTATCCGATCTGAGCCATCGTGACGCTCCCGCGGCGATTATACGCGAGTTGGAAGCGCGCAGCCTGCAGATCGATTATTTAGTCAACAACGCCGGCTTTGGTACTTCGGGACGCTTCAATCAGCTGCCGCTCCAGCGCGAACTCGAAGAGATTGATCTCAATGTTTCTGCGCTCGTCGCCTTGACCCGGCTATTGCTGCCCGCGATGGTTGAGCGGCGCAGCGGCACAATTATCAATGTCGCATCGACCGCGGCGTTCCAGGCCGTACCCTACATGAGCACGTACGCGGCGACCAAAGCTTTCGTCCTGAGTTTCACTGAAGGGGTTGCGGGCGAACTCGCGGGGACGGGAGTGAAAGTCCTCGCGCTATGCCCCGGACCGGTAAAGACCGAGTTCCAGAGCGTCGCGAAGAACGAAAGAGGAACGGTACCGTCTTTTATCTATCTGGACGCGGAGACCGTAGTGGCACAGGGCATTGCGGCGGCGGCGAATGGACGGATGGTCCATATCGCTGGCGCCATGAATTTTCTGACCGCTGAATTCACGCGGCTGATGCCGCGCGCGCTGATTAATCAGATCTCGCGCCGAATTTACCGCCCCGGCGCTGAAGATTGATTCGTCACGATGCTTGCGCTGGTGTGCGGAATTCCCACGATGTTTCGCCGGCTGCAAGGCTGTCAGCGGTCTCAGTCTTTGAACAGGTAGCGAGAAATGACTACGCGCTGGATTTGCGAAGTCCCTTCGTAAATTTCGAGTAATTTGGCGTCCCGCATCAGCTTTTCGACCGGGTATTCCTTCATGAAACCGTAGCCGCCGAAGATCTGCACGGCGTCAGTCGTGATGCGCATGCAAGCCTCCGAGCCGAAGAGCTTGGCATAACTGGAGACCACGTTGGGGAATTCGCCGCGATCAACCATCCACGCGGCCTTGTAGGTCAGCAGGCGCATTGCCTCGATACTCACCGCCATGTCAGCCATCATGAACTGGATAGCCTGAAAACTCGCGATAGGCTGGCCGAAGGCGCGGCGCTGCTTTGAATACTTGAGGCATTCGTCGAGCGCGCGCTGTGCGACGCCAGTCGC
>DATJUF010000181.1:0-3739 GCA_035502655.1 Binataceae bacterium (SeqCode)
AGGGAAGTGGTCAATCCACTGGCGTGCCATCGCAACGTGGTATGCAGAATCTATCGTGACACGATAATCCCCAAGTGAGGCGCCAAGCAAAGCAAGATGCAGAATGACTATAACTGCGGCTAGGGCAAGCGCAACATGTATATCAAGTAGCTTCCTGGCACTAGCCAGAGTCTTGCCCGCCGGGTGCTGGATGAGGCGTTGCCACACAGCCGCTAGCTGACGATGCCGCTTGTCAAAACGGGCGAATAGCACGAATGACTATCACGTTCGCGTCGTCTGAAGCCTTATCGACTAGAGGGTGCCTCGATGCGATGGCACTCCCTGATCTGGTATTGACTCATTATATGCATCTGGAATGCAATGCTATCAACAGCCGCGTGAAAGCTTGACTGGGTCACTGACTAGACTTTGCCGCTGCCTTCTAACCGGATGGTCAGACGCGGCACAAGTATGTGATTAGTCCGTTTCTGTGAGTTCTCTGGGCTTCCCATCGGTATGCGTTTTGCGTATGAATGCAAGCAAAATTAGTGGGCGTTTTTTCGCCTGTACGGTCCTCGTCCAGCTCTTAGGATAGAGCGATTATGATTCCCGGCTGGGATCGGAGGCCTTAAGTGCAGCATTCGCTACTGACGTTCCCTCGCGGTCCGGACAAATATAAGGAAAAGCGGCACTTGCTGCACCCTTCCAGAGCTGGGCTGACCCGCGCTGGAGTGAGGTTATGGAAAATCCTGGCGTATGGCACTAAACCCGGCAAACCCGGCGGCCTGCTGGCAGTGTGGCCAAAGTGGGAGCAACTTGCACACAAGCTCTGGCCGACAATGCGAGTTTCAAACGAACCTTATGGCATACTGCATATTCGCCTCAGAAAGTACAAAGGCCCGCCCTTATCCTTTCCCGATGGATCAGTGATTCGCAAAAATGCAATTATTGCCGAATTGCACTGTGACAATGGCTTGCTTTTGGTAAATGTTGCTAAAAATGGGGTAAATCCCTATCGGGCATGCCGTGAAGATCTGCGCGCAATTGCCTCGTGGGCGCAGCGCGATTCGCTCGGCCACCAGATAGAGGCGCTATACGGTACGACGATGCTCGCGGTCGCAGCCGCGCGCCTCGGTTTCACTCTGCGCGAGTCGCCTCATCGGTTTCGGCGCTGGCTCGACCGGTTTTTCATGATCGGTCTTTTGTTGCTTTATACTGAGTCGAGTCTGAATCGCTTGACGCGCGGTACCACGCTTTCTTCGGATCCTATGGAAATTTGGTTGACGCGAAATCGGCTGCTTAAACTTTACAGCGGCCGTGATCGCGCGGTCGGCATCAGGAATATTCAGCCCGAAGAATCCCGAATTTGAAGGACTGCTTCCTTTTCCTCTATTTCTTCGCCTTGACAGCAAGGGTGTTGTCTCGTAACAGGGCGCTTCTTTGCCCCTGTAACCACCAGGTCAGTCGCCTAGCCCCTAAGCAGCTCTTCTTCTGGCCACGGCCTACATAGCCGGATCGAGCGAGACGGAGACTGCATACTCACCGGCTACACGTCCGGCCAGTGTCTTAATCGCCAGCTCCAGATCGCCCAGCGGGAAGCTGTGCGTATGCATCTTCGCGAATGGATATTTGCCCGACTCGATCATCTTTACCGCTATCGCGAAGGAATCATGATCCGCATTCTTCACGCCCCGAATAGTTAGTTCCTTGGCGAATATACGATCATTCTTGAGATTCGGAATTGCCGCGTTCGGGCCTTTGACACCCGCGAGGATGATCGTTCCACCCGGCCGCGCTATATCGACTGCTTGCGCAATCGGCGTCATTGTCTCGGCCGTCACATCGACAACCACGTCGGCACCTTCGCCGCCGGTCAGCTCGAACACCTGCGCGGCCACGTCTTCGTCTGCATAGATAGCCGCGTCCGCGCCGAACTCCTTTGCTAGTTTAAGGCGCCGCTCACTCTGACGCCGCGCTATCACTGCGATACGCGATGCGCCTGCCTGATGCGCTGCAGCGACGCACGCGATTCCCCGCTGGCCCGCGCCAAATATCACTACGGTGTCCCCGATTTTAGTGCCGGGTACGCGATGGGCCCAACTGATGCCCGCCGCCACAGGCTGATAAAGTGCGGCTACTTCCGGCGGAATCTCGGACGCAACCTTATGCAATGCAATCTCAGGATCGAGGTACATGAATTCCGCCATGCCGCCCCACAAGGCCGGCGGTATAGTCGTCGGGATGAAGCCGCATACGGAGATTTTGGTACCCGCCCGTCCGATCCGGCAGTTGCGCGAATCGCCGCGCTTACAGGCCCCGCAATGACCGCATCCCCGCGCCGGTTCGGCTACCACGCGGTCACCAGCTTTCAAATTCCACCGCCGCGCTGCCTCAGCGCCGATTTCTTCGATGACGCCAACTGGTTCATGGCCTGGGATCATCGGCAAACTCAACAGGCCGTTGAGCTTGCCGTCATATTGATCTACATCGCTGCCGCAGATGCCGCAGGCTTCGACCCGCATCAGCGCGTCGTCGTCGCCGATACGCGGCAAGTCGAATTGCTGCATCTCAAACTTTTTGTCGCCAACCTGAACGACTGCGCGCGCTTTGGCCATGAACGAATCCGTCCGCCGTTCCGGCTTTACTTGATTGCGACTGCGTTCGGCGGCGAAGCGAAGCCTCCGACCACGTGCAACGGTACGGAAACCACCATAAATTCATAGCGCCCATCGCCTGCGCAGTCCTCGGATAGATCTTCAAGATTGAACTGCTCACCGAGCGATAGTCCAAGTAGGGGAAGCGCCAGCATATGCAGCGATTCCTTGCTGTTGAAATCGAAGGGGAATGCTTCCGCCGCGAAGGCGTCGCTCCCAAGTGCGGCGACCCGGTTGTCCCAGAGCCATTCCGCCATCGGCAGTCCGCCATCGAGCCCGCAGCCCTTCGCATTGGTCAGCGAGGCGAGGCTGTTCCTGACCTCCTGCGAGGCATTGTAGTACGCTTGCATCCATCCGGTACGAATCAGCAGGATCGTGCCAGGTTTCAATTGTGATCCTTGAGCCTTGAGCGCTCCCTTTAGTTCGTCGAGCGAGTACTTCTCCGGTTCGAGCGGATTTATTTTTCGCCCATTCGCAGTGCAATAGCGGTACACATCTATCAAGAGGCCACGCCCAAGAATCTTGTCTTTCCAGTTATGGATGCCAATCTTGGAGGTGCTTTTAACCTGCTCCGCTGTGACGCCATTGTAGAACTTTCTTTCCCAAGTGAAACCGACGTGGCGCAATCCGTCCCATTGGCTGCCTTCCTGAGTGTTGTAGTTGTCCAGTATATCGTCGAAGGCGAGCAGGCCGTGCTCCTCATAGCTTTTCACCGTTTGGCGGGCAGGAGCGCGTCCTCCGATCGGCGGACTCGCATAGCCGACCTTATTGTCGAGACGAAACACTTTTCCGTCGCGAACCAATTTGGCGGCTTCGACGATACCGGCTGGCGTCAGAAAGTTGATGCATCCGATCTCGTCATCGTCACCGAACACACCCCAGTTCGAATGAGCCGGTGCGCCAGGCTTGATCGGCAGTTCTGAGTACTTCGGGATTTTGTTGAAATCTACTTTAGCCATTTCTCCAGCTTCTTTTCGGCTGCGCTCATAGTGACGCGGACGCCCATTTGATTAATGCTTTAGCACATCGCATAACTGCAGGATTTCGACAAGTGCTCAGCGTCTGCCGTCCGCCACCGGCCAGCCTCGGCGAAAATTGCGCATCGA